>CAZRIP010000056.1:0-24430 GCA_964600165.1 uncultured Elusimicrobia bacterium | reverse complement strand
CCACGTCGCGCTCTGCGTCTTCGCGGCGCTGGCGCTTTGGAAGCTCGGCGTCTGGCCGGCCGGGGACGCGAAGCTCTTCGTGCTGATCGGCGCGCTCTACCCGCTCCTCGACATCGGAGGCCCGCTGCGCTATGAGCGGTTGTTCCTTTCCGCGCTCATCAATACGTTCCTGCCCGCCGCGGCGGTGCTGTTCATGCGGGCCTGCTATTACGTCTACGACACGCGCCTTCGGCACAACCTGGACTTCCTGCGGCGGCTCGGCTGGCGCCGCGAGATCACCTTCCTCAGCGAGCAATCCTGGACGCAGCTGCGCGATTACGCGCGCGAGCTCTGGCCCAAGGCCAAGGCGCTGCTCTCCCGGCTCAAGACGGACCCGCGCGCGGCGGCTTTGACGCTCTTCCAGTGGCTCGTCAGCATGCTCGGCATGTCGCTGTTCTCGTACTACCTCAAGGACTTCTTCAGCTCGCCTCTGAAGCTCACGCTCCTTTGGACGGCGCTTTTCACGCTGTGGAGCCGCGTCTCGAGCCTGCTCGGCCGCTACTCGAAGCTCCTGCTGATCCTGCCGATCGGGTTCGTGCTGCTCAAGCCGCCGAGCGATTGGTCCGCCTTCGGCTTCATTTTTCGCAACCTGACGCTCTTCAGCCTCTGCATGTTCGTCGGGATGAACTGGGCCGTGAAGATGCTCCAGGGCGGAAGCGGGCTGCCGTTCATGATGACGCTCCTCTTGCCGTTCTTGGGCTTGGCGTTGGGCGAGCTGTCGTCGCTGGTGATGAACGGCGGCCGCTGGGTCATTCAGCGCCTCCGGCCAATGGGCGGCGAGATCGCGGCGGCGGCGCACGGCCTTTCATCCTCCATGCGCGCGGGAGTCCCGTCGCAAGGGCATTCGGCGCTTTCCGTGCCGGCCCTCAATCCTTACCTCAGCAAGGCGCGCAGCGAGGTGCAAGGGCTGCCGTCGCTGTCGGTCCCGCAGGCCAAGCCCTACCTGAGCTGGGCGAGGAGCACTCTCGGGCTCAGGAACCTCGCGCAAAGGATCGAGGGAAAGGCGCGCGGGCTTTCGGCCTTCTCGGTCCCGGCCGCCAAGCCGGTGTTCAACCGGGTCGCGAGCGCGGTGCGCGCGACGCTCATCGGCGTCGTCACGGGCGGCGGGCCCGGAGGGGCCGGCGGCCGGACGCTGCTCATCGTCTGCGCGATGGGCCTTTTCTTCGGCTTGAGCCTGATCTTGGTCCGCCTCTGGGACCAAGAAGTCCGGCCGATCCGCTCGCGGCAGACGCTCGAGCCCTTCCTCGTGCTCGCGCCGTCGTTTATCACGCGGCTCAAGGCGGACCCCGAGTTTTTCGAGACGATCGGGACTTTGTATCCCGACGGCCTGACCCGCGATCAGTCGGACCGGCTCAAGGAGTGGTGCGAGGAGAACGCGATCGACGAGGTCCCCTTGACGCCGACGATGTCCTTCGCCGCGTGGATCTTCCTCGGCTTCTTCGTCTCCCATCTCCTGGCGGGCGGGCACGTGCTGGAGGCGATCTTTTGACGCGCAGGCTCGACGAAAGAGCGTGGATCCTGTCCGCGGGCCGGACGCCGGACTGGGACTACGTGTTCCGCCGGCGCGTGGCGGGCTCGCTCGCGCGTCTGCCGGAGATCGCCAAGGCCTACGAGCGCGACGCGCCCAAGGCCGCCCGCCGCAAGCGGCATTCGCGCGTCCTGCGCTGGTTTCACGGCGCGCGCGGGGCCGCGCGCGACCGGCTGGCCGCTCATCCGGCTTTCGACTACTGGCTCTACCTCTGGGACCGGCACTTCGCCGTCCCGGCGCCGAGCGGCGAGGACAACTGGCGCCTGCAGTTCGGCCTTTTTTCGGGCCTGGCGGCCGCGCTCGCGCTTTCCGGAAAGGGCGTCCTGGAGCTCGACGCGACGCTCGATCCCGACGCCCATTTTCACGTTTACGGCACGCCGTTCTTCGTCGCGTTCCCGAAGGAGCGCGCGCTCTCGGACCTGCTCGTCAAGATCGGGCCCGAGCGCGTGACGCTCGAGCTCGCGGGCGGGCCGAAGGCGGACATCCCGCGCGCGGCGTTTTCGGCGCCGTCTCCGGCGCGCGAGGCCGCCTTCGGCGAGGCGACGCTCCACGCGAGCCTTCCCGTCTCCGCCGACATGCGCGTCGACACCTGCGGCTTCTTGACGACGCAGGGCGTCGTCATGCACGGGCTGGCCGCGCCGAGCGACCCGGAAAAGGAGCGCTTCGCCGCCGTGCTTTCGCGCGCGCTCGCGCACGTCCAGGAGCGCGACCCCGGCCTCTACGCGGAGATGACGGACCTGGTCGTCTCGCTCGTGCCCCTCGAGAACCCCAAGAACTACGGCAGCGTCAGCTCGTCCTACGTCAACATGCGCGGCACGATCTGCCTCTCGCACGCCGACGATCCGCTGCTCCAGGCGGAGACGCTGATCCACGAGTTCTGCCACCAGAAGATGAACCAGCTGCTGCTGGTCGACCCCGTGCTCGCGCCGGGCCAGGCGGGGCAGGTCTTTTTCTCGCCGTGGCGGCCGGACGCGCGGCGCCTGCGCGGGCTGATCCTCGGAGCCCACGCGTTCTTGAACGTCGCGGCCTATCTCATCAAATCCCTTTCGCGGGAAGAGTACGACGTCCAGGAGCGCGTCTCCGTCATGCTCAACGTCTCGCGCCGGCTTTTCGAGGTCGACGACGCGCTGCGCACGGTCTGCGGCTACGCGAGCTTCACGGATTTCGGGGCGCGCTTCATCCTCGGCATGTGCCGCGAGACGCAGAAGGCTTTCCACGCCGTGCAGTGGTTCCCGGCGGAGGTCCTCAAAGAGGCGCGGACCGCCGTCGAGAAGAACCGCGCGGCTCACGCCCTCCCGCTGCTCGGCATCCACAAGGCCGAGGGCTTCAAGGCCAAGGTCGACCAAGTGCGCTTCAAGCAAGCCGCCGCATGATCCTCAAGCAATGCCGCGACTGGCTCTCCGGCTGGTCCGACTGCGCGCCGGAGCGCAAGATCGCGGGCCTCAGGCAAGCCGTCGACGAGCTCGGCGCCGGGCGTTGGGAAGTCTCGCTGCGCAGCGACGCTGCCGACGCCGGCGTCGGCGTCCGCTATTTCGGCGAGGAGAAAGATTTCCCGAAGTTCGCGAAAGCGGCGGCGGAGCGCTTCGGGCTTTCGGCCGCGGCGAAGCCCCCGAAGGACGGTTTCCCGTGGCTCGAGCTCTGGTGGGACGTGGAAAAAGACGCGCCGCGCTTCGCGCGGCTCTACGACGCGGAAGGCGCCGGCGAGACAGGCGGCGTGCGGCTCGCGTTCAAGACGAGCAAACTCGACAAGCGCTTTCTCGCCGACCCGGCCCTCAAAGAGGTCTTCGCCGACCTCGCGGGACTGTGCGCGATCAAAGACATCATCTCGGTCTGGGAGAAAGGAAAAGCGCGCGAGGACTGGTCGCTGCGCTTCGATGATGCCGTGCCGTGGCCCGATTTCGCGCGGCTGTCCTTGGCCGCGCCGTTCACGGACGGCGCCTCGCTTTTCTCCTATGTCGCGCTCGATCGACGCGTATCCGAGATCCTGTTCACGGGGGGGGCTCTTGTCGTCTATCTTCGGGCCTGACCGGCGCATACATACTATGGGCGCCCATAGTATGTATGCGTGATATGCGCTTCCTGCTCCTCAACCCGCCCGCGTCCCGCAATTACTCCCGCGACTGCTTCATCGGCACCGTCGTCGAGCCCGACGTCGCGCTGCCGCCGGTCGACCTCGCGATGCTGAGCGGCCGTCTCTCCGAGCTGGGCGAGGTCGCGGTGCTCGACGCCCAGGCCGAGGGCCTGGCGCCCGCCGCCGCCGTCGCGCGCGCGCGCGCGACGGCCCCGGACTTCGTGTTCTTCCTGACGTCGGGGGCGTCGTACGTCGAGGACTCGGCGTTTCTCGAGGCCCTCAAGACCGCGCTGCCGCGCGCGCGCCTGGCCGGCATCGGCGACCTCTACCTCGACATGGGCGAGGCCGCGTTCCAGCTGCAGCCGTTCCTGGACGCCGCGCTCTACGACTTCGCGGGAGCGGACCTCGCGGGCTACGTGAGCGGGTCCGCCGGCCAGCCGCTCGAGAACCTCGCTTACCGCGCGAAGGGCGGCGCCGTCGTCCGCGGCCCGGTGCGCCGGCGCTACGGCGAGTGGAGCTCGCCCGCGCCGCGCTGGGACTTGTTTCCGCTGGCGTGCTACCGCTGGCCGTTCTCGCCGGAGGGGCCGAGGGCCTCGCTGTCGACGGACTACGGCTGTCCCTTTTTGTGCACGTACTGCCCCGCGAGCGCGCTCGGCCACCGCACGCGGCCGCTCGAGGACGTCCTCGCCGAGGCGCGCGGCCTCAAAGCGCTCGGCGCGCGCGCCGTCTTCATCCGCGACCAGACCTTCGCCGCGCACCGCGGCCGCGCCTTCGCGCTGCTCGAGGCCCTCGCGCGCGAGAAGCTCGGGCTGTCGTGGACGGCCTCGACGCGCGTCGACCTCGTCGACGCCGCGCTCCTGTCGGCGATGAAGAAGGCGGGCTTTTCCTCCGTGAGCTTCGGCATCGACACCGGCTCCCAGGAGCTCGCGCGGGCCTACAAGAAAGGCACGACGCGCGCCCAAGCCGCCGAGGCCGCGGCGCGCGCCCGCGAGGCCGGCCTCAAGACCTGGGGCGTCTTCGTGATCGGGCTTTCGATGGACACGCGCGAGACGATCGAGGAGACCGTCGCGGCGGCGCGGGAGCTGGGCCTGGACCGCGTCTCCGTGAGGGTCGAATCTTCCCGTTACGCCGCCGGCTACCGCCGCGAGCTGCTGGTGCGCGGCTTCGTCCCGCCGGAGTCGATGCCGCCCGACGTCCCGACGACGACGTCGGTGTGGCAGGGACGGCTCGGGATCTCCAACGACGGAGTCTTCGACCATCACGCAAAGGCGATTGAAGAGTTCTCCCGGAATTAGGCTCTGCGGCCTCGGCCCCGCGCCGAGCGAGAACGCGACCCTCGAGGCCGTCGAGGCGCTGCGCTCTTGCGCTCTCGTGTATTCGGACCTGCGCGACGAAGGGCCGCTTTCTTTTCTCGACTCTCCCCGGGGACAGTTGAAGCTGCGCGCGCGCGACGCCAAGGAGATCCTGGCTCAGGCCGAGACCAAGGCCGTCGGCGTCGCCGTGCTCGGCCATCCGCTGCTGACGAGCCGCCTCGGCCGCGAGGTCGCCGCGCTCGCCAGGAAAACGGGCGTGCCCTGCGAGGTCTTCCCGGGCCCGTCGCCGCTGGGCGAGGCGCTGTCGCGCGCGATGGAATTCTTGGGCGGCGAGGAAGGCTGCCCGGGCGCGCAGGTCCTCGCGCTGGAGGACGCGCTCGCCAAGAAGCCGGTCGACCCGCGGTTCCCGCTCGTCCTGTTTTCGCCGGACGCCTCCGCCGAGGACTGGACGCGGGCGGCGCGCGCCTTCGCCGCCCGGTATCCGCAGAGCCCGGAGCCGCTCGTCTACGGCGGCGTCGCCGTCTGGGGCTTCACGCCCGCGCCGGAGCGGGAAGGCGCGATCTTGAGATCGGCGGGCCGCCGCGAGGAAGCCGTCGATGCCCTGCGCCGCGCGCTCGCGGCCGCGCCGGAGTGCGCGCCGGCCCGCGCCGTTTTGGGCGAGGTGCTGCGCGAGCTCGGCGGCCGGCGCAAGGGCTATGCCGAGGTCCAGGCGGCCGTGCGGCTCGATCCCAAGTGCTCTTACGCGACGGCGCGCCTGAAGGCCGTCGAGCCCGGGCGCGACGAGGCCTGGATCTTCGGCTGCCGCGGCGGCGGTCTGCGCCTCGAGGACGACCTCGACGGCGCGCGCCGCGATCTGGAGAAGGCCGTCGAGCTCGACTGCGGCTGCGGTTGGGCCTGGGGCTGGCTCGGCGAGGTGCTGATGCGCCGGGGCGATCACGCCGCGGCGCTCGACGCGCTCAACCGCGCGGTCGCGCTTTTCGCCGAGTGGCCGGAGGCGTATCTTTGGCGCGGGGAGACGCTGCGCCGTCTGGGCCGCGGCCAAGAGGCCGCCGCCGATCTGGAGCAGGCCGTCGCGCTCGGCTACCGCAACTGGGACGTCTTCGTCAGCCGCGGGACGATCGCGCTCGAGGGCGGCGATCAGGACCGCTATCTGGCCGAGATGACCGAGGCGCTGCGGGCCGCGCCGGAAGTCTTCGAGAAGCAGGCCAAGGAATCGAACGATCCCGACGGCTCGCGCTGGGTGATGGACGCTCTGGGGCGCATCCGCGAGGGCGAACGCCTCTTATCCAAGGGGAAAGTCGACGAGGCGCTCTCCGCTGATCCGGGCAGCGTGACCGCGCTGCTCGCGCGCGCGGAGCGACGGCGCGACGGCGGACTGCTGCGGGAAGCGTTGGAAGACGCGGACCGCGCCGTCAAGCTCGCGCCTTCGGGGGACGCCTACGCGCTGCGCGCCGACCTCGGCCAGCGGCTGGGCTTCATGGAGCAGGCGCTGCGCGACCTTTCCGTCGCCGTCGCGCTCTCGCCCAACGCGAACTGGCATCAATGGCGCGCGCAGACCTTCATCGGCATGAGGCACTACGACCTCGCGATGAAGGAGACCTCTGCCGCGCTCGAGCTCGAGCCCGACAACTGGTATCTCTACGACCTGCGCGCCCACATCCTCATGCTGCTCGGACGGCTCGCGCAGGCGCAAGACGACGTCGAGCGCGCGCTCAAGATGTGCCCGGCACAGGTGAACCTCCACCTGCGCCTGGGCCAGAACCTGGCCCTGCAGGGCAAGTTCTCTCAGGCGCTGGCGAGCCTCGCGCCCATCCGGGAGAAGCACCCGGCCTGGGCGCGCTTCATCACGGGCTACATCCGCAGCGTCGAGAAGGACTACGGCGCGGCGATGAAGGAGTTTTCCGCGGCGCAGGCCGCGGCGGGGACGGACGAGCACCTCAAGAACCAATCGATCATCTATGGGACGGTGGCCAAAGCCATGGCGGCGAAACTATCGAAAAAAGGCCGGACATCAAAAGCCGACGCGAAGAAACTAGGCCGCGTGTTCCTGTGCGGCCTCGGCGTCTACCCGCCGCAGACGGCGACCGTCGAGGTGCTGCGCGCCTTGGGCGAGTGCGACGTCGTGTTCAACAACCTGCCCGGCATCGGCATGTCGGAATTCCTGGGCCTCTTCTGCGCCAATCGCCGGCCCGTGGCGTTTCGCTACGAGCAGGACGCCAAGCTCTGCGCCGACCTCGTGCTCTCCGAGGCCAAGCCGGGGCGCACGGTCGCCTTCGTCACCTTCGGCCATCCGCTGCTCTTCGGGCCGCTCTCCAACGAGATAATCCAGCGCTGCCGCAAGGAGGGCATCCCGTGCAAGGCCTTCGGCGCCGTGTCCTCGATGGACGCCGTGCTCGCGGCGAGCGGCCAGGTCCTGGGATTTTCCTACGGCGGCTTCCAGCTGTTCGAATCGATGGGGCTGAGAATTTTAGATGAGATCGAGAAAGCGAGCCCGCGCCTGCCGATGGTCGTCTATTTCGCCGACGGCATGAGCGACGAGTGGCTGGAGTCGCTGACTAAAATCCTGGCCAAGAACTACTCGTCGGACTACCAGCTCCTTTTCTACGGCCCGCGCCACGAGCTCTGGGAGACGCAGCAGCAGAAGCTCACCGTGGCGGAGCTCGGCAAGACCTCGCACCATAAGCTGGCCCAAGGGATCCTATTCGTGCCGCCGAAAAAATAATGGACGACGAGCGGGCGCGGCTGCGCTGCTGGCTGGGAGGAGAGTTCGACCTTCCTCCCGAGCCCGGCGAGAAAGAGCTGCTCGAGGGCGATCTCGAGAAGGCCCTGTTGGTCTTGGATCAACGCATCGATGACGGCCCGTGGCCGCGCGTTTTTCGTTCCGCCGCGCGCCTGCGCGCGGGCGACGTCGCCGGCGCCTGGTCCGACGCCGAGGCCGCCGGCGCGCTCGCGCCGGCGCTCAAGGGCATGATCAAGCTGCAGCAGGGCGACGCCGCCGAGGCGCTCAAGCTCATCGACGAATCCGTTTCCAAGGATCCCAAGGGCTGGGCGCTCGCGCTGCGCGCGTCTCTCCGGGCCAGGACCGGCGACTTGGCCGGTTCTAGAGACGACATCGACCGCGCGCTCGCGACCGAGGATCAGCCCTGGCTGCGCCTCGAGCGCGCCGTGCTGCTCAACAAGACCGGCGACTACGAGGGCGCGCTCAAGGACCTCGACTTGGTCAAAGCCGCGCTGCCGGACGCCGTCGAGCCTCACGCCTGCGCCGCCTCGATCTACCTGGACCAGGCGCGCTACGCGCAGGCCGTCGACGCGCTGACGGAGGTCCTCGCGCGCAAGCCCGACGACCACGTCATGCTCCGCAAGCGCGCGCGCGTGTTCGTCGTGCAGAGCGCGCTCGGGGACGCGGAGCGCGACCTTCAGGCCGCCTGCCGCCTCGCCCCCGACGATCCTTTTCTGAGGCAAGAACTCGTCCAACTCGAAATCCTGCGCGACCGCCCGGCCGAGGCCGAGCGGCTCTTGTCCGCCCGCAAGCTCCCGCGCGGGACCAAGGAGTTCTGGCTCGGCTACCTGCGCATGCGCGCGCGCGAATACGCGGACGCCGAGAAGCTGTTCTCGCGCTCGCGCGCGCTCCAGAAGCCGCACGACGTGCTGCTCGAGCGCGCGCGCTACTACGGCTGCGCGGCCGCGCTGCTCAAGAACGAGCCGCCGCGGGCCTCTTCTAAAGAAAAGGAGCTCGTCATCGTCGGCCTCGGCTACCGCCATCCCTTTCAAGTCTCGATCTCCTCGCTCAAGGAGCTGACCGGCGCCGACGCGTTCTACTCGAACCTCTCCGACCCGAAAGTCTCGGACTTCCTCGGCCTGTTTCCGGCGCCGCTGCGCACGATCGTCTTCCGCGGCACGGAGCGCCAGGCCGACGACGCGGCGCGCGATACCATGGCCGGTTTTTCCCGATATCGCCGCATCGTCATGGTCACGCGCGGCCTGCCGATCTGCTACGGCCGCTTGGCTTGGAAGCTCGTCCTCGCTTGCCGGCGCGAGGGGATCGCCGTGCGCGCGCCGGGGGCGGTTCCCATCTTCGATTTCTTGCCGACGCTGGCCGGCGCCCCCGCGGGCGCGCGGTTGGGCCTGCAGGTGCGCGGGGGGATGTACTTGGACGGCGTCGATCCGACGCTGCCGCTCGTCGTCTACTCGCCGAAGATGGTCGAGGGCGACGCGAGCCGGCCCTACCCGCCGCCGCGCGGCTACCCGGACGACCACGTCTGCTATCTGATGCCCGGCGGCGGCGAGGACGAGTACTCCGCCGTGCCCGTCGCTTACAGGGACCTTGAGGCCGCGCTCGGGCGCGCGAACCCCGCGGCCGTGCTCTACGTGCCGCCGCTCATCGGGAAAGGATGAAAAAAGACGCCGCGAAGCTGCTGCGCCCGTTCGGCTGGCCCGAGGAGGGCGCGACCTTGGCCGATATTCTGGAGGCCAGGGCCCTCACCTGGGTCACCTGTCCGCGTCCCGTCGCCCCGGAGCGCAAGAAGGCCTGCGAAAAGGTCCTCGAGGTCCTCGCCGAGCCGGCGCGCGCCGTCGACCATCTGCTGCGCGCCGCGGCCTGGCTCTGGCTGCAGCAAGACGAGCGCTTCTTCCACGAGCTGCATCTGGCCGAGGAGAAGGAGCCGGCGTCGGCGCTCGTCTCGCGCTGGAAGGCTTACGGCTTGCTCAAAGTCAACGACGGCGACGGCGCGCTCAAAGCGATCGAGCCGGCCCTTTCGGCCGAGCCGCGCTCGGCCTGGGGCCTGACGCTGCGCGCGGAAGCCAAGCTGCGCGCCGGCCGCCCGGCCGAGGCGCTGGTCGACCTCGACGCCGCCCTCGCGCTCGAGCCCGGGCGCCTCTGGACCCTCGTCTTGTGCAGCGAGGCCCACCGCGACCAGCGCCGTTATGACGAGGCGCTGCGCTGCCTCAACCGCGTCGTCGAGCTGCACCCGGTCTCCTGGTCCTACGCCGTCCGCGCGCGCACGGCCTTCAATTTCCGCGACCAGGCGGCGGCGCTGGCCGACCTCGACAAGGCGATCGCGCTCGACGCGCGCTTTTGGGAGGGCTACGCCTACCGCGCCGAGGCCTATCGCCGCGTGGGCCGGTTCGAGGAGGCCTACCGGGACGCCGACAAGGCTCTCAAAGCGGCGCCGAATTCCCCGCCGCGCATCTACTCCTGGCGCGGGGCGGCTTCGCTCTCTCTCGGGGACTTTGAAGGGGCGGTCAAAGACCTCACGCCCGTCATCGAGAAGGAGGAGGAGCGCCTGATCTCATGGGCGCTGTCGCAGCGCGCGAAGGCGTGGCTGGGGCTCAACCGCTTCCACGAGGCCGTCGCCGACATGAACCGCGCGGTGAAAGTCGACCCCAAGCACGGCTGGATCTACGGCATCGCCGAGCGCGCGGGCAACACGCTCGAGAAGGCCCCGGAAATCCTGCGCAAGTTCTCCGCCGTCGTCAAGAAGGAGCCGAAATGGCCCTGGGGCTGGGCCTGGCGCGGCGAGACGCGCTATCGCGCGGGGCAATACGAGGACGCGATCTCGGACCTCTCGAAGGCGATCGCGCTCGCGCCCAAGGAGGCCTGGTTTCGCGCCTGGCGCGGCCTGGCCAAGCAGGGCCTGGGCGACAAGGCCGGCGCGCGCGCCGATTTCACGAGGGCGATCGCGCTCGACCCGGCTTATCCCGCCGCGTACGGCTGGCGCGCGAACCTGGCGATGCTTTCCGGCGACTACGGCAAGGCGCGCGCCGACCTCGACCGCCTGCTCGAGCGCGACAAGCGCTGCTCGTGGGGCTACGGCTGGCGCGGCGAGTGCCTGGTCAAGCTCGGCGAGCTTTCGAAGGCGATCCGCGACCTCGAGGACGCCGTGAACTTGGACGCCCGCTACGGCGACGCCTGGGCCTGGCTCTGCGAGGCGCGCCGCCAGTCCGGCGACCCCGAGGCGGCCCTGGCCGCGGCCGAGCGCGCCCTGGAAGGCAACGGCGACAAGGCCCTCGCCCACCTCGTGCGCGGGATGGCGCGCGGCGCGCGCGGCGACGCCGCCGGGCAAGTCGAGGACTTCAAGCGCGCGGCCGAGCTGCGCCCGGCGCTGCTCGGCGAGAAAGGCGCGGCGCTGCTCGCCGGGGCATGAGGCGCGCCCGGCTTCTCGCGCTCGCGGCGGCGCTGCTGACCGCGGGCTGGCTTCGGCTCATGCGCCCCGTCGCGCTGCGCGCGGGGCTCCCTAACGAGAACAGCTTCGGCTTCTTCGCCGTCGACCCGTGGACGCTCGATCCGCGCGTCGGCGACAAGGAGCTCTCGCCGCTCCTCTACCGCGGCGCGCTCGAGCTCGTCACGCGCCGCTCCCTGCGCGCGTTCCTTTGGGCCCAGCAGGCGCTGTGGGTCCTGGGCTCGCTGCTCGTCTATCTCGCGCTCGCGCGCTTCGGCGTGCGTCCCGCGCTCGCGGCCTGCGCGGCGGCCGCCTGGCTGACGAGCTTTCTCTCCGCGATCACCGCGCATTCCTTGGGCAGCGGGGGGATCATCGTCGCGTTCACGCTCGCCGCGGTCTGGACGCTCGCGGGCGACGACCTCGCGGCCTTCTCGGTCGCGGGGCTGCTCGTGTTCCTCGCGCGCTTCGAGTTCCTGCCGCCGCTCCTGCTGGGGCTCTATCTGCGGCGCGAGGCCTTGAGGAAAAACGCCCGGCCGTGGTCCTGGGCCGTGTTCGTCCTCGCGGCGGGGGCGGCGCTCGCCTGGGCCGGCGCTCTCGTTTGGACGGGCCGCGCGCGCACCGAGGGCGCGGCGCCCTTCAACTTCTTCTGGAACCTGGCTTACCAGCTCGGGACGCAAAACTTGACGCTCGCGCTCGGCGTGCCGGCGTGGGCCTGCGTCGTCGGGACCTTCGTCGCGCTCGGGCTCGGAGGCTATGGGACGGCCCGGGCGAAGGCCCCGAAGCTCGCGGCGCTCTATTGTCTTTGCGCGGGGTGGATCGTCTACTTCTCGGCGATCTACGCGCCCACGTCCGTGACGCTTTTGTTCAACGCGCGCCATCACCTCTATTTCTTCCTGCCGTTCGTGCTGCTCGCGGGCGCGCTCGCGGAGCTCGCCGCGCGACGGCTGCCGCGCGTGACGCCGGTCTGCGCCCTCTTGACCCTCGTCTTCGCGGCGATGAACGCCCGCGCGGTCTTCGGGCTGCAAGGCGAGCTGCGCACCAACGACCTCGAATGGCGCTTCCTCTATGACGCGCAGCGCGATTGGCCCGAGGGCTGCCGCGTCGTCAGCCCCTGGTGGGATCCGCGCCGCGGCCTCTTGACCCGGCTCTTCCCCGCGGCGAAAGCCGGCTCCGCGGACGGCTGTCTTCTCGTCTATCGCTCGGCCTTGCCTCAGGCGATCGCGACGCGGGACCTCTCCCCGGAGGCCGGAGGGCTCCTTTACGGCGCGCCGTGGCGCGAGGCGAGCTGGCCGCATCGCTTCTACACGAACTACGGCTTGGTCCCGGACAAGCTCGAGGACGCTCCCGGCGTCGAGCGGCGCTCGACTTTCACGGTGAAGGTCGGCTTCTACCGCCTGCCTGAGCCGGCGCGGCTGTTCGCGGCGGCCGACGCGCGGCTGATCGCCGCGAGCGAGCGGCGCGGCGAGGCCGCGGCGGCGGCCCTGGCGCGGGCCGCGGACCTGGCGCGGCGCGCCTCGAATGCCGATCGCGCGCTCTGGCGCGCCTGGGATCCGGCGGGCGAGGCGCGCCTCTTATGCGATCGCGGCGTGCTCGAGGCCGTCGGCGGCGACAAGAAGGCGGCGCGGCGCGATCTTTCGGCCGCCGCCGCGCTCAAGCCGGCGTTCTTGCCCGCGTATCTGTCTCTGGGCGAGCTCGAGGCGGGGGACGGCCGGCGCGAGGCCGCGAAGGCCGTCTTCGACGCCGGGCTCCGCGCGCCGTCCTCGGCGGCCGACCGCTCGGACATGCGCGCGCTGATCGCCGAAGCGCGCAAGCGGCTCGGGACTCGATAGTCAAAAACACTTCTTTGCTTTAAAGCAAAGAAGTGTTTTTGATGGATCGGAGGGCCGGCCGTCAGGCCAGCGCGGCGGTCTCGACGGGCACGGCCTCGTAATCGCCGTCGAGCTGGTCCTTGAGCCAGGTCACGGGCTGCGGCTTGCGCGCGACCTCGAGGAAGCTGCGGCAGCCCGCCGCATGGGCCGCCTGGACGGCGGCGAGGTGCTTCTCCTGCGAGTCGGCCTGGTCGACCAAGAGCGTCCTGATGCGCGCGGGGTCGGTCTCGGCGCGGCCGGACGTGCCCATGAAGACGGGCACGCTCGGAGCCTTGATCTCGATCGCCGCCGCGGCGGCGCGCAGCTTGTCCTTGCAGGGGGAGAAAGCCTTCGTGTGGTACGGGCCCTCGACCTTCAAGACCTTGACCTTGACCGGCCAGCCCTCTTCGTCGGCCTTGCGCGCGAAGGCTTCCAGCGCGGCGACGGTGCCGCCGAGCGTGCCGCGGCTTTTCGTGTTCCAGAGCGCGACGGAAACGCCGGGGAACTGTCCGATCTCGTCGACGACGTCCTGAAAGTCGTCGGTGGTGACGGCGGCCAGGCCCTGCGGCTCCTTGAAGCTCTTGCAGACCTCGGAAAAAGCCTCCGCCCGGGCGCGGATGAACTTGCCGGAGTCCTCGACCGAGATCGCGCCCGCCACGGTCAGCGCGGCGACCACGCCCATCGAGTGCCCGACGGCGCCGTCGAGCTCGTCCTCGGGATGCTTCCTTTTATAGGCGAACCAGTGGCCGAGGTGGTGGGCATGGATGGCGCGCTGGGCGTTGAAAGTCAGGGCGAGCTCGGCGTCGGGCATGTCGGTCGAGACGCGCTCGAGGTCCTCTCCTATAAAAGGAGTCAAACGCACGAGTATCTCGCGCGCCGCCGGCAGCTTCCAGAGCTCCTTGCACATCCCCTGCTCTTGAACGGACTGGCCGGCGAACAGCACGCAGCGCTTCATTTGCCGGACTCCTGAGCCGCCGTCCAGCGCGCGGCCACTCCATCTAAAACGTCGAGGGGCAGCGTGCCTTCTCCCAGGATCGCGTCGTGAAAGCCGCGGACGTCGAACCGGGGGCCGAGCTTCTTTTCGGCGCGCTTGCGCAGCTCCTGGATCTTGATCTCGCCGATCATGTACGAGAGCGCCTGGCCGGGCCACGAGATGTAGCGGTCGACCTCGGCCTCGATGTTCTGGCGCGTGAGCGCGCTGTTGTCCTCGAAGAGCTTGATCGCCTGGTCGCGCGTCAGGCCCTCGTCGTGCAGGCCGGTGTCGGCGACCAGGCGCAGCGCGCGCCACATCTGATAGGAGAGCATGCCGAATTTCTTGTAGGGGTCGTCGTAGACGCCCATCTCCTGGCAGAGGACCTCGCAGTAGAGCGCCCAGCCCTCGCCGTAGGCGTTGAAGTAGCCGAAGCGGCGGAACTCCGGCAGGCCCGTCAGCTCGGAGGCGATGGAGAGCTGCAGCGCGTGCCCGGGCCGGCCTTCGTGGCAGGTCAGCGCCGGGATCTCGTAGATCGGCCGCGTCTGCGGCTTGTAGGTGTTGACCGACATGATCGCGGCGCGGCGGCCGTCGCCCGACGGCCCGCTCGAGTACGCCGTGTAGGTGTCCGGGGCCTGGTCCGCCGGGATCGGGTCGATGCCCCACGGCACGCGCGGCTCGCGGCCGAACCATTTGACGAGCAGCGGATCGAGCGCCTTGCCCTGCGCGCGGTAGGCGTTGAGCAGGTCCTTGGCGTCGGTATAGTGGAACTTCGGGTCCTCGCGCAGGTACTTGAAGAACTCCGGCAGCGTGCCCGTGAAGCCCGTCTCCTTCATCACGTCGCCCATCTGGGCGCGGATCTCCTCGACCTTCTTGAGGCCGATCGCGTGGACCTGGTCCGGCGTGTAGCGGGTCGTCGTGAAGTGGCCGACGAGGTAGGCGTAGTACTTCTTGCCGTCGGGCAGGTCGCGCGCGGCCGTGCTCTGGCGGCAATGAGGGAGATAGTCCTCGTTGAAATACTTCTTGAGGCGCTTGAAGGCCGGCCGCACGGCGTCGGCGAAGGCGCGCTCGGCCTCGCCGCGCAGGCGCGCGCGGTCGGCGTCCGGGATCTTGTCTGGATAATGCATGAAGGGCTCGAGAAACGCCGACTTGTCGGAGTCGGACACGAGGTTCGCGTCGATCTGCTTCGGGATGCGCGAGGCGACGACGGCGGGCAGCGTGCGCCCTTCCTTGACGCCTTGCGCGAGCAGCGCGATCGTCTGGTCCATGTAGGGCCCGAACGTCTTCATGCGCGTCACCCAATCCTCGTAGTCCTTGAGCTCGGCAAAGCGCAGCGATTGCGTCGTCAGGTCCCCGGTCGTCTGGATGCCGCCCATCTGGTTGAGCGCGAACAGGTATTCGTGAAAGTCGTAGGACGCGAGCCGGTCCTGGTGGATCCATTTGAAAAGATCGTAGTCGATCGCGTCCTCGCCCGCGAGCGTCTTGGGGTCGATCTTTTCGATCTCGGCGAGCGCGGCCTGGTCTTCTTCGTGATGCTTCTTGATTCCTTCAAATGAGAGGTCCGGCCACTGATCGTTGAAGCGCAGGTCGCCGAGGTCGGAGGCGCCGAGGGGGTCCTCGCGCATCTGGCGGTCCCAATCGCGCTTGATGAGATCATTGAGCGCGGCGGCTTGGGGGTTCTCGACGGCGAACGACGGGGCGGCGAGCAGCAACAGGAGGGCGAGGGTCTTCATGCGGCCCGATTCTAGCATTTGAAAGGCGCGCCCCAAGCTGGGTCCGCCGGGTCGTCCGGCATAGGCCTTTTATCGCTCGGTCGGGGGGCCGCAGGGTCCTGTCGGCCGGAAGCCGTTCCGGCTACCATAGGCTCATGCTCCGGACCTGGCGTAAGGTCGCGGCCTCGGTATTGTGCGCTCTCATGGCGCTCGCCGCGCCCGGCCCGGGCGCCTACGCCGCCGCGGCGCAAGCGGTGGAGGCGCCGGTCGAGCCCCTCGCTCCGGCGGCGCCGCTGCCGGTGCTTTCGCCCGTTCTAGGCGAGCTGCCGCCGCTTCTTTCCGCGCCGGCGCTGGAAATCGCGCATCTCGAAGCGCCGGCCTCGGCGATCCCGGCGGCCGCGGCGCAGTCCTCGGCGCAGAGCGCCGCTCCCGCCGCCTCGGCGCTGGCCCAGGCGCGCGGCGCGCTCGCCGCGCCGCAGGCCGCGCCGCGCGCGGCCGCGCCCTCGCTGGAAAGCGCCGGACAAGCCGGACGCGTCGCCTTCGACGCCGTCGCGCCGGCGCGGACGGCCGAAAGCGATTTCGTCGAGCCCGAAGGCGAGCCCGCGGCGCAAACCGTTTTCTTGAGCCGCCCCGGGCGCGCCGAGGCGAGGAAGGCGGCCGCGCCGCGCGCCTCCGTCCGCGTCCTCGCGACGCGCGCGCGGGCCGCCGCCGCCCGGCTCGCCCCGCGCGCCGCGCTCGGCATGGCCGGGGCCGCCGTCCTCGCTTTCGTCGCCCCGCACCTGGCCGCCGGCGGGGTCTTGGTCCCGCTAGTCATGGGCACGTGCAACTCGATGCGCGAGCGCGCGATCAAGGACGCGACGATCCTGCCCCAGCAGAATACTCAGCGCGAGATCGCCACCAAGGAGCTCGACGCCATCCTCGTCAATTTCGGCAAGCGCCTCAAGGAAGAAGCCGCGAAGGACGCGCGCGTGAAGTCGGCCGTCTCGGCCCACAACGCCGAGCACGCGATGGAGACCCCGCTGCTCGACCTGCTGCCCGCCTGGAAGGAGCGCTTCGCGCGCGGGACGGGCCCGACGGTGCAAGAAGCCTACGCCGAGTACCGCGCCGCCATCCTCGCGCGGCTGGCGTCGACCACTCTCAAGAACGAGACGCCCGAGGTCATCGAGGAGCTTCTCGACAAGACCGGCTCCTGGGACGCCTTCGCCGCCTGGGAGGCCAAGCACCAGGTCCTCGACAATCTGAAGAAGGCGGCCGAGAGCGACGCGGCCGGCAAGGCCGTCGACAAGATCAACGAGAAGCAGCGCGAGAACACCGGCGGCGCGTCCGGCGGCGGCGGGGCCGTCCTCGGCGCGCTGCTCGTGCTCGGCGCCGGGCTGGCGCTGCACGGCCTCCTCGGCTGGGGCGGCGGCGCGCTCGGCATGGCGATGATCGCGGCCACCATCGGCGAGAAGAGCGCCGAAGCGCCGGCGCAAGCGGCCGTGCCGCTCGACACTTACCTCAATAAGCTCGGCCTCTCGAAGGAGGAGGCCGATTTCCTCAAGGGTTTCACGATCGACCTCGGCGCGCGCGACTTGGCGCCGATCGTCGGGCGCTCCAAGGAGCTCAAACGGGTCATCACCATCCTGTCGAAGCCGGCGGGCACGCAGAACAACCCGATGATCCTGGGCGACAAGGGCGTCGGCAAGACGGCCATCGTCGAGGCCGTGGCCAAGTACCTTTATTACGACAAGCTGCCGAGCCTCAAGGGCAAGCGCATCTTGGAGCTCGACACCGGGCGGCTGATGGCCGGCTCCGGCAAGGTCGGCGAGATGGAGGAGCGTCTGATGAAGCTTCGCTCCATCCTCGCCAAGACGAACAACCAGGTCGTCCTCTTCGTCGACGAGATCCACTCGATCTTGAAGAACGTGACGACGTCCTCCTCCGTGCCCGATCTGCTGAAGAGCCCTCTGCGCAACGGCGAGATGACCGTCATCGGCGCGACGACGATGGGGGAGTTCCGCAAGTACGTCGAGCAGGACCCGGCCTTCGCCGACCGCTTCGACACCGTGCAAGTCGACGAGCCGACGCAAGACGAGGCCGTCGAGATGCTGGAAGGCGACCTCGAATATTTAGAAAGGAAGTTCGACGTTGAAATCGACCCCGAGGCCGCCAAGGCCGCGGTCAAGCTCTCCGCGCGCTACATCCCGGAGAAGTTCCTGCCGCGCAAGGCGCGCGTGCTGCTGGAAAGCGCGATCGCCGAGGCCAAGCCCGAGGCCGCGCGCGACGGCGTGCGCGTCCAGATCGACCAGCTCACCGACCGGCTGCGCATCTTCGTCAAGCGCTATGCGGCCTTGAAGGCGCAAAAAGACGAGTCGAAGCGGACGGAGGAGATCCAGCTCTACAACAAGATCGTCTCGATCTACACGACGATCCTCGCCCTCGACGAGAAATCCAACTCGTTCGTCAATGAGAAGATCACCAAGAACCACGTCATGGCGACGCTCTCCAAGGAGACCGGCATCGCCGTCGGCGAGCTCGGCGAGGACGAGTATAAGAGACTGTTGACCATGGAGCCGTGGTTCAAGGAGCGCATCGTCGGCCAGGACGACGCCATCAAGGCGATCGCCGACACCGTGCGCACCAACAAGTCCGGCCTCTCCGATCCCAACCGTCCGCAGGGCGTGTTCATGTTCGCGGGCAAGACGGGCGTGGGCAAGACCGCGCTCACGCGCACGCTCGCGGAGTTCCTTTTCTCCGACCCGGAGGCGGTGATCCGCCTCGACATGTCGGAGTACATGGAGAAGTTCGCCGTGCAGCGCCTGTTCGGCGCGCCGCCCGGCTACGTCGGCTACGACTCGGGCGGCGAGCTCACGGAGAAAGTCCGCCGCAAGCCGTATTCCGTCGTGCTGATCGACGAGATCGAGAAGGCGCACCCGGACGTCCTCAACGCGCTGCTCCAGGTCTTCGACGCCGGCCGCATGACCGACGGCAAGCAGAACACGGTCAACTTCAAGAACACGATCATCATCATGACGACCAACCTCGGCGCCTCCGCGCCGGGCGAGGGCGCCGCGTTCAAGTCCGAGGTCCTCGAGACGATCAAGCAGCGCCTGCGCCCCGAGTTCGTCAACCGCGTCGACAAGATCGTCGTCTTCAACCCGATCGACGTCGCCCAGGCGGAGTCGATCACCAAGATCATGCTCAAGGACGTCGAGAAGCGCCTGCGCGAGCAGGACCTCGACATCAAGGTCGCGCCCGAGGCCGTGGCGTGGCTCGCCAATAAAGGCTTCGACGCCAACTACGGCGCGCGGCCGTTGAAGCGCGTCGTCGAGAGCGACGTCACCAACAAGATCAGCGGCTTCCTCCTCAAGCAGAAGTCCGAGGGGGCGCTCGTCAACGGCGGCGTGATCGAGATCTCGGTCAAGGACGACGCGCTCGATTTCCAGCTCAAGCCCAACCCGCCGCCGGCGCTCGAGCCCATGCCGCTGCCGGACGGCCCGCTCGGCGCCAAGCTCCGGCGCGTCTTGGACGAGGCCGTGCGCGGCCCCGACGCCGTGAAGGACGCCGGCACCTTCGAGAGCCTCCTTTTCCCGGACCGCAAGGCCGTCACGCTGAGCGAACCGATGGGCGCGTTCCGGCCCAACGCCGAGCCCGACCGCGCGGGCGGCGAGCCTGACTCCGTGACCACCATCCTCGGCGACGAGGCCGCGGGCCTCAAGGACGCCCAGCTCGAGGCGCTCAAGGGCGAGCTCGCCTCCAAGCTCGAGGGGCGCTGGGACGGCGCGGCCGGCGAGGCCGCCCCGGCTTGGCTCGACGTCTTCGCGCGGCTGGGCAAGGAGCTCTCGAAGGAGCGCGTCTCCGTTCAATCCCGCGTCCCGGACTCCAAGCTCGCCGGGAAGGTCGAGCTGGCGCTCTTCGCGCGCGGCGACTCCGGTTTCGCCGCCGGCCAGCGCCTGGCGCGGCTGTTCCGCGATCACTTCTCGACTCCGGTCCCCGACGAGGACGCCGTGCGCGCCCGCGCCGCCCAGCTCAAGGACGAGGGCCTCTCGCCCGACCGCGATCTGCTCGATCTCAAGCGCCTCGTCGAGTCCGTGCCCGGCGCGACCTTCGGCTACGACGTGAACGACGGGTTCTGGCGGTTCTGGCTGCGGCTGCCGGTGACGGCCAAGGCCGTCGCCGAGACCCCGGCCGCCGCCGCTCCTGATCAGACGAAGCCCTCCGCCGCTCCCGAGCCCGCCGCCGAGGCGCCCGTGACGGCGCTCGACGCGCGGCTCTCGCCGGCCAAGATGTTCCTGTTCCTGACCCAGCGCGCGCCCGAGGGCATGCGCCAGCGCCGCGCGCTGACGGCCGACCTGCTCGACTCGAAGTCGACGCAAGCGCGCCTGATCGGCCTGCACATGGCCGCCTCGCTGCTCGAGCCCTCCGCGCTGCGCGAGGTCGCCTCCGCCAGCCGCATGCTGCGCCTCTCCGATCAGAAGGACTACGCCCTCTTCTCGCGGCTCGCGGCCCGCGTCTCCGGCCTGCCGATGACGGCCCAGCGCGAGGCCCTGGCCGAGGCCTATAAGACGCGCCTGGACTCGTTCCGCACCGACGGCGGCGGGCGCTTCTCTCGCGACAACAGCGGCGAAACCCGCTTTTACGGCGAGCTCGCCGAGCCCGTGCTGCCGTTGACGATGGACGCCAAGGAGTCCAAGGCGACCTTCAAGCGTCTCGAGGACATACGCCTGCGCTTCACGCGCGTCGTCCGGCGCTTCGTCGGCTACGGCGTCCTCGGCGGCGTCGCGGGCGAGGTCGGGCTGCATCTGGCGCAGGCGCCCCTTTGGGTCGCGATCGGTATGCCGATCGTCGCCGGTCTGATCTTGTGGTGGATCTGCCAGGCCAACTTCGGCGACGACCGGAGCTCCGGCCGCGACAGATCCGAGAACTTCGAGTCGTTGATCACGCCCCGGCTCTCCCAGCCCGAGCGGCTGCGCCTGGCGCGCCGGCGGCTCGAGTCCCTTTCGCGCGGCGGCGCGAGCCTCGCGGACCAAGCGGCGCAAGCGGAGCTCCTCGGGCTCGCGCTCGGATGGATGAAAGACGGCGAGAAGGCGGCGCTCTTCGGACGCTGGCGCGCGACGCTCGAAAAAGGCCTCGCGCGTCAGAAGGCCAAGGGCCCCGCCGACGCTCCCGTCTTCGGCACGCTCGGGCTTTTGGCCCGCCTCCAGACGCGCGCGCCCGAAAAAGAGCGCGCGACGTTCTCGCGGCTGCTGCTCGAGCCGCTGCGCCGGCGCTGGCTGCCCTCCGGCAGCAACGACTACCTGGCCGGCCTCGCGGTCTGGGCGGCGGACGCGAAGCTCTCGCCGGCCGAGCTCGAGGACCTCTTCGGCCTGATCGTCAACTTCCCGTCGAACGTTCAGCAGGCGACGCCGGCCGCGTTCATGCCGATCTATCTCGCGCTGGCCGGGCGCGGCGACCTGTCGCCGGACATGAAGGCGGCCTTCGACCAGTTCCTGGAAGGCCTCGCGGCGGAGGCCGCCGCTTCCAAGCAGCCGGCGCAGATCGCGCCGGGCATCGAGCTCGCGCGCGCGCGCGTCAAGCTCGGCTACGAGAGCCGCGCCTGGGCCGGGCTGCGCGAGACGATCGGCGAGTGGCTCGAGCGGCCCGACCTCTGGGGCGGGGCGCCCGTTTATCTCGCCCTCGACCGGCTGATCCAGGAAGCGCCTCCGAAGGCGGCGGAGCGCCAGTGGCTTACCCGGGCGCTGCGCGTCGCCGAGCGCATGCAGAATAGCGCCCCGGTGAAGTCGGCGGCCGCGCTGCCTCTCTCGCGGCTCGTCAAGGACGACGCCGAGCGCCTGGCGCTGCTGCTCGCCGGGCTGCGCGAGGCCGACATCGACAAGGACCAGTACGGCAGGCAGAAGGTGGAGACGATCCCGGCGCTGCTCGACGCGCTGCGCGCCGCGGTCTCGACGATCAGAGACCCAGCGCTCATAGCTTCCTGGAACGCCGCCGTGCGCGAGAACGCCGCGCGCCTGAACGCCGCGGCGAAGTAGCCTTCAGCCGCCGCTGAAGGCCATGATCAGCGCGACCTCGTCGCCTTTCTGAAGAGGCGCGTCGAGCGACGCGACGAGCTCCAGGTTCACGCTGACGCGCAAGTGCGGCCGCAGCGCGCCCTGCTCGTCGATGACTCTGAAGCCGAAGCCCGGATAACGCCGGTCGAGCTCGCCCAGCAGGCCGCGGACGGTCGCGGCCTCGGCCTCGAGGTCGGCCTTGCCGCCCGTGTAGGAGCGCAGCGCGGAGGGGACGTGGACGCGCATCAGCGCGGCAGCGACGCGGCCTCGACGGCGTAGACGTGGGGGAGGTGGCGCGCCAGGCACGTCCAGCTCGCGCCCTCGTCCCGGCTGCCCCAGACCTCGCCCTGCGTGGCGCCGAAGTAAAGCCCCACGGGCTTGCCGGCGTCGGCCGTCATCGCTTGCCGCTTGACCGTGAGCCAGGCGTCCTTGCGCGGCAGGCCGCGGTCTTGGCGCCTCCACGTCTTGCCCGCGTCCTTCGTGACGTAGACGGCGGGCTTGCCGCCGGGGCTCGTGCGCGGCCAGACCTCCGTGCCGTCCATCGGAAAGACCCAGGCCGTGTCGGGATCGCGCGGGTGCAGCGTCATCGGGAAGCCGATGTCGCCGATCTCCTGCGGCATGGCGCGGCCGACGCGCGTCCACGTGTCCGACGGCCGGTCGATGCGATAGATGCCGCAGTGGTTCTGCTGGTAAAGCCGGTCGGGGTTCAGAGGATGGATGCGGATGCAGTGCGGGTCGTGCACGCGCTGGTCCTTCGCGTCGAAGCCTTGGACGACGTCGAGGCCCTTGATCAAGGGGCTCCAGCCGCGCCCGCCGTCGGTCGACTCCAGCACGCCGCCGCTGGAAAGGCCGACGTAGAGATGGCGCGGGTCGCGCGGGTCGATGATGACGGAGTGCAGCTTCGGCCCGTCCGGCGTGCCGTCGCCGCCGCACCACGCGTCGCGCTTGGGGTTCTCGTTGAATCCGTCGACGCCTTCCCAGGTCGCGCCGCCGTCCTCGGAGCGGAACAGCCCGTGGGGGGAGGTGCCGGCGAGCCAGACGCCGGGCTCGGACGGATGCCCCGGCGTGAGCCAGAAGACGTGGTCGACGACGCGGCCCTTGCCGTCCGCGGCCTTGTGGAACGCGGGGGGCTTGCGCGCCTCGGCCCAGGTCTTGCCGAAGTCCCGCGAGCGGAAGACGGTCGGCCCGAGATGCCCGGTGCGCGCGGCGATCAGCAGCACGCGCGGGTCCCGCGGGTCTTGGACGGCGTGGTGGACCATGTGGCCGAGGAAAACGGGGGCCGAGACCTTCCAGGTGCGGCGGGCGGCGTCGCCGCGCAGGAAAAAAGCGCCCTTGCGCGTGGCGATCAATAAAGCAGGGGACGTTTTCGGAGTCTTCATGCCGGGAGTATAGAAATTTCGCGGCGACAATTCCTGACGGCGCCGGCCTTGCGCGCGGCCGTTTCCGGGCCTATCCTGGGGTGATGGCCGACCCCAGGGACTTGATCCTCGTCGTCGACGACGACCTGAGCGTGCTGGAGGTCTTCGCGTTGACGCTCGCGCAAGGCGGGCTCAACGTGGCGACGGCGTCCTCCGGCGGAGAGGCCTTGGCCAAGGTGGAGGAGCTCAAGCCGCGGCTGGTCCTGCTCGATCTGATGCTGCCCGATTATGGCGGGCTCGAGGTGATCGAGCTCATGCGCCGGCGCGACCCGGCGGAGATTCCTTCCGTCATCGTGATCACGGGGCGCTTCTCCGACGCGCAGACCAGAGAGGCGCTCAGCCGCGCGTCGAACGTCGTCGCGTACTTGGAAAAGCCGATACGGCCGAGCGAGCTTCTCGACCACGCGCGCAAGGCGCTCGGGGCGCGCCCGGCGCCGGTTAGACCCACACCTGGTTAAAAAGTGATGTTTGTGGCCGGGGGCGGGGGGAGCCCGGACGTCCTTTCTTGGTCCGGGGCTTTTAAGCCTGCGCTTGCATAACGCATCCGCCGGCCCGCCGGCCGATGGCTGCTCCCCAACGCATACGCCGTACTGCCGGCCAATTGCTGATGCGCTTGTGAATGCCGGTCAGTACAAGCGCATCACGCCTTATGTTGAAGACGTTCTGAGATCCAAACCTTGATGATCGATTGCCGCGTGACACCGAGGCGGCTGGCCGCCTTATCCAAAGAATGAATCATCCATGCGGGAAAATCTACGTTAACGCGCATGATGGTTTCGTTAACGCGGCGTGCCTTGGAAAGGTCAAGATGGCGGGAAATATCCTTTCCTTCGTCAAACAGTTTGTCAAAGTCCTTAGCTTTCATAGAGCTCTTTCTCCTCAATTCTAGAACGCCGAACGGAAATGACCCGGACTCTCTGGCCTCGATTCGTGATGATCGCAGACCAGAGTTTGTCATCGATCTTGCCAATCATCATCGAGCGGGGCTCGTCTTGTGTCTTTAGAGGAACCTCGAGGAGTTCCGGGTCATCCCATAGGGCTTGAGCTTCAATAAAGTCAATGCCGTGCTTCGCCTTGTTCGATTTGCCCTTGGCCTCGTTAAACTCAAATTCTATTGATATAATAAGTATACCGTTTTTATCCTAATAGTCAAGAGGCAGGAAACCGTCCAGCCTGGCTATTGCTTCGCAATGCGATCCTTGGGATTGCCTCGGCCGTAAAGCCTATCGGTCTAACGCTGAGGATCAACCGCCGCCTTTGGCGGTTCAGAGAATGAAAAAGGTCGGTTGAATCCCATCTTCTGAAAGCATAACGCAAGGACAAAGCTTGCGCCAGGGCCTCCTGTTTT
>CAZRIP010000055.1:0-24538 GCA_964600165.1 uncultured Elusimicrobia bacterium | reverse complement strand
GCGGCGCTCAAGCTCGGGCTCGTCAAGTAAAAGGACTTCGACGCGTGGATCAAGCCCGAGGAGATGACCAAGCCGGGGCTTTGATCGCCAATCAGGTTATCCACGAACTCGGCCCGGGCCGAGTCGGTGGATAACCTTCAACGCCGAGCGCGAAGATCCGGCTTTCCGGGCGGCGGCGGCCATCCTGGACAGCCCCGCCTCGATGAGCCTCTCGACGCGATACGGCACGTCCTCGAGGCGGTTCGCCTTGACCGCCGCGCCCTTCTCGAGCAGGTAGTCCGCGTTCGCGGCCTCTTGGCCGGGGATCGGGTCGACGATGAGCATCGGACGCCCGACGGCGAGCGCCTCCGACGACGTGAGGCCGCCGGGCTTGCTGACGATCAAGTCGCTCGCGGCCATCAGCTTCTCGATTTCGGTCACGAAGCCGAAGACCTTCGCGGGCTTGCGCCATGCGCGCTTCGAGAGCTTCTCGCGCAGCTCCTCGTTGCGGCCGCAGACGACCAGGAGCTGGACGTCGGCCTTGCAGCCGTCGATCAAGCCCGCGAGCTTCTCGACCGGGCCCATGCCGAACCCGCCGCCGAGCAGCAAGAGCGCCGGCTTCTTCGCGTCGAGCTTCAGCATCCGCCGCGCGGCGGATTTCGCCGGCGGCTTCCAGAACCTTCGCGAGATCGGGATCCCGGTCACCGCGACCTTCTTCTCCGGCACGCCGCGCGCGACGAGCCGCGCCTTCGTCTCTTCGGCCGCCACGCAGTAGAGATCGGCGCCGGGCTCCTGCCACAGCGCATGAGCCTCGAAGTCCGTCACGCACGAGACCGTGAACGGCGCCTTGCCGTCGCGCGCGCGGATGTGGCCCATGAGCTCGAGGGGGAGGAAGTGCGTGCACAGCGCCACGTCGGGCTTGAACGCGCGGATCTCGTCGGCGAGCTTGCCGGTCACGACCCGCGCCGCCAGGCGGCGAAACGACGTGAGCTTCTCGAGCCGCTCGGGGTCGTCGGATTTCTTGAAGGCCGCCGCCCACAGATCCGGCGCGCGCTCGATGAGCTTCACGTAGCCCTCCGAGTAGAGCTTGCGGAACGGCGCCGGCGTGAACTGCAACAAATCGATGCGGCGGATCTCGTCTTTCGGCCGCTTGAAGCGCCACGCTTCTTCGAGCGCCGCCGCGGCCTGCAGATGCCCGGCGCCCGCCGTCACCGTCAATATCAGGACCTTTATCGGACGCCCCAGGCGCTCTCGATCATCGCGAAGCCCTGCGGGTCGTATTTCTCGAGCTCGGCGAAGAACTCGCGCTCGTTGGTCAGCGCGTACGCGCGCTTGAGGCCGGACTCGAGCGCGTGCTGATACGCGCCCAACACGCGCGCGTCGCCGTCGCCCAGCACGGCGTTGTGGTAGGCGTGCGACATCTCGTGCAGCAGGATCATCGGCTGGTCGGATCTTCCCCAATCGAGGAAATGCCGCAGGTTCGCAACCTCCACCGAATGCTCTTTCTCCGGATTGTAGTCGTGCTGCCGGAGCCACTCCGCTGAGGGATGATACGTCGACGCCTCGTCCGTGTGCTCCCATTCCACCCAGATCTTCACGTTCCTGAGCGCGGCGGCGGCGGCGCGCGGCACGAGGCGGTCGATGTCGCCGAGTTTCTGGTCGATGAAGGCGAGCGCCTGATTCTCCTCGTCCGGGCGCGCTTGCACCTCGGGCGCGATCAGCACGGTCCAGCCGCGGACGCGGTGGACGCGATACTCCTCGGTCTTCGTGTAAGCCCGCGCGTCGGCCGCGGCGAGGACGAGCGAGAGAGCGAGCGCGAGCTTCATCCCGCGCAGTGTAGCAGGAGGAAGCGTCCCCGTCCATGGATATATACGCGGGACGCCTTTCTCTAATTTTTACCTTGTTTTTCGCGGCTCTTAGTTGTGTTTTCGCGGCGGCGGGTTAAACTAACGTCATGAAGAACGGACCCATAGCGCTCGCGGCCTCGGCCTTCATCTTGCTGTTTCCGGCGACGCAGTGCCTGGCCGCCGCCGACGGCTGCCCGGACGACCAGTCTTATCAGGAGTCTCGGCCCGACTTCGTCGCCAATTACTGCGCGAACGCCCTGGGCGGCAACTGCAAGCCGGCCGACGGGTTGACCCTTCAATGCGACGCCGCTCCCGGCTTTCAGCCTTACGGCTCCGATTGCACGCCGGCGTCTTGCACGGGCTGCTCCTGCGCGAACGACGCCACGAACACCAACACGAACAACAACAGCAGCGGCTCACCGACCCTGCCGACGCTGCCCCCCACGACCGGTCAAACGGCCGGCGCCGTCATACCGCCCGTCAAGACGACGACGCCCGCGGCGACGACGCCGTCCTCGACCACGTCGGGCGGCGCAAATACGGGTCCAGGGCCGGCATGCGGGACTTCCTGCGAGGCGCAGTGGACGCCCGCCTGCGGCGACAATCCGGGGTTGGCCCTGGGCGCCTGCGCGAACTTCGCCAACGGCTTCATGTTCGTGGGCTGGAGCCCTCAGGACCACGCCAACGGGGGAGCGGGAGACCCGAAGTACGACCTGTATAACTACCTCGTGAGCCGGAACGTCGATCCGAACGATCAAAGCTGGGCCGCCGGCGCCGCCGCGACCCTCAACCTGACTTACCCGGGCGTATTTTCCGTCGGCAAGGACGGCCAGCACTTGGAATTCCAAAACGCCGTCGTCCACTCCGCGCCCAACGGACTCGGCGCCACCGGCGGGACGATCCCCGGCACCAAGGGCGAGTTCCTCTGGCGGACCGACGATTAAGCTCGCCCCCAAGGATTCTCTCGCGCAAGCCCATCGGCGCGACCCATAATATCGGTGCCACCCGTATTATGGGGCAGACCCATTGAGGTCGCGGAAGGCCTATCGCCAGGTGGGTCTCTTTGCGGCATGAATTAGGCCCATCGCCGCCGAGCGCGATTGAGCGCGCGTGATAGAATGGACTCGTGCTGAAAACAGCCGTTCTCGCAGCGCTGCTCGCCGCGCCCGCGTTCGGCGCGCAGGTCGAAACGGCCCCCGCGCCGATGACGCCGGCGCTGCTCGGCAACATCCAGATGTTTCTCGCCACGCCGACGGGCCTCAAGCTCGCCGGAGTCGATCCGTCGCTCGGCGCGATCCGCGACCTGTCCGCGAAATCCGATCTCCATCTCGCGGCGCTCGGCGGGCTCGCCGCCCAGCTCGATCCCGGCAAGCCGCTGACGGCCGGCGCGCTGCTTTCGGCCAACGAAGATTCCGCGACCGCGGCCCGGATCGCGACGATCCTTAACTCGCGCGTGGAAGAGGTAAAATCCCGGGACACGATGACGCCCTCTCAGAAAAAGAACGCCGCCGCCCAGCTCTCCGCGATCGCCGATCTCGCCGAAGGCTACGCCGACAAGAAGCTGGCTAAGGCCGCGGCCGCCGCGCGCAAGCTCGCCGCCGCGCTCGCGCCCGAGAGCCCGGACGCGCATACCGGCAAGATCAAGTGGATCGACGTGCTCGATCTGCGCCCGATGCAGTTCGACGTCGGAATGGAGCAAGTCGAGAAGAAGAAGAACGCATTGCTCAAGATGACGCCGGCCCAGCGGCGCGCCTGGCTTCTCGACCATCCCGTTCCCGTCGTCGTCCGCGAGAACGGCGACCACCGCGTGCACAAGGGCGGCCCGCAGAGCGAGAGGAACCGCAAGCAGGACCGCCCCGACGACCACCACCACGAGGCCCGCGCGGCCTGGGAAGCGGGCATCGAGATGATCCCGGTCGTCATCGAGAAGTCGACGACCGACGGCAAGAGCGAGAAGAAGTTCTGGAAGCGGATGCGCAAGACCGGCAAGGTCTACCTCAAGGATCGGTGGGGCAACGCGCACGACGAGCGCGACCTGCCCCTGGACATCCGCGGCCTCGGCGACAATCCGTACCGCAGCATCGCCGGCGAGGTGCGCGACCGCGGCGGCTACAAGAAGAACCACGCGCCGTTCTCGGAGTTCCTCTGGGCCGAGTACTTCCGCGAGAACCTCACGGTCCACCCCAACGACGACTTCGCCGCCGCCGTCAAGGAGGCGATGGTCCTCGCGCGCGACAAGCGCGCCCGCAAGCTGCCGGGCTACATCGGAAAGAAGTGATCCTGGCGCTTTTTCTCGTCGCCGCCGCGGCTCAGGCCGCTCCCGCCGACGACCCTTTCCTCTGGCTGGAGGACGTCCAATCGCCGAAGGCGATGGAGTGGGTCAAGGCGCACAACGACAAGTCGCTCGCCGCGCTCACGCGCGACCGCCGCTACAAGAAGATCGAAGCCGAGGCGCGCGCGATCATCACCGCGAAGGACCGGCTGCCGATGCCGTCGCCGCGCGCCGGCTGGGTCTACAACTTCTGGCAGGACGCCGAGCACCAGCACGGGCTCTGGCGCCGCGTCCGTCCCGACGAGTACGAGAAGAAGGACCCTCAGTGGCAGATCGTCCTGGACGTCGACAAGCTCAACAAGGACGAGAAGCAGGACTGGGTCTACGAGGGCGCGGACTGCCTGCCTCCCGCGGGAGAGGACTGCCTCGTGTCTCTTTCGCACGGCGGCAAGGACGCGACGGTCCTGCGCGAGTTCGACATCGCCAAGGGGACGTGGGTCGGCGACGGCTTCGCGTTGCCGGAGTCGAAGATGAGCGTCGATTGGCTGGACAAGGACCGCGTGCTCGTCGCGACCGACTTCGGCCCGGGCTCCATGACGACGTCCAGCTATCCGCGCATCGTCAAGCTGTGGCGGCGGGGGACGCCGCCGTCGTCAGCGCGCGCGCTGCTCGAGGCCGACGCCGCCGACGTCGGCGCTGAGGGCTCGACCGAATTCCGGCCCGAGGGCGCCGTGACGATCCTGCAAAAGAACCTGACCTTCTGGAAGTCCCGGCATTGGGTCTTGCAGCCCGACGAGTCGCTCAAAGCGATCCCGTTTCCCGACGACGCCGATTTTCAAGGAGCGTTCAAGGGGCGCTTTTTCGCGATCCTGCGCTCCGACTGGGCGGCGGGGGACCGGGCGCTGCCCGCGGGAGCGCTCGTCGCGCTGCCGATGGCGAGCCTGTGGGACGCCGCGCCCGAGAAGTCCGCGGAGCTCGTCTACGCCCCCGACGCGCGCTCGTCGCTGACCGGGATCGCGATCACGAAGGACCGGCTTTTCATCGACGCGCTGGTCGACGTCCAGGGCCGCGTCTTCGAGGCCCGGCGCACGCAAGCCGGCTGGGCGATGAATCAGCTGCGCTTCCCCGAGCTCGGCATGGCGTCGGTCGCGTCGACCGACGAGTTCTCGGACGCCGCGTACCTGCGCTACGAGAGCTTTCTCGCGCCGACGACGCTCTACGCTTACGACGGGACCGGGGAGCCGCGCGCCGTCAAAAGCCTGCCCGCGCGCTTCGACGCGAAGGGCCTCACGGTCGAGCAGCTCGAGGCGGCCAGCGCCGACGGCACGAAGATCCCGTATTTTCTCGTGCACCGTCATGATCTCAAGAACGACGGCTCGCATCCGACGCTGCTCTACGGCTACGGCGGCTTCGAGATCCCGATGACGCCGTCGTATCTCAACGAGACCGGCAAGTTGTGGCTCGAGCGCGGCGAGGTGTACGCGCTCGCGAACATCCGCGGCGGCGGCGAGTTCGGCCCCAAGTGGCACAAGGCCGCGCTCAAGGAGAACCGCCAGCGCGCGTATGACGATTTCGCGGCCGTGGCGCGCGACCTGATCGCGCGCAAGATCACCTCGCCGCGGCGCCTGGGAATCATGGGCGGGAGCAACGGCGGGCTGCTCATGGGCGCGGCGTTCACGCAGCACCCGGAGCTCTTCCACGCCGTGGTCTGCGCCGTGCCGCTGCTCGACATGCTGCGCTACACGAAGATCGCCGCCGGGGCCAGCTGGATCGACGAATACGGCGACCCGGCCGACCCCAAGATGGCCGAGGCGATCGCCAAGTACTCGCCGTATCAAAACGTCAAGCCCGGCGTGAAATATCCGCGGGTCTTCTTCGTGACGTCGACCAAGGACGACCGCGTCGGCCCGGTCCACGCGCGCAAGATGGCGGCCGAGCTCGAGTCGTTCGGCGACAAGACGCTTTACTGGGAAAACGTCGAGGGCGGGCACGGCGCGGCCGCGGACCTCGACGAGCGCGTCAAGATGCGCTCTCTCGAGTACTCCTATCTGCTGCGCCAGTTGGCCGACTAGGGATTAAACGGCGCGACAGGCGTCAGCGGGACGGGCGGGATCTCGGGCTTGGCGATCTTCACGGCCGGGACCGCCGCCGCCGCGGGAACGGCGGCCGCCTTGGCCTTCGACGCGGCCTTTTTGACCTTCGCGCCCTTGCGCGGCGCTTTCTTGCCGGCCGCGGCGGCCGCGGCGGGCGCGGCGGCCGCCTTCTTGCCTTTCGCGGCCTTCGGGCCGGCGGCCTCGGCGGCCGCGACCTCCTCGGCCGACATCGGCGCCATCTCGTCGATCGTGTAGTTCGAGGACGGGTCCGCGTCCTCGCTTTCCTGGCCTTCGGGCGCGGCGTCGCCTTGAGCTTGGACCTCGACCCGGGCCGCGGGCTGCTGCGGCGAAGCGTCGTCGGCGGGCGCTCCCTGATCGGCGGGAGCGTCGCCGTCCTGCGCGGCGGACCGCGACGGCAGGCACGCGGCGAGAAAGACGGCGGCAAGCCAGGCTCGCATGACGCTACTTTAGCCTTGGGATGCTACAAAAATATGTCAAAATGCGGCATGGGCGCCGAGCCGAGCGAGCTCGTCTATTTTCCCGCCGCCGGGGGCGACCGCAAGGATTACGTGAAGCGGATCTACATCCGCTTCACGAGGCACCTCGCGGGCAACGGCCTGCGCCTGACCGACCAGCGCCGCCGCATCCTCGATTACTTCCTCCAGGCGGACCGCCACTTGAGCCAAGAGGACATCTACGGCGCGCTGCGCCGCCACGGCATCGGCCGAGCGACGGTGTTTCGCACGCTCAAGATGCTCGAGGAGTGCGGCATCGTCAACCACGTCGTCGGCCCCAAGGGCACGCCGCGCTTCGAGGTCGAGGTCGACCGGCCGCACCACGACCATTTGATCTGCGTCGAGTGCGGGCGCATCCAAGAGGTCCGCTGGCCCGAGCTCGAAGTCATCCAGGAGCGCGCCTGCAAGAAGCTCGGCTTCGTCCCTAAATGGCATCGCCACGAGATCTTCGGCCGCTGCCGCGAGTGCTCCGTCGATAAGGTATAATTCGAGTCGATGAACCCCGCTTTTCGCGCCCTCGAGAAAGTGCTCGCCGCGCTGACTCCTTTGAATCCCGAGGACCGGCGCAAGGTCATCGAGGCCGTCCACGTCCTGCTGCCCGTTTCCTCCGGCTGCGATCAAGATCAAGATCAGGACGCCCCCGTCGAAGCCGCTCTCGTAAAGCCCGCCCGCAAGCGCAAGGGGAGGTAGCCACGCCGAAGCTCCATACGATCGCCCTCGGCTGCCAGATGTCGGCGGCCGACGGGGCGGAGATGTCGGACGCCCTCGCCAAGCGCGGGTTCTCCCGCTGCGACGTCCCCGAGGACGCCGACGCCGTGCTGATCTCGACGTGCACGGTCCGCCAGCACGCCGAGCAGCGGGCGCTGTCGCTGATCGGCTCGCTGCGCCCGTGGCGCCAGGCCAAGCCCGGCCGCGTCCTGATCGTCGCCGGCTGCGCGGCCGAGCGCCTCGACGCGAGCCTCCAGAAGCGCTTCCCGCACGTCGACCTCGTCATCGGAGCGAAGTCCATCGAGCGCTTCGACGAGATCGTCGCCGAGGCCATCGGCGAGCGCTTCGACGGCCTGGAGGAAAGCAAGGAAGCCTTTGGCTGGCAGCCGACCGGCTCGAGCGCGACGGCGTACGTCACGATCATGCGCGGATGCAACTACTCGTGCTCTTATTGCATCGTGCCCGCGGTGCGCGGGCGGGAGCTCTACCGCCCGGTCGAAGGCGTTCTCGCGGACATCCGCCTCAAGGTCAAGAACGGCGCGCGCGAGGTCATGCTGCTCGGCCAGACGGTCAACAGCTACCGCTCGGGCGGGGTGGACTTCGCGGGACTTCTTCGAGAGGCGGACAAGACCCAAGGCCTGGCGCGCCTGCGCTTCATGAGCCCGCACCCTCACTACGCGGACGACGCGATGCTGGACGCGATGGCGCAGTGCAAGACGGTCTGCCCGCAGCTGCACCTGCCCGCGCAGTCCGGCTCGGACCGGCTGCTCAAGCTGATGAAGCGCAATTACACCGCCGCGCGGCTGCTGGAGCGCGTTGCGGCCGCGCGACGAAAAGTTGCCGGCGTTGTTTTGACGACGGACATTATTGTAGGATTCCCGTCGGAGACCGACGATGATTTCGAGCAGACGCTGTCGCTCGTCGAGGCCATGAAACCGGCGTCGGCGTACTGTTTCAAGTACTCTCCTAGAAACGGAACTATCGCGGCGGACACGATGCCGGACGACGTTCCGCAAGACGTGAAAGAAGCCCGGTTGGCGCGCCTTAACGCCGTCGTCGACGCGCTGACCGAGGAAAGTTTGAAGGCGCAGCACGGCCGCAAGGTCGAGGTCCTGAGTGAACAAGCGCGATTCGGGCGCACGCCGGAGGGGTTCAAGGTCCGCTGGGACCGAGACATCCCGATCGGGGCGCTGGCGACGGTCCAAGTGACCGGAGCCGCTCGCCGGACGCTGCTGGGAGAGATCCATGAGTTCTAAGAACGGAACCACCGCCAAGGGCGCCGAACGCCGGCGCCACGCGCGCTTCAACGTCATGGAAGGGATGGTCGAGCCGATCACGATCAACTTCGGCGCCGGCGACGGCCCGAAAAACCAGCCCGCGATCCTGACCGATCTTTCGGCCGGCGGCATGTCGCTGCTGTTGTTCCTCGAGCCGCCGCGCGGCAAGTCGCTCGAGATGATCTTGACGATCCCGGGGCTCAAGAACGTGCCGCTCGAGGGCAAGGTCGTGCGCATCCACGCGAAGGGCCAGACGTTCAGCCTCGGCATCGCGTTCACGAAGATCGCCAAGAAGCACCAGGAGCAGATCGACGAGATGGCGCAAGACCAGATCGACTGCGACACGCGCATCTCGCTCAGCCTCCCCGAGGTCTGCGTCAAGACGTGCCGATTCCACGCCCTGTGCGCCAAGGCCCAAAAGGCGCCGTTCTGGACGAAGTAATCGCCGTCGTCGGGCCCACGGCCTCGGGCAAGACGGAGCTCGCGATCGCGCTCGCGTCGAAACTCGACGGAGAGATCGTTTCCGCCGACTCGCGGCAGGTCTATCGCCGGCTCGACGCCGGCACGGCCAAGCCGCCGCGCGGCCTTCCCGTCGCTTACCACATGATCGACGTCGTCGAGCCCTCCGAGGCGTACGACGCCGGGCGCTTCGGCGCGGCCGCGCGCGAGCTGTTCGACGAAATCCGCGCGCGCGGACGCCGGCCCATCCTTTGCGGCGGCACCGGGCTCTACGCGCGGGCCGCGCTCGACGGGCTCTCGCCGCTGCCGCGACGCGACGAGGCGCTGCGCCGAAGGCTGGCCCAAGACCCCGAGGCGCTCCGGCGAAAGCTCGCCTCCGTCGATCCGCAAGCCGCCGCCTCGATCCCGCCCGGCAACGTCCAGCGCGCCGTGCGCGCGCTCGAGGTTTACGAGCTGACCGGCAAGCCGATCTCCGCGCATTGGCGCGAAGGCCGCGCGCGCGCCCTGCCCCGCAAGATCCTCTCGATCCGCTGGGAAACGCAGGCTCTGAGCGCGCGCATCGAGGCCCGCGCGCGCGCGCTGTGGCCGGCGCTCTTGCTCGAAGCGGAGCGATTGCTCGCCGGCGGCTACAAAGGCGACGAGCCCGGCTTCCAGAGCCTCGGCTATCCCGAGGCCGTCGCCTGCGCGCGCGGCGAGATGAGCGGACCGGAAGGCCTCGCGTCGATGATCAAACAGACGCTGGCCTACGCCAAGCGCCAACGCACGTGGTTCCGCCATCAGCTCGGGCCGTCTTTCGAGATCACGGGGGGAGACACAGGCTCGATGCTCGCGCAAGCGCTGGAGGTTCTCTTATGAAGCAGCAGTCCGCCTGGAGCAAGCCGCCCGAGGGCCAGGAGCGCGCCTACGTGCTCGGTTCTCTGATCGTCACGGGCGCCGGCGCGCTGATCGTCGAGCTCGTCGGCGCGCGCGTGCTCAGCCCGTACTACGGCTCCTCGATCTACTGCTGGTCGGCGCAGATCACGGTCACGCTCATCTCGCTCGCCGCGGGCTATCACCTCGGCGGCCGGTGGGCCGATCGCGGCGCGAGCCTGACGCTCTTCGCGCGCCTGATCACTTGGTCCGCGGCGGGCGCGGCGCTCGTGCCGGTCATGCGCGCGCCCGTGCTCTCGGCGACGACGGGCCTGGGCGTCGAGCTCGGGGCGCTGACCTCCGCGCTCGCGTTGTTCGCGCCGTCGCTCGTGCTGCTCGGCGCCGTCGGCCCGGTCGCGGTCAAGCTGCAGACCCAGGGTCTCGCCTCGGTCGGCCGCGGGGCGGGGGACGTCTACTCGATCTCGACGGTCGGCAGCGTCCTCGGCGCGATGCTCGCCGGCTTCGCGCTGATCCCGCATTTCCCGATCTCGAAGATCCTCTACGGGCTCGCGACCGTCCTGCTCGCGCTCGGCGCGCTCGGCTCCTGGCTCTCGCGCCAGAAGCTGCCGCTGCCGCAGCTCGCGGCCGCGATGGCGGTCGCGCTCTACGGCTTCTGGCCGCGCGTCGTCGAGCCGACGAACATGCTCGTCAACCGGGACTCCGCCTACGGCCAGATCAAGGTCCTCGACTTCGGCGACAAGCGCTATCTCCTCGTCAACGGCACGACGCAGTCCTTGGCCGAGCTTCCGGCGCTGGAGACCGACTCGCAGTATTCCCACAGCCTCGAGTGGGCCGCGCTCCAGCGGCCCGCGGCCAAGACGGCGCTCGTCATCGGCATCGGCGCCGGGCTGCTGCCCAAGGCCCTCGAGAAGCACTACGGCCTCGAGGTCGACTCCGTCGACATCGATCCCGCGATCGTCGAGACGGCGCGCGACTACTTCGGCTTTCATCCGAAAGGCCGCGTCGCGATCCAGGACGGCCGTCTCTTCGTGCGCGACGCGCTCAAGCCCTACGACCTCGTCTTCGTCGACGCCTTCGGCACCGAGACCCCGCCCTATCATCTCTTCACCGTCGAGGCCTTTCACGCGATCGGCGGCGCGATGGCCCCGAACGGCCTGCTCGCCGTCAACCTCGTGAGCAAGGTGCACGGCGACGACGCCCCGTGGCTCTCCGCCGCGCGGACGCTGCGCGCCGTGTTCCCGAACGTGCGCGTGTTTCTCGCGAGCGAAACTTATGAAGACCTCGGCAACGTGCTTTTTTTCTGCTCGAACGCCCCGATCGAGTCAGCGGCTCCGGCCGCGCCGCGTTCCGAGGCGCGCGAGCACATCGCCGCGATGCTCAAAGGCGAGCTGCCCTCGGAGCCGGAGAAGGGCCTGCTGATGACCGACGACTTCGCGCCGCTCGAGTCGCTCGTCGCCAAGACCGCCCTCGTCTGGCGCGCGACGCTGCAAAAAAAAGCCGCCGGCGTCCTGCTCTACTGACTTGAAGGAGCGCGTCGTCCTCGTCGGCGTAGGCCTCAAGTCCGCGGACGCCTCCGTGATGCGCTCGAGCTTGGCGGAGCTTCGCCGGCTGGCCGACACGGCCGGCGCCGAGGTCGCGGCCGAGGCGAGCCAGGCCCTGGCGCGCTATCACGCCGGCACGCTCATCGGCACGGGAAAGGTCGAGGAGGTCGCGACCCTCGCGCAGGCGCGCAAGGCGAAGACCGTCGTCTTCGACATGGAGCTCTCGCCCGCGCAGCAGAAGAATTTGGAGCAGGGACTGCGCGCCAAGGTCGTCGACCGCACGAGGCTCATTCTCGACATTTTCGCGCAGCGAGCCCGCACCAACGAAGGCCGCCTCCAAGTCGAGCTGGCGCAGCTCTCGTACATGCTGCCGCGCCTGACGGGCGCCTGGCGCGGGTTCTCGCAGCAGGTCGGCGGCATCGGCACGCGCGGCCCCGGCGAGCGCAAGCTGGAGTACGAGCGCCGCCACATCCAGCAGCGCGTGCTGCACCTGAAAAAAGACCTCGCGCGCGTCAAGGCGGGGCGCGAGCGCCAGCGCGAGCGGCGCGAGGCGATCCCGATCCCGCAGGTCGCCATCGTCGGCTACACCAACGTCGGCAAATCGACGCTCTTGAACCGGCTGACCAAGGGCGCGGCCGGAGTTTACGCCGACGACAAGCTCTTCGCGACCCTCGATCCGACGGCGCGGCGCGTGCGCCTGCCCGACGGGACGTGGGCCGTGGCCGTCGACACCGTGGGCTTCATCCAGCGCCTGCCGACGACGCTCGTCGCGGCGTTTCGCGCCACGCTGGAGGAGGTCACGCTGGCCGACTGCCTGCTGCTGGTCTCCGACGCGACGCAAGACGCGGCGAGCCGCGCGCGGCAGGACCGCGCCGTCGACGAGGTCTTGGCGGAGCTCGGCGCCCGAGACGTCCCGCAAGTGCGCGTCGTCAACAAGGTAGACCGCCTCGACGCCCATGCCAAGTCCGAGCTCGCGCGGGCCTTCCCCGACCGCCTGCTCGTCTCGGCCTCGACGGGGGAGGGGATCGACGAGGCGCTGGGCCTCGTGCAGGCGCGCCTGGCCGAGCGCTGGATGCTGCGCGAGCTCGATCTCCCGTCCTGGGCGGGAAAGCTCAAGGGCGACATTTACGCCTGCGCGCAGGTGCTGTCGGAGAAGCACACCTCGAAGAAGACGACCTATCGGGTCCGAGTCACGAAGGAAAACTGGAGCAGGCTCCAGCATCTGACCAGCGATCTTCAGTCGACCTAAGCTTACCTTCATCATCCGCCACGCGGCGGATGATGATCAGCGCGTCGGGCCGTGGGCGCGCACCATCGACGGCGGGGTGACCGGCGGGCGGCGCATCTCGAGCTCCGGGCCCGGCCTGCGGCCGGCGTCGAACTCGTCGAGGCCGATCGGCCGCCCCTCGCGCGCCGAGCGGTAGAGGGCGCGGACGATCCGCACGTCGGCCAGGCCCTCGGCGCCCGAAGGCTCCGGCTCCTCGTCGTTGAGGATGCAGTCCGAGAAATAGACGAGCTCCGGCGCGAACTGATCGCGCGCGGCGAACGTCCGCTCCCGCGCCTCGCCGTCGACGGACCAAGCGTGCCTCAAGTCGCCCTTGAACTCGTAGGCGGGCTCGCAGCGCAGCTCTCCTTTCGTCCCGACGATCCGGTACTCGGACACGTCGGCCGCCCCGAAGCTGCAGACGAACTGCGCCAGCCGCTCGCCGGGGAAGCGCAGCGAGGCGCACGTCATCTCGTCGACCTCCTTGAAGCGCCTCTCGCCGTCGTTGGCCGAATACGCGAAGACCTCGAGCGGCTCGGCCTGGAAAAGATAACGTGAGGCGTTTATGCAATAAATCCCGATGTCGTAAAGGGTCCCGCCGCCCAGCCGCCGCTGAAGCCGGATGTCGCCCGCCTTGACCTGCCGCGTGAAGATGGACGAGAAGAGCCGCACGTCGCCCAGCCGGCCCGAGCGAGCGAACTCGACGGCCGTCATGTTCGCGGCCTCGAAATGGAGGCGATAGGCGATCATCAGCTTGATCTTCGCGCGACGCGCCTCGGCGAGCATCGTCTCGCACTCCTCCTCCGTCACCGCCATCGGCTTCTCGCAGAGGACGTGGACGCCGGCCCGGGCCGCGCGCACGGCGAAGTCGCGGTGCATGTTGTTAGGCAGCGCGATGTAAACGGCGTCGATCCCGCCGGCTTTGAGGCATTTGTCGTAGTCGGCGTAGGAATACGCGCGGGAGACCCCGTACTTGCGGCCCAAGGCCTTGAGCTTGGCCGGATCGTCTGAAACGAGAGCCGCGAGCTCCGAGTTCTCGCCCGCGTGGGAAAACGCGGGCAGGACCGCCGCCTGCGCGATGTAGCCCAGACCGACCACGCCGTATCGGATTTTTTGCGCCATGATCCCTCCTCGCCTTCCGATTCCATTCTAGGCCAGGGGCCGTTTGAGGCCAATAGCGGCGCGGTGAATTCTATGCTAAACTAGGCCGCGCCTGCTTATGTTTTTTGAGAAGATCGGCTTAATCGGATTGAGCTATTTGGCGGGGGGAATCCCGACCGGCTACCTGGTCGTCAAGCGCCTCAAGGGCTATGACATCCGGGAGCGCGGCTCGGGCAACCCCGGCACGGCCAACGTCTATCGCGTGGCGGGCGCGCTCCCGGGCGCCGTCACCCTCTTGGTCGACGCCTCGAAGGGCTTTCTGCCGGTGCTCTTGGCCCGACAGACGTTCCCGTCGTCGCGCTACGAGCCGATGGCCTGCGGCGCGGCGGCGATCATCGGCCACGATTGGACCGTCTTCCTGCGCTTTCGCGGCGGCAAGGGCGTGGCCACCTCGGCCGGCGTCTTCGCCGCGCTCGCGCCGCGGGCGACGGCGTGCACGCTCGCCGTCTTCGCGCTCGGCGTGGCGGCGTCGGGCCACATCTCGGTCGGCTCGATGCTGGGCGCGGTCGCGCTGCCCGGCTTTACCTGGATATTCGCCGCTCCCGCGCCGATCGTCGCGATGTCGGCCGCGGCGTCGGCGCTGATCCTCTACAAGCACGTCCCGAACATCAAGCGGCTGCTCGAGCGTAAAGAGCTTCAATTGCATGAGAAAAAGTAATAAGATCGCCGTGCTGGGGGGCGGACTCTGGGGCACGGTGCTGGCCCAGCATCTGCGCCACGCCGGAGCCGATCGCGTCTGGCTCTGGGAGTTCTTCGCCGACGCCGCCGCCAAGCTCGGCAAGACTCGCCGCCATCCGCACATTCCCGGTTTCCGCCTCGACGACGAGGTCCGCGTGACCTCCGATCTAGGCGCCGCCGTCGCCGCTTCCGACGTGCTGGTCGTCGTGCTGCCTTCGCATTTCGTGCGCCGGACCGCCCGCGAGGCGGCGAAGAGCCTCGGGCGCAAGCCGTTCGTCGTCGTCAACGCCTCGAAGGGCGTGGAGCCCGGGACGCTGCGCACGATGGGCGAGGCGCTCGAGGAAGAGCTGCCGTCGGCGCGGGCGGTGTACACGCTGTCGGGCCCGAGCTTCGCGCGCGAGGTGGCCAAGGGCGTGCCGACGCGGATGCTGCTCGCGGGGCCGAGAGGCCGCGACGCCGCGGCGCTGGAAAAGCTTTTCGACGGAGGTCCGCTGCGGGTGTCGTGGACCGAGGACCGCAAGGGCGTGGAGCTCGGCGGTTCTCTTAAAAACGTCTTGGCGATCGGATGCGGCATCCTCGACGGGCTCGAGGCCGGCGCCAACACGAAGGCGGCGGCGATCATCCAGGGCATGGACGAGATGGGCCGGTTGATCAAGGCGTGCGGGGGAAGGTCGGAGACCGTGTTCGGTCTCGCCGGCCTCGGCGACTTGATCGCGACCGGCACCTCGCCGGAGTCGCGCAATCGCGGGTTCGGCGAGAAGCTCGGGCGGGGCATGTCGCCCGCGCGGGCGCAAAAGGCGATCCCGACCGTCGTCGAGGGGATCGAGGCGTCGGGCAGCGCGCACGCGTTGGCGAAGCTCGAGCGGGTCAAGCTGCCTCTGATCGAGGCGATCTGGGCGGCCGTGCATGAGTCGCGGCCTCCCCGAGGAGTCCTGAGAGCGCTGGGGTTTTAAAAATAAAATGGCTAAAGACAAAAACGACAAGAACGACAAAGACAAAGAGCCGAAAGACCCCAAGGACTCCAAAGAGCCCAAGGAGCCGAAGGAGCTCAAGCAGCCCGGCGACTCCGCCGAGCGCGAGGTGCGCATCTACTCGCTCGCGACGACCGTCAACGAGTGCATCATCTTCCTCGAGGAGTTGTCGGGAAACCGGCTTCTGCCCATCTGGATCGGCATCACGGAAGGCCAGGCGATCGCGATCCGCTTCTCCGGCATCGTCCTGCCGCGCCCGCTCACCCACGATCTGCTCCTCGCGACGATCAAGACGCTCGGCTACAACGTCGAGAAGGTCGTCATCTGCGACATCAAGGAGAACACGTTCTACGCGCGCATCCACATCAAGAAAGGCGCGACCGAGCACACGCTCGACTCGAGGCCGTCGGACGCGATCGCCGTCGCCGTGCGCGCCGGCTGCTCGATCTACGTCGAGGACAAGGTCTTCGCCCGCTGCCAGACGCTCAACAAGCCGATCACGGAAGACGAAGTCTCGAAGTTCAAAGCCGACCTGAAAAACCTCAAGCCCGAGGATATTTTCAAAGGCCTCCAGGAAAAAAAGAAGGAAGAGCCCGGAGAAGACAAGCCGGAGAAGCCCGGCAAGCAAGAGCCCGAAGAGTGAGAGGTCCCGCCCGATGAACCGACTCGATATCATCCGCGCCGTCGCCAAAGTCCTGTCCACGAAAGGGGAGGCCGCGAAGGCCGTGGAAACGACGTTCGACACGATCCGCGCCGCGCTCAACAGCGAGGAGAAAGTCGTGATCTCGAACTTCGGGACGTTCCGCGTCAAGCACCGCCAGCAGCGCCAGGGGCGCAATCCGAAGACCGGCGAGGCCGTCGTCGTGCCGCCGCGCAAAGGCGTGCGCTTTAAAGCTTCTAAAAATCTCCTCGGTTAGGCGTGATCCCGGAGCTGCCCGACAAGGAGTATTTCAGCATGGGCGAGGCCAGCCGCGTCGCCCAAGTCCCGCCTCATACGCTGAGATATTGGGAAGAAAAGATCGGATTCCTGCGCCCGGCCAGGCGCAACAGCGGCCATCGGCGCTACACGCGCGAAGACCTAGAGACGATCCTTTTCATCAAGGATCTGATCCAACGAAAGAGAATGACCCTTCCGGGCGCGCGCCGCGCGCTCATCGAGCGCCGCCGCGGCGTCAAGCCCGCCGCGCCCGCGGAGACGGCCGCCAACGGGCTGCCCGCGTCGACGGCGAAGCTGCTGCGCGAGCTCAAGAAGGAGATTCAGGCTTTAGTCGAAGAGCTGAAATAAGGTAAAATCGTGCGTCGCGCTAGGAAACGGGGACTGGCTCAATGGTAGAGCGCTCCCTTGGGGTGGGAGAGGCTACAGGTTCGATTCCTGTGTCCCCGATTCCCGCGCGCGCTGAAGCGGCGTACTGGCATCCGGGGTATAGCTCAATTGGCAGAGCGCTTGGTTCGGGACCAAGAGGTTCTCAGTTCAAGCCTGAGTACCCCGATGCCGCTTCCTCCCTCCTAGAAACGCCTGTTTCCTTTTCGTCAAGACTTGACACTAGGCCTTGCTTTCAAGGCTTGACATTATTGTAGAATTCAATGACTATTCCCTTGACGCGTCTACACCTGATCGTGAAGGGACGAGTGCAAGGCGTCGGATTCCGGTGGTTCGTGCGCGAGCAGGCCGAGGCGCGCGCCTTGGCGGGTTGGACGCGCAACCTTCGGGACGGGACGGTCGAGTGCGAGGTCGAAGGGCCGCAAGACGAAGTCGCCGGGTTCGTTGAGCTGTTGAAGACGCAGCACCCGTCCGCGCGAGTGGACGCGGTGGAGTCGCAGACGCTCTCGCCGCGCGGCGAGAAAGGATTCGAGATCCGATAAGGAGAGTTGATGGAACCGAGCACTGACACGATCAGCCAGTACTTCAAAGGCATCCAAAAGCTCTCGCAGGGCGTCGACCGCGAGGAGATTCACAAGCTCTGGAAGAAAGCCAAGCGCGGCGATCACGAAGCCAAGAAGCGGATCATGGAGGCGAACCTGCGCCTCGTGGTCCCGATCGCGAAGAAGTACCACCGCCAAGGCATCGATTTTCTGGACCTCGTCGAAGAAGGCAACCTCGGCCTCATGCACTCGATCGACAAGTTCGAGCCGAAGAAAGGCTACCGCTTCTCGACTTACGCCTCCTACTGGATCGAGCAGTCGATCCGCCGCGCCGTCGAGGAGCAGTCGAAGACCATCCGCATCCCGCCGCACGCGTGGGAAGCCCTGCGCAAGTGGCTCAAGCAGTGGGAGAAACTGCACGCCCAGCTCGGCCGCGACCCCACGCTCGCCGAGATGGCCCGCAAGATGCACTGGACCGCGCGCCAGGTGCGCGGCGTGCTCGACGCGGCCGAGGCCGCGCGCGGCATGGGCTCGCTCGAGGCGCCGATCGACTCCGAGGACGAGAACATCACCGTCGAGGACATGATCTCCGAGTCCGACAACCAGTCGCCCGAAAACCTGATCTCCGTCCTCAAGCTCCACGACGAGCTAAACCAAGCGATGCGCGAGATCGGCGAACGCGAGCGGATGATCCTCGAATTCCGCCACGGCCTCACCGGCCAGACTCCGATGACGCTCGAGGAAGTGGGCAAGCGCCTGCGCCTCTCGCGCGAGCGCATCCGCCAGATCGAGGAGCGCGCGCTCCTGCGCCTGCGCCGCGTCGCCAACCGCATGGGCCTCATCGAGGTCAACGAGCAGCGCTCGTCCACGCCGAACCTGCAGCCCGGCTGGAACACGCCGAAGCTGCGCACCGACATCCTCGGGCAGATGATCCCCGAGGGCCGCAAGACGGCGCCGACCAACGGCCCGAGGCTGATCCGGCGCAAGCCGCTGCTGCTCCTGCCGACGAGGAAGAAACGCTGATGGGCAAGACCGCCTTCGACGTCCGCTCGCTGATCCTCGACGTGCCCGACTTCCCGAAGAAGGGCATCGTCTTCAAGGACATCACGCCGCTGCTGGCCGATCCCAAGGGCTTCGCCGCCGTGATCGACCTGATGTCCGAGCCTTTCGTCGGCAAGGGGATCACGGTGGTCGCGGGCGTCGAGTCTCGCGGGTTCCTGCTGGCGACTCCGATCGCCTATCGCTTGGGCGCGGGCGTCGTGCCGCTGCGCAAGAAAGGAAAGCTGCCGCGCAAGACCCACGCCGCGAGCTACGCGCTCGAGTACGGCACCGACTCGATCGAGGCCCACGTCGACGCCTTCCCGAAGGGCTCGAAGGTCCTCGTCGTCGACGACGTGCTCGCCACGGGCGGCACGGCCAAGGCCGCCTGCGAGCTCGTCGAGAAGGTCGGGGGGAGCGTCGAGGGCTTGGCGTTCCTCATCGAGCTCGCGTTCCTCAACGGCAAAGCGAAGCTGCCCCGCAAGCCGCTGCAATCCCTCGTCACGTACTGAGCGTCAGCGCTCGGCGACCATCACGCCGGGAAGAGCGGCGGAGAGCGACGCCAGCTGCTGCGGCGTCCCGTTGAAGACGTCGAGGTCGACGAGGTCGTCGATGCCGGCCACGCGTCCGTTCCAGCTGTGCTGCCAGAACGTCCACGAGCGCCCGGCGGGCACGTCCGGCGAGGCGTCGTTCGGGTCGGCGATCCACAGCTGGTAATCGGCGCCGGCGTCCGCCAGATAGTCCGCGTAGATCTTCCCGTTGGTGTAGACGATCGGCGCGCGGCCGTAATGCTTCTTGAGCGCGGCTACAAAAACCGCAAACTGTTTCGTGAACGCCGCTTTCGAGGGCATCGTCCTGCAATCGCGCGATTTCTCCAGGTCGACGACCTCGGGCAGCGCGTCGGCGTCCTTGGGCACCGCGGCGATGAAGTGGGCCGCCTGAGCGGCGCCTTTCTGGCAGAAGTCGTAGAAGTGATACGCTCCGCGCGGCACGCCCGCGGCCTTCGCCCCGGCCCAGTTGCGCGCGAACGCGTCGTCGTCGTAGCTCACGCTCTCGGTCGCCTTGATGAAGGCGAAGGCGACGCCGGCCCCGGCGACCTTCTTCCAATCGATCGTGTCTTGATAGGCGGACACGTCGATGCCGCGGACGGCGTAGCGGCCGACGTCCGGCGCGAGGGGGACCGCCGCGGCCGCGACGGTGGGCATCGCCAGCGCGCCCTGTCGCAGGTCCTCCATGGAGAACGCGCCGAACTCCTGCGCTCCCGCGGCGCCGGAAAGCGCCGCCACGGCCGCGATCGACGCCAAGAGTCTCATGGCGCAAGTATAAGCCGAAAGGCCCGGGCGCCATGGGCCCGAGGGCCCAGCTCGATATAGGTCTTTCGGCCTACTCGGCCGGAAGGTCGAGCGCCGGGTTGCGGTCGAAAAAGCCGAGCGGCAGCAGCCGGAAGCCGGCCTTGTAGACCGGCATCACGGGCCATTCCTCGGGTCGCGGCGCGTGCGTGATCCCGAACGTGTACCAGACGACGACGTCGCCGCCCAGCGGGCGATCCTTGGCGGTCCAGACGGGCAGCCCGTCGCCCGCCGCGCGTTGATTGGGGTACTCTCCGGCCGCGTGAAGCTCGTCGTCGCGGTAGGGCGTCGCCCAAAAGGCGTGGTCGATGAAGCCGCCGCGCCGCCGCGGCGCCGCGTCCTTGGCCATGTACGGCGGCGAGCTTTCTCCCGGCACGAGGAGAAAGCCCGTGGGGCCGCCGAGCGCGTTGGCCGTCGAGAAGTTCACGACGGCCCACTTCCTCTGCGCGGCGAAGTCGAGGTCGCGCCGCGCGGCGCGCTCCGTCTTAAGCGGCGTCTCGCTCATCACGAACGCGTTGCGGGCGGGGTTGTCCGGGCCCGGCGGCAGGCTCTCGGCGTCGAGCTCGACGACGGCGTTGGGCGAGGACCCGTCGACGTCGAAGTCGAGGCGGAAATTGAAGAAGTGCTGGTGGTGGGGGGCGGCGACGCCGGGCGCGACGAGGTGGGCGAAGCGCGTCTCGCCGCCGTGATGGCGCGCGGCCCGGTCGACGGACCGCGTCGAGACGCCCTTGGCCAGCATGATGCCGGTGAGCTGCGCCTCGAGCTCGATCGAGCCGTCCTGGCGGAACACCCAGTTGAGGCCGTAATCGTAGTTGCTTACGGTCGTGATGAAGCCGAGCACGAGCTCCCGCCCCTGGCGCGCCGCGTCGCCGCCGTTGTACATGTCGAAATGCTTCCAGAGCAGGCCCGACGGGCGCTCGTAGATCGCGACGACGTCCTTGGCGACGTAGGGCTTGCCGAAATCGTCGGCGAACACGGCGTCGAAAAGCGAGGCGTTGGCCGGGACGTCGACGCCCGTCGACAGCGAGCCGCTGTAGCGGCCGATCCCGTATTCGCCCTCGTCGAAGGCGTTGCGGTAAGTCCAGTCCGGATCGCTGTCGCCGTAGGGCACCATCATCTCGGAGAGCGAGGCGCGGTAGAGGACCGGGCGCAGCCGGCCTCGGTCGTCGTAGGAGACCTGCTGCAGGATCAGCCCCTCGCGCGGGTGCATCGTGAAGCGCAGCCGCCAGCGATCCCAGGACACCTCGTGGCCGTGGACGGAAAAGCCCGGCCCTTGCGGCTGCGAGACGGCCAGCGGCTTGAGCGGCGGGCGCTGGGGGCCCAGCGAGCGCTCGTCGAGCTCCGAGGAGCGCGGCGGCACCGGGACTTGGCGCGCGTCGAGCACGCGCTCCACCCGGCGCTCGTTGACGTTGACGACGGCCGAGAGGCCTTCGACCGGGCGCGCGTAGAAGTTCTTGTCCTTTCCTTTATAATAGCCGAGCGCGCGCAGCAGCCGCGTCTTGCGCGCGTGCTCGGAGTCCGGGGCGCCGTAAGCCCACAGGTCGACGGCGACGTCGTCGAGGGCGAGCCCGCGCCGCGCGAGCGCCGCCTGCCAGCGCGCATCGGCCTTGACGACGGCGGGCATCGCGTCGAACTCGCTGAGCAGAACGGCCGGCTGGACGCCCGGCCGCTCGCGCCAGCTTTCCACCGCGCCGCCGGAAAGATCGACGACGGCCTCGTAGGTCTTGTTGGCGCGGCGGTCGTAGACGACGGCCGCGGCCTCGCGGCGCGGCGGGTGATCGGGCGACGCGGCCAGCACCTCGCTTTTCGGCGGCTCGCGCAGGGCCAGCGAGGCGAACAGCGCGTCGGGACCGGCCTTGCCGGACTCCTGGATGATCGCCGCGGCCCGCGAGATCTCGTCGGCGGACAACGGATCGAGGGGGTGCGCCGAGGCGGCGCAGGCGAGCGTCAGCAGCAGGGCGGCCGGAGTCGTCATCGGCTCGTCAGAACGGGGTCAACTTGCGGATCGTCGACTCGATCAGGTAAAGGCCCGTGCCGGCGCCGGCCGAGTGGGTCGCGTAGAGGTTCGCCGCGTCGACGGCGTCCGAGAGCACCGTCGTGTAGCCGCGCATCGCGCCTTCCTCGGCGCGCACGAGCTCGACGCGCTGGAGCGCCCGCTGCCCGCGCTTCTTGTCCATGCGCTTCCAATAGCCCTCGACGGTCTTGAGCAGCCCGGCCATGTCGCGCAGCCGTCCCGGAAAAGTGTAGAGCTTGCCGGCCTGACGCGCCATGTAGCGGCCCTTCGACGCCTCGCGCGCCAAGCCCGCGTCCTTCAGGCGCTTGAGCCCTCGCGCGCAAGCCTTGGAGTCGAGCTCGAACTTGCCGGCGATCTCCCGCGCCGACCACGAGCCGCTGTCGTTGAAAAGCGCCTCCGAGCACCAGTAGCCCGCCTCGTCGGCCGCGACGGCGCGGAACTGGTCGGGCGTCATGTGGACGGTATGCTCCGCCTTGACCCAGCCCATCGCCGGGGCCTGGCCGGCGCCGCCGTGGCGGCAAAGAAGCGGGCCCACGATCAGGTCGAAGGCGGCGTCGCTCTTGAGCAGGTCGCGCAGGTAAGCCACGAAAAGCTCCCGCGTGGCGGCTTGCCCGGGCGAGAGGCGCAGCGACAACAAGAGCGTCGACACCCATTCGGCTTTCGGCAGCGAGACGCCCTTCTCCATCCGGAGATAGTGGACGTAGGTGAACTGAAAATGGCGCCGGCCGCCGTTGCGGTGATAGAACTGGTACGCGGTGGGGAACCCCGCCTCGCGCCGAAGACGAGCCAGGCAAAGGGCGAAGACGGCCATGGGCGAGCATCATAGCGATAACAAGGGTTGTTGTCAAAACTGAAAGGAGGGGCCGGGCCGCGCCCGTATCCTCTGGCCCCGCCGCGGCGGGCCGAACGGTTCAGGCGCCCATCCGCCGGCGCGGCTATCATCAAGTGATGAATAGGGCGCTCCTGCTCGCGTTGTTGGCCGCTCCCCGCGCCGCCGAGGCGAGCTTCGCCCTCGGCGAGATCTCCGCCGTCTCCTTCGACGCCGCGGCGCCGGCGCCGAGCGTGTCCGGCCGGCCCGCCGGGCAAGGGCCGCTTTTTCCCGCGGGCCTTTGGGAAAGCCTCGGGGCGCCGCCGGCGGCCGCGCTCGCGCTGCTGACGCGGCGCGTCCCGGGGCTGGACGCGGCCTCGGTCCGAGAAATGCCCTTCGAGCAGGCCGACGCGCTGGCGCGGCGCGCCGAAGCCGCGGGCTTGTCCGGCATGGATCTTTTCACCGACCCCGCGCTGCTCGCCGCCCGCGTCTACTATCTTTCGCCCGAGACTCTCGCCAAGCTCTTCGCGCGCTACGACCTGATCGCCGCGATCCCTTTCAGCGGCAAGTCGCCGGACGGCCGCCCGTTCGAGATGCAGGCGATGACCTTCGGCGCGGGCCGCGTCGAGGTCGTCTACGATCGCGACGGGATCGCGATCGCCAGCCGCGGCGCGGAGCTCCTGCTCGACGGCCGGGTCGAGTTCACGATCGGCGCCGGCTCGCCCGAGCAGCTGGACATCGCCGGGATCGCCGCGCACGCGCGCCTCGCCGGCTTTATCAGCGTCACGGCCCGCATCACGCGCCTCGTCCGAAAGTCGGCGACCCTTTTGACGGTCGTCACCGACAAGGGCAGCCGCGACATCCTCGTCTCGCCGCTCAAGCGCAACTAGCCGCGAAGTCGTAGACTATCCCCATGGCGCGATCGTTGAAGCTCTTGCCGCGCATCGAGCTGCGCGGCCGTCCCGAGCCGCTGCTCGGCGGCGCGCGCCTGCTCGGCCGCCGCGGCGACGCGCTGGCGGCGCGGGCCCCGCTCGTCGTCGGGACGATCCGCATGGGTTACGGCCACTACCGCATGGGCCGCGCGGCGGCCACGTGGGGCGTGCGCGCGGGGCGCGACGTCTTCGTCCACGATCCGCTGGCGATCGCATCGCTCGAGGCGTCGCTGCTGCGCGCGAGCGAGTGGGCTTACAGCGCGGCGTCGCGCCTTTCCTCGGAGCTGGGCGGCCCGGTCGAGCGCGCCTGGGGCCGGCTCATGAAGACCGGCGGACGGGAGTCCCAGGCCGCCTCGCGCCGCTTGGGCGCGCGCCTCGCGCGCCTGATGGACGGCCTGCCCCGCGACTGGCCCGTCGTCTGCGCTCATCCCTGGAACGCGCACTTGGCCGTCGAGTGCGGCTTCACGCGCGTCGTCAACCTCGTGCCCGACAACTTCCCGCAGCACTTTCTCGTGGTGCCCGGAGCGCTCAACCTGGCCCAGTGCGAGGAAAGCCGCCGCGCGCTGCTCGCGCTCGGCGTGCCCGCCGGCAGGACGGACGCCGTCGGGCACTGGGTCCCCGCCGAGCTCGCCGAAAACGCCGCGGCCGACGGCGACGCGCGGCTGGAGCGCCTCAAGCGCGGCGCGCCGCCGCGAGTCCTCGTCTCGATCGGCGGCGCGGGGGGGCAGGGCGCGTTCCTCGAGCGCCTGCTGCGCGCGCTGAGCGAGCCCTTGGCCGAAGGGCGCCTGCGGCTCCTCCTCAACGCCGGCGACCACGCCGCGATGCTTTCCCGCTTCGAGCGGCTCTGGCCGGAGCTCGGCCTGCCGCCGGCGCGCTTGGACGGCGCCGCCGCCGTGGAC
>CAZRIP010000054.1:6552-24833 GCA_964600165.1 uncultured Elusimicrobia bacterium | reverse complement strand
CGCCGAGCAAGAGGTCAAGGGGCACGAGCGCGAGCCGCTCGAGTCGCGCCAGCGCGGCGACGCCGAGGCCGAGCGCGCGAGCCTCGAGCGCGCGCAGCAGGCCCAAGGCCTCGCCGAGACCGCGCGCGAGCAGGCGACCTCCGCGCGCGCCGAGGCGTCGTCGGCGGGCGAGGAGCTCGGGCTCAAGATGGGCGAGCTCAAGACGGCCGAGAGCAACGCGACCGAGGCCCGCGGCAACGCCCTCGAGGCCGCGCGCGCCGAGACCGACGCGGCGAAGGCGGAAGAAAAGGCCGCGAATTCCGACAGCAAGACGGCTGAGCGGGAAGCCGCGCGCGCCGACGGCGAGGCCGCTTCCGCCGAGCGCGACGCGGCGCGGGCCCGCGAGCGCGCCGACGGCGCGCGCCAGGAGGCCGCCGGCGCCAAAGACGAGCCTTCACGCGAGCGAGCGCGCCGCGCCGCCGAGGACGCCGGCCGCCGCGCCGAGGCCGCCGAGAAGAAAGCGGGCGAGGCTCGCCAGATCGCCGAAGACGCTCAAAAGACCAAGGCGGAAAAGACCGCGGCGGCCGAAAAGGCGCGCGCGCGGACCGACGAGGCCAAGGAACGGCAAGGCGAGACGCAGGCCCGGGCCCGCGCCGCCGAGGCCGAGACCAAGGCCGGCGCGGCGCGCGAGGACGCGTCGCGCTCGAGCGAGAAAGCCGGCGCGGCGGAGGAGACCGCGCGCCGGGCTCACCAGGACGTCGACCGGCTGCAGGACGCCGTCGAGGACGCGCGCGCGCGCGCCGACGAGCCGGCCGAGCGCGCGCGGCTCGCCGAGCTCTCCGACGCGAGGGAGAAGGCCGCGCGGGCCGACGAGCTGGCCGACGGCGCGCGCCGCGACGCGGCCGCCGCCGAGCGGCTCGCGGCCAAGGCCGGCGAGGCGGCCGATTTCGAGCGCAAGTTCGGGCACAACAACATGGCGGGGCGCGCGCTGGCCAGGATCCTCGAGGCCGACTACAGCGGGGTCAAGAACGTGGCGCGCGTCGCGGCGAGGAATCTGCGGGCCGTCGACGACTTCATGATGCGGCGCAACCCGCTCATCAAGATCCCGTACGCCTTCGCGACGCGCGCGCCGCTCTTCGGGTTCAAGCTCGTGCAGTCGGGCGGCGTGGCGATCGAGTCCGCGGCGCGGGCGGCGGACGTGGGGCTCCTCGCGCGGCTCGGGCTCGGCAAGCTCGGCGAGCTGCTCGGCTCCGAGCGCCTCAGGCGCTTGGGCGAGGTCTCGCGCGATCCCGTGACCGGCGAGCGGCTCGTCGAGGTCGCGCATCCGGACGGAACCAAGTCTCTCGAGCCGGCGCCTCCGGGCTACGTCCGCGGCACGCTGCTCGAGCTCGCGCACGTCCTCCAGGGCCGGCTCTTCGAGCTGCCCGGCGAGCGCGGCCCCGGCACGCTCTCGGGGGTCTGGAAGCCGGATATCGCGGGCAGCCGCGGGTTTCGGGACGCGCTGACGCCCGAGCTCAAGGCCAAAGGGGGCGAAATCCGAGCCGCGCTCGACGTGCGCACGGGCCGGCTCGTCTACGGCGAGCCCGCTCAAGGCCCGAGCGCGGCCGAGGTCGTCTTCGCCGTCAAGCCCGCGGCCGGCGGAGGCGTCGAGGTCGTCGGCTACGGCGCGCGGGCGGCCGATCCGCGGGTCGAGGCCGCCGCGCACGAGCAGCTTTCCGCGCGCTTCGACGACAGCCTGAAGGTGCCGGAGCATCAGGCCCGTCTCGACGACTTGTTCGCGTCGGAGGCCGTCCAGCGGGCGCTCGTCTCGAACGGCGATCCGCGGACGGGCGAGACGTTCGTCGACTTGCGTTACGACGAGTCCGCGCGCTCGTTCGCCCCGGGCTTCAAAGAAGGCGCGCCGCTCGTGCGCCTGCGGCTTTCCGCCGAGCCGGAAGGACTGCGCGTGACCGGCGCGGAGCTGCTCAGCCATGGCCGGCCGCTGCCGTTCGCGGCGGAGTTCAACCTCGACTTGCGCTCCGGCGCGCTGATCTCCGTCGAGGGCGCCCGGCCGCCGCCGGTCGATTCCGCGGGAGAGATCACGGGCCCTCGTCAGGCGGGCCGCCGCCTGGCCGAGATGATGCGCGCGCGCGACGCCGGCGTCGAGGCCGAGAACGTGATCCTGGAAGCGTCGGCGCGCGAGCGCGTCGAGAGCGCCGAAAGCCGCCTCGCCCGCGCCGAGGCCTCGGCCGATCCGAGCGCGGCGCGCCTCGAGGCCGACCTCGAGAGCGCGATCGCGCGCCAAGCGCAGGACGTCGTCACCCAGAGCGAGCTCGGCCGCAAGGCCGCGGCGGACCTGGCCCGCGCCGACGAGCGGCTGGCGGCCGAGGGCGTCGACGCCGCCCAGGTCGCCGCGATCGAGGACGCGCTGTCGCTTTCAAGGACGAGCTCCGGAGCCGCCGGCCGGCGGCGCGTCGTGGAGGAAGACCTGCGCTCGGCGGCCAGCCGCCTGACCGAGGGCCAGCTCGACGCCGTCGTCGAGCGCTGGGACACGAAGGCGCGCGTCGAAACGGCGCGCGCCGATGGCCGCGAGGCCGTCTCGCGCTTGCGCGAGCTTTTGCGGACCGCGCGAGACTCGGGCGCCGAGGCGGGCGTCGCGCTCGCGCGCGGAAGGCTCGACGCGGCGCGACGGGCGTCCCTCGACCAAGAAGCCGTCTTGGAGTACCGCCGCGAAGGCATCGACTCCTCGGTCGGGGCCGGAGGCCGGGCGCGCCAGGAGCTGCTCGGCCGCGCGCGGCGCGGCGCGCTGGATGATTCCGAGCTCGGCCGCCGCAACGTCTACCAGGGCCAGGGCACGAACCATTGCGTGCTCGGCTCGCTGGCCGACCAGTTCGGCCGGGCGCTGGGGCGCGAGGTCTCGCTGCGGGAGGTGGAGACCGCCCTCGTCAAGCGCGCGGGCGCGCGCGAAGGCGAGCGGTTAATCGGCGAGATCGAGCGCTTCGGGATGACCCCGGAGCAGATGCGCGAATGGATCCCGAAGCTCGCCGAGAGCTTCGGCTTGAAAGCCGCCGCCGTCGATAGAGGAGACCTCTTCACCGAGATCGCCGGCACGGATCGCCAAGTCTCCGTGCTGCTCAACACGAAGCCCGACGCGGTGACCGGGAATAGCGGCGGCGCGCACATGGTCAATCTCTCAAACTTCAGGATGCTGCGCGATCCCGTCACCGGCCGCACCGAGGCCGTCGTCGACATGGCCGATCCGAACATCCGCGTGCGCGACGAGCGGGGAGGCTTCGACTCCAAGGTCGTCTCCGTCAAGGTCGCGGAGCTGATCCCGCAGATCCGCGGCCGCTTCACGGCCTTCGGCGCCGAGGCGGCGGGCTTCACCTTCGACGCCGCGCCGCGTCAAGGAGCCAAGATCCTCGAGTTCCGTCCGCGGCCCGCCGCGCGCGAGCTTCCGGGCCGCGCTCCGCTCCTGCGCGCCGTCGGCGCCGGAGAGCCGCCGGCCGGGCTCGTCGAGAAAGTCGCCGCCGCCGAGAAGGTCTTCAACGCGGCCTCCGACAGCCGGTTCGAACTCGAGCAGGCGCTGGCGAAAGCCAAGAGCGACCTGCGGCGCGGGCGCACGCCGGAGCGCGTCGAGGCCGTCGAGACCTCCCAGGAGAATTTCGAGATCGGCGACAACGACTTCCAGATCGCCAAGAGAGCGCACGAAGCCGCGCAGCGCGAGCTGGCGGACTGGGGCAAGGCGCCTCGTCCGACGGACGACGCGGATCAGCCGTTCAAGCTCGGCGCCGAGGCCATCGAGACGCTGGCCGACGGCGCGAACGCGTCGTTCCCGCCCGGCGGGACGCGCCCGCCGTTCCTCGAGAGCTATCCGCGCGAGGTCGCCGAGCCGCTGCTCGAGCGCTTCTACACCGACAAACTGACGCAGATCAAGAACAACAAGTATCTGCAGGCGCACGCGGCCGAGCTCCAGGCCAAGTACGGCGACGTGGTGATGATGGACGGCGACTACTTCGGCTCGGTCAACCGCGCGCTCAAGGCCAAATACGGCGACACCGTCGGCGGCCTGATGGCCGACGAGGTCCTGGCGCGCCTGGTCGGCAACGCCGCCCACGCCGCCGAGCGGGCCGGCGCGGGCCCGGTCGAGATCGTGCGCAAGGGCGGCGAGGAGATCCTTTTCTTCACGGAAAAGGGCCGCGGTGTCGAGGTCGGGCTGGCGATCCAGGCCGCGGGCGAGCGTTTCCGCGCGCGCGATCTCGAGCTGGGCGAAGTCCTGGCGCAGTTCAAGCGCACCCATGGGATCGAGGGCGGGACCGCCGAGGTGATGGAGGCGATCCGCGACCAGGGCGTCGTCGACGCGAAGGCGAAGGCCAAGGACAAGACCAAGCCCATCGACGAGGCCGATGTCCGGCGTAAAGTCGGCACCAGCTCGGCGGGCGTGGCGCAGATCGTCCCGAGGCCGGACGCGACGCCGATGGAGGTCATCGACCGCGCGGCCAAGAGAGCCGACCGCGCGCTGGCGGTCTCGAAGGACTCGGGCAAGAGCCGCGTCTCGGTGGAGATCAAGCCGGGCGGCGGGATCACGGTCCTCGACAACGCGAAGCTGCCGGCCGGCGAGAAGCCGGCGCGCCGCCGCTCGACCGTCGCGGACGAGGCCTACGAGCGCGCCCTGGCCCGCCTCAAGCCGGCGGATCGCGTCAAATATCTCGAAGCCCTTCAGACCGACCCGCAGACCGGTCTGGGCAACCGCGAGGCGATCCGGGACAACATGCCGGCGATCCTGCGCAAGTTCGACCACGTTTACAAGTTCGAGATCGACAACTTCAAGGCGGTCAACGACCACCCCAAGCTCGGCCACGAGGCCGGCGACGCCGTGCTTTTGGAGTTCGGCCGCGTCGTCAAGGAAGTCCAGGCCGACGTCGCGCGGGAGCTCGGCGCGCGCGGCGAGACGCGCGCGGCGCGCGACATCGCCAAGGAGTTCCACGCGCCGGGCTCCGACGCGGCGCTCGAGCTCTTCGCGCGCAGGCTCGATGAGCGTCTGGCGAAGGATGACCCGATCTCCCGCGCGGCGGCGCGCTCCGTCTTCGGCGGCGAGCCTACCGACTCCCAGGTCAAGCAGGTCCGCGCTTGGATCGCGGAAGAGGCGGCGCGCAGCGGCAAGGACCCGGCGCGAATCGGGACCGTCACGGGCGCGATCGCGCGCGTCGAAGGCGCGCGCCGCGGCGTGATGGCTTACGACGAGGCCGTCCAGCGCGCCAGCGAGGCCGTCGAGAAGGTCAAGAACGAGCGCAACGACGCCTACGTCGACAGCATCGGCGAGACGCACGGCAAGGCGGCGGTCTACGAGGACGACGAGGAGGTCGCGGCGAACGCCCAGCTCGCCTCGCCGATCGCCCCGCCGCTCGCGCCGGCGGCGGCGCGGGGCATCATCACGCGCGCGGCGGCCGAGATGCTCTCGTTCGTCGCCAAGCTCATCGAAAGAGAGCCCGAGCTCTCTGAGCCGCAGAAGGCCGTCGTCCGCGGCGAGCGCCGCTCGCCGTCGGACAAGCCGCAGTCGCCTTCCGCGCCGCGCGTGGGCACGATCAGCGACGCGCTCGACGTCTACACGCGGGGCTTCTACGAGAACGCCAAGGCGGCGGGCCAGCTCGAGACGCTGGCCTTCGACCCGGAGTTCGAGAAGTCGGGCTCAAATCATCCGGCGTATTACGCGGACCATGGCGACACGCACAAGTGGAACACGATCAACAACTCCGTCGACGCGCTGCGCCAGGCGATGAAGTCCGGCATCATCGAGCCGCGCCAGGGCGATCGCGCCGAGTTCATGGAGCACGTCGCGGGCTCGCTCGGCGCGATGCACGACATGTGGATGCAGGATCTGAGCGCCGTCGGCCGGAAGTTCCATCCTCACCGCGCCGCGCAAGAGGCCTTCCGTGGAGGCTTCGATCACGTCGTCAAGGACGTCATGGCCGGCCCGCTCGGACGCCGCGTCTTGGAGCTGGACTCCCAGGGCAAGCTCTCGCAACCTCCGGAACAGGTGGTGCGCGAGATCCTGTCGATGTCTTACGGGCACTCGAAGTCCAACGTTCCTCTCCGCGTTTTAGACGACCCCGCGGCGCTGCGCTCCGAGATGCAAAAGACGGCGCGCGCCGAGACCGGGCTCTCCGAGGCCGACCGCCCCGATTTTTCGATCGCGCGCTATTACGAGCGCGCGGGCGGCTTCGAGAACTCCTACCGCTGGATCACGGACGCCCCGGAGCTCTCGGGCGACGTCGTCGACGCGATCCGCTCCGTGCGCTCCGGCGACGCGTTCCGCTACCGCGGCGCCTACGACTTCCGCAGCCTGACCGGAGCCAACATAAGCGTCGACGCGCGGACCGGGCGGGCGATCTACTGGTTCGCCGACCCGATCTCCGGCCGCAAGTACACGACGGTCTCGGACAACCCGTTCTCGATCGGAGAGGCGAACACGCGCGTGACGAGGATCAACGAGCGCGGCGAGCTCGAGATGGGCACGCAGCGCGCCCGCTACGGCTCGCCCGAGGCGCAGAAGACGGTCGCTGAGGCGACGGCGCACATCTTCTTCGACGTCTACCTCGACTTCGCGGGCAGCTTCGATGGAGTGCAGGGCCGCGAGATCGTGATCCAGCGCGCGCTCGACGAGCGCGGAGACGCCGGCCGGGGCTTCACGGAGCAGGTCGCCGCGGCGCTGCGAAAGATCTACGCGGACAAGCTGCCCGAGCTCAAGAAGGCGGGCAAGCTCACCGGAGACGAGCCGCTCGAGATCCGCATCGAGGACCCGCCCCGGCAGAAAGCGGTCGACATCCTGATCACGCGCAAGGGCGCGAAGCTCGAGCTGGACCATTACGAGTCCGGCAAGCCGCTCGACGCGCGCGCCGACCTCGACGCCTTGCTCTGGGCCAAGGTCCGCGACGGGGGCCGTCCTACCGAGGGGATGGATCAGCGCGCCGCGCTCAAAGGCGCGCGCGTCGTCACCCTCGAGCCCACCTCCATCGTGACGGTGCAGGGGGCGCCGGCGAACTACGTCTACATCCCGCTCGAGCTGCCTGCCGGCTCGAAGCTCGAGGCGCTCGTCGGCAAGGGCTACGAGGCGTTCCCGCTGCGCGAGGGCGTGCCGTTCGGCGAGATCGGCCCCGTGACCGAGAACCCGCGCAGCGTCGACATCCGCGTCGCGGGCACGGAGCCGGTCAAGCTGCTGATGCTGCCGCGCGAGACGTATTTGAAGGAGTGGTCGCGGTTCTACGAGCACGCCGAGCTCGTGCGCCGGCTGCGCGAGGACTTCCCTCAAAAGAAGACGCCGCCCGCCGAGCCGACGGCGCGGCCGATGGGCGTGGGCGCTGGCGACGACGCGCGCCTCGTCTTCGCCAACCGCCCGGAGGTCCTGCCTTACGAGGGCCCGATCAAGCTCCTCCTCGGGCTCGACGACGGGCGCGGCCGCGCCCTCGAGGTGCTGTCCGTCGCCGACGCCGCCGCCCGCTATCCGGAGATGGCGCGCCGACTGCCGGACCCCGCGATCCGCTTCGTCGTGCTCGATCCGCTCGACACGGCGCAATTCAAGGGGATCCGCCGCGGCGAGGTCATCGAGCTCGGGCGCGAGAACACGTACGGGCGCTTCCGCTTCGACCAGTCCGTCTCGCGCAGCCATCTCCGCCTCACGGGACTCGACGGAGGCGTCCGCGTCGAGGACCTCGGTTCGCGCTACGGCACGCGCATCGACGCGGCGGACATCCGCGTCGCGGACTCGCCCGAGGCCCGCCGGCTGCGCGGCGAGCAGCGCTTCAACCGCACGCCCGATTATCCGGAGTCGCCCAAGTTCGTGGAGAACTCGCGCAAGGCCAACGACGTCTTCAACCGCTGGCTGAGCGGCGAGCAGGGAGCTCGCCCGCTGCGAGACGTGATGGAGGAGATGCACCGCCTCTACGCCGGCGACAACGACATCGGCAAGGGGCAGGGCGGCCAGTACATGGAGGGCGGAGCGCCGCGCAACGGCCGCGCCGGCCGCTCGCGGGACTTCGTCAAGAAGTACTACGGCCTCGAGCCCCTGCCCGACGGGCCCGTCGACCTGCCCGGCATCCCCGAGAAGATGTCGGCGCATTTCTACGGCGAGACGTACTACTACCCCGATCGCTCCGTGCCCGGCATGCGCGAGACCTACTACAAGGTCCTCGAGGGCCACGCCGCGCGGTTCTCCGAGCTCGCGGCCAAGATGGAGGCGCTGCGCGCGTCCGATCCGAATTATCCCTCCGATCCGCGCTACCGGGCGCTGCGCGGCGAGGCGCTGGGCGCCGTCGTCGACTTCGGCCGCGTCGCCGCGGCGTTCCGCCAGTTCGAGAGCGGCAACTGGGGGCTCTACGGCCCGATGATGAACTCGATGGTCAACCGGCTCGGCCTGTCGATCCGCCATCCAGGATACCTCGACATCATCCTGCAGACCGCCGCGCCCGCGAGCCTCAAGCCGTTCTTCGAGCGGTCTCTGCTTGACGGCCGCGACTTCTACCCGGCCGACGGCTACGACCCGATCAAGGGGCGGATCCAGGCGCCGCCGAAGCCCGCCGCGCCGCGCGAGCCCGGCCTCGTCGACCTCGCGCCGAACCAGCCCAAGGTCTTCCGCTACGACGCGCCCCTCAAGGTCAGCCTCGGAGGCGAGAAGGGCCGCGCGTTGGAGATTCTCTCGCGCGCCGACATCCAGGCGCGCTACCCGGAGCTCGCGAGCCGGCTCGATCCGAGCGCGGAGCGCGCGATCGTCGATCCGGCCGATCCGCTGAACCGGTTCCAGCCGATCGCCGCGGGCGAGACGATCGAGTTGGGCCGCGGCGTCGCGGGCCGCTTCGCCTTCGACAATCCCGTCTCGCGCCGGCATCTGCGGGTCATCGGCCTCAACGACGGGGTCCGCGTCGAGGATCTCGGCTCGACCTTCGGCACGCGCGTCGAGGTCTTGCGGCTCGACCAAAAGCCGTCGCGGCCGATGGGCGTGGGAGCCGGTTCTCCCTCGCGCATCGAGGAGATCGTCGGCGACCCGCGCTTCACGCCGAAGGACTTGATCGAAGAGCTCAAGAAGGACCCGGTCTTGGGCCCGGAGTACGCCAAGAGCGTCGGCGTCTGGGAGAAGTACTCGCTCGAGCGCCACACGCTGATGATGATGGGCCAGTTCGAGCGCTACCTGAAGACGGAGCTGCCCGCGAGCGTGGACGTCGGCTTCTTCCGCCAAGTGCTCGCGCTGCACGACATCGGCAAGCCGCGCGCCGTCGAGGCCGGCGACAAGGCGCGCCAGCACGAGTTCACGGCGCCGATGATCCGCGAGCATCTGGCCAATCTCGACTACAAGCCCGCGCAGATCGACTTCGCCGTGGCGCTAGTCGACGGCGATCCGATCGGACCTTACGTCCGCAGAGGCGACCTCGGCGCCGCGGTCGCGGAGATCGACCACATGGCCGCGCGCTCCGGCCTGCCGCCGCAGGACTTCTACAAGGCGCTGCGCGCCTTCTACATGTCCGACGCGGGGAGCTATACCGCGGACGCCGGAGGGATTCCGTCGCTCGACGGGCTCTTCATCTTCGACCGCGCCCGCGGCCGGATGTCCTTCGCGCCGGAGATCGCCGAGCGGATGCGGCCGCTCGACGAGTACTATCGCCTCTCGCCGACGATGGAGCCGCCGCGCCGCTCGATGGGCGTGGGCGCCGGCGACGCTCCCGCCGCTCCCGAGCGGCCCGCCGAGCCGCCGCGCCGCGCCTCGCCGCTCGACCGGCTTTTCGACCGCCTCGATCAAAAGGCGCAGACCGCCGCCCGCCAGGCCCGGCTCGACGCCATGGTCGAGAAGATCAAGGGCGAGCTCAAGAAAGACGCCAACGGCGAGTTCCTCATCGAGGACAAGGACATCCGCAACTGGATCGAGGGCTACCAGACGATCACGGGCAAGCGGATCGCCGCCGCCCGAGACATCGTCGAGCTCGTGCGCGACCACGGCTCGGACGTCCTGGCCCTCTACGACCGCCGGTATCGCCCGGGCACGACCACGTATTCGGGTCGCAAGTTCGACGAGGCGGGAGCGCGCAAGTTCGACTCCGGTCTCCTGCGCGGCATGCAGGACGAGGGCGTGGCGCCCTCCGACATCGCGCAGCCGTCGGGCATGACGAACCTGGGCGGCGTCAAGGCCGTCTACGAGGCCGCGGGCGAGCACCCGGGCGTGGAGACGCAGGGGATCACCACGCCGCGCGCCATGGTCTATCCCGTCGCCGAGGTGGACAAGGCCGTCTCGCTCGGGCGCAACTTCGGCGACGAATCCGAGCTCTTCCTTGCCGTCTCGAACGCCATGGTCGTGATCGGCGGCGGGGGCCAGGCCAAGACCGAAGCGCTCAAGTCTCTCAAGAAGATGCCGGAGCGCACCGTCTTCGCGCTGGGCTTCCTGGAGTTCAAGCCCGACGGGACGCGCGCCAAGGGCGCCGCCGACCAGATCTTCGACCAGTTGGGCGAGGGCTCCGGCGGCCTCTGGATCAAGGACGCCGCCGCCGACCCGGAGCGCGCGGGCTACGAGGCCGGCCGCCGCCTCGCGCGCGCGATGCGCGACGCGCGCGAGCTCAAGGAGGACAACCCGTTCGTCCGCCTCGCGATGCGGAGCATGAGCGGTTCGACCGGCGAGGCCGAGGCCGTCGCGGAGAGCGACGCGCAGCAATACCGCGTCCTGCGCGTCTTGAACGCCGTCCAGAAGAAGATGGCGGACCGGGGCCTGTCCCAGGGCCAGATCAGCGAGGGGCTGCTCGTCGCCGGACCGCGCATGATGGACGCGACCGCCGGCATCGACAACGTCAAGGACAACGAGGCCTGGAAGTCGGCCGTCAAGCGAGCCCTCACGCCGCGGGCCGGCGATCCCGCGGCGATGCAGGCCGTCGCCGAGGCGGCGGGCCAGACCAACATCGACGTGATGTTCGCCTCGTGGTTCGGCGTCAAGCGCGCCGTGGAGCTCAAGGCCGAGCCGGGAAGCGCCGAGCTGCGGCGCTACTTCGACCGCACCGTCGCGCGCATCCCGTCGGACATGATCCTGCGCGATCCCGACGCCCCGCACACCTTCAACCGCCAAGATTACAGCGAGCTGCGGCTCGACATCGCCACGGCGGGGCTCCTCAAGGCCCGCGGCGATCCGCCCGAGGTCTTCCTCGGCGGGCGAGAGGAGATGGCCGCCTATTATCGCGCCCGCGGCTACACCAGCGCGCGCGAGATCGCGGACTCGAACGGCACGTCCTACCAGCTGCTCACGCGCGTCGACGACTACGGCCGCCTCAACGGGGCCGTCGACGCGCTCTCGCGCTGGTTCCCGTCGCTCGAGCGCACGCGCAAGCTGATGGTCCTCCAGGGCGTCGACAGCGAGTCCCGCCTGGCGCAGGTGACGGCGCTCATGCAGACCCAGGGCGTCGACGTGTCGCGCGTCGAGATTCGCGGCGACCTCGAGCGCCTGCGGGAGCGCAATCGCGAGGCCCTGTACTCGCAGCTCAAGGCAGACTTGAACGGCGAGCCGATCGCCGCGGTCGTCGTCGGCGACAAGAACAACTCGATCGCCGCGGTGGCCGAGGCGGCCGGCGTCCCGCTGTCCGAGGTCAAGCGCCACCCGATGACGACGGCCGGCGCGTTCCGCTACGAGAGGCTGGACGTGACCGACGCGGCGACCGGCAAGGTCCACGCGTTCCTCGCCTTCGCGCCGGCGTACGGCGAGCTCACGGCCGACCTCGTGTCCGCGACTTACAAGATCGGCGCGCAGAACTTCATGCTCGCCGGCGCGGGCGGCTCCTTGATGAAGTCCGACGCGGTCGGCGCCGTCCATAACGTGGTCAGCGCCGATTATCGCGGCCGGCGCGTCGATCTCAAGGGCGTGAGCGGCCTCGAGATCCTGCGCGTGGAGGGCGCGCCCGACGCCCACAACAACACGTCGCCGACGCCGCTCGAGCAGACGGAGCGTTGGGCCGACGAGCAGCGCGCGCGCGGCGCGCAGAACGTCGATCAGGAGACCTTCCACGTCTTCGACGCTCTCAAGCGCGCGATGGACGCCGATCGCGCGGCCGGCCTCGAACCGAAGGCGAGCGTGCAGATCGGCCTGTTCATGAGCGACGTGGTGGGCACCAACGGCTTGGCCTCAGGCACGGCCGGCGACGACTACGGCCCCAAGGTCAAGGAGATGACGCGCGAGCTGGTCGCCAAGCTCGGCTTGGGGGGCGTCGTCGGCAAGGAGGGAACGCATCCAATCGAGGGCGCGCGGCCGGGACTGCTGGCCCAGCAGGGAGAGCAGCTCGGCGAGCTAGCCAAGTTCGCGCCCGCGCGCGATCTTTCGACGGTGTGGAACAACGGCTGGGGCGACTCGATCCGCCAGTTCAAGGGCCAGCGCCGCCAGTTCGAGATCGAGTCGAAAGCGATCGGCCCGGCCGACCGCGCGTACCTGCGGCGCCTTTTCGAGCTGCTGCCGCGCGAGGGCGTCGACGTCGTCGCGCACCAGAGAGACCCGAACCACGGCGAGATCGTCTCGCTGGCCAGAGAGCGGGGCCTCGAGACGATCGTGGTCAATCCCGCCGGAGGCGAAGTCCGCGGCAATCCTTCCTTCGTCGTCAAGGACGAGCCGGCCTGGGACGAGTTCGTGCGCGACGGCAAGAACGACCCTTACGAGACGAACAAGGCGCAGCATTACCGCCTGCACATCGGCGAGGGACAACCCGCTCCCGACGCCGAGCGGCCCGGTTTTCTTTATCAGTCGCAGATGACGCCGGAAGAGATCGGGGCGAGGCTCGACGCCGAGTCGCGCGGGGCGCGGCAGAAAGTCATCGACGAGATTCGCGAGCGCTTCGCCAAGGAGGGCAAGCGCGCGCCGGAGTTCGTCGACCCGGGCCGCGTCGATGAATTCATCGGCGACCGCCGGCCTATCCTCTTCAGCGGCTCGTCGAAAAAGAGCTGGCCGAACGTCTCGCCCGAGAACCAGCGGCTGGTCGAGGATACGAATCGCCGCATGCTCGACCGGCTCGATCGGAAGAAGAACCTGCTGGTCACCGGCGGCACGGAGTTCGGCGCGGAGGCGATCGTCCATCGCTTGGCGGCCGAGAAAGGCTTCAACGCTCTCGGCACGGTCGTCGAGAATACCAACGCCCCCGACGTCAGCGACAAGGTCGGCGCCTACGCCATCGAGGGCATCAACTGGTTCGGCAAGTCGCGGCCGGTCCTCGAGATGATCAAGGCGCACGACGGCATCGTCGTGTTCCAGGGCGGCGGCCAGATCCTCGCCGAGGAGATCGAGCTGGCCTTGAGGATGAACGTCCGCGTCTACCTGCAGCGCGGCCCGGAGGGGGCCGCCGCGGAGGCCGCCAAGAAATATCCGCAGCACGCTTTCGACTCGTTCGACGACCTGTTGCCCAAGCTCAAGCAGGCGGGCGTCGTCCAGCCCACGCTCGGCGAGCGCGTATCGGCGTGGACGCAAGCGGTAATCGATCGCTACGAGCGCCTTCGCGGACGCGACCCGCAGGTGCTCGCCAACGGCCGGCTGTCGGTTCCCGAGCGGCTCGCGGCGCTCGCCGCTCGCGGCCTCTCCGAGCCGCAGGTCGAGGCCGTGATGCTCGCTCACGACGAGGGCAACGAGCTCGGCTTGAAGTGCCGCGTCTACGACTGCTCGCTGGCCCAGCTCAAGGCCAAGCGGAAGATCCTCAGGGACGGCGGCGTCCCCGACGAGGCCGCCGGCGCGCTGATCCGCGAGGGCCTCGCGGGCTCGAACGCCGACGAGACGCGCGAGCAGATCCTCGCGCGGCACACGCAAGGGCTGTCGGACTACGTCAAGCGCCTCGGCCTCGAGCCGGCCAAGCTCGAGCCCGCCGAGCGCCTCGCCTTCGCCAAGCAGTACGCGCGCTCGATCGGCCTCTTGGAGGACGGTCCGATCGTCCGGGCGCTCGTCGGCCAGCCGGCGCCGAGCCCGCTCGACGCCGTGCTCGCCGGCTTCAGCAAGTCCTACGGCGTGCCGGTCGAGACGGCGCGTGCCGCGCTCGTCGAAGAAGTCGGCGCGCGCGGCGACAAGTTCGACTCCCTGGCGCGGCTGATCGCGTCGCAGCCGGAGGCCGCGCAAAGACGGAGCTGGGACAAGATCCTCTATGATCCGATCTTCTTCAAGTCGCGCATCGAGATCAAGCAACAGGTCGCGCAGCCGCGCTACGACAAGAGCGTCTATGCCTCGGCCAAGAAGACCTTCGAAGGCAGCGGCGACTTCTACAAGCTCAACGCCGCCGACGGAGGGGCGCTGATCCAGGACGGGACCAGGCTCTACCGCCACGTGCGCGCCGACGAGCTCGCGCGCGTGCTCGCCGACGGCGGTCTCGTGCCGAAGGCGCTCAAGCAGCCCGGGGCGGAGATCGGGGCGGCGCTGCGCCGGCGCGGCGGCGTCGTCGACTTCGTCAACGCGCGCGTGGTCGACAACCCCGAGGCCAAGAGCTGGCTCTACGAGTACACCGAGAGCGCGGACCGCTCCGTCTTCGGCGGGAACGTGCCGACGGCCGGTCCGATCAAGCTCGAGATCGTCCCGCGCCCGGGCCAGACCTTCGTCCAGACGGGCTCGTCGCAGCAGCTCGTCGGCCACAACGAGCGCGGCTGGGCGACGATCGATCCCGTCGCGGCCTACCAGATCAAGATCTTCGGCGAGGGCTGCGCGGCCGGCTGCTCGCTGACCTCCGCCGAGGGCCAGGCCCTCGCGCGCAAGCTGACGGGAGAAGGCGGTTCGCGGCCGCTTGGTGTCGGCGCGGGGGATGCCGTCGCGGAGCCGACCGCCGAAGAAATCAAAGCGGCGCGCACGGCGATGATCCTGCGCGACCCGAAGCTGCCGCCGAGCGTCTCGCGCGTCATCGAGCGCGAGCTGGGTTTGACCGCGAGCGATCCGCTTTTCGCCGACATCGCCAAGAAAGGCTCCCAAGCGCGCAACTCGCACACCAACGAGCCCCTCGGTGAAGCGTACGCGCCGGTCAATCCGGTCCACGTGATCGCGGGCCTGTTCTACCTGCGTCAGACGAATCGGCCTTATTACGACAGCCTCAAGAACCCGGAGACCGGCGTCGTGGCGACGGGCGTGCGCGGCGGCGTGGACGCGATGGTCGATTCTATCCTCGAGAAAGGCTATCTGCCTCCGCGCTCGCAGGGCCGAAACGAGAGGTTCCAAAACGGCGTCTACATGGACCTCCCCGACCACATCCGCGAGGCGCGCAAGTTCGCGAAGGTCGAGCCCGACCGCGCCGAAGGGAAGGACCGCTACCCGATGTACGTCGCCTTCCGCGCGAGCAACGTCCACAGCCCCGGAGCCGATTATCATGGCCGGATCGTCGGCGACGGAGGAACGCTCGGCCGCGTCGCCTTAAACCCCGTCCGGCCGGAGGACGTCGTCGCGGTCTACGTCCCGACGGACCGCGTCGCGCAGACCGTCGCGCGCCTGCAAGGCACGGCGCTCGCCCACGTCCGAGTATTCACCATCGACATCCTCCCGGAGCACTAAAAGCGATGATCCCCGAGCGCGTCGATCTTCCGCTGCCGCGGTCTCTGACCGAGACGGAGGCTCTGCGCGCGGCGCCCGAGCCTCTCGACTGGAAGAGCTCCGAGGAATCCGGCCGGCGCGCGCTCTCGACGGCGGTCCCGGGGATCTTCCGCGCCGACATCATCTTCTTAGAGGAAGGCCGCGGCCTGGAGCTGCGCTTCGAGTCCGCGGCGTCGGCGGCGACGCGCGAGCAGCTGCTGCAAAACGTCTTGAAGGCTTGGCTGCCGGCGCTCGGCGTCGACGCCGCTTCGATCTTCGTCGAGGCCTGTCGCTACGGCCTCGCGCCGCTGATCGACGAGGGCCTGCGCGCGCGTCCGTCGACGGAGACCCTCGGACGCGCTCTGCTCGCGACGCCGAGCGCGCCGCTCGCCGAACGGCTGCTGCGCGAAGGCGCCGACGCGAACGCCCGGCGTCCGAACGGCGTCACGGCGCTGATCAACGCCGCGCGCTACGGGCAGCTCGACTTGATGCGCCTGCTCCTGTCAAAAGGGGCCGATCCGGACGCCGCTTCGACCGACGGCGAGATCACGGCTTTGGGCCAGGCGCTGGCCAGCCCCGCCGTCGGAAAGAGCTGCGCGCCCGCCGACGCCGTGAAGGCGCTGCTCGAGGCCGGCGCGGACGCGAACGCCCCGGCGGGGGGCTGGACGCCGCTGCTGATCGCGCTGTCCAACGACGACGCGGACTCCGTCGGGGCTTTGCTCGCGGCCGGCGCGGACCCGAAAGCGAGGAGCCCCGACGGCGCGACGGCCGCCGACCTCGCCCGGCGCGCGAGCCCGAAGACGCGCGAGCGCTTCGAGAAAGCGCCGAAGCGCTAGCCCCTACTTCGCGGCGCCGCCCGGCTGGAAGCTCTGCAGCGGCGCGTTGCGCCCGAACCAGGCGTAGATTTGCCGCACGGCCTCGGCCTGCGTGATCTTGCCGGCGTTCAACTGCAAGTAGAGGTTGTATTCGAGCTTGTCCTTGCTGTTCGCGCCCTGGTTCTGGGATTGCGGCTCGGGCCAGAGGTTCTCCACGTGGCTGTTGCCGCCGATGGCCAGCGGGATCAGGTGGTCGAACTCGTAGTTGGGCCACTCGCTCTGCGGGACGCCGTAGTGCGCGGCGACTTCCTGCTTCATCGCGAGCGTCACGTGGCGCTTGCAGTACGCGATCTGCGACGGATACCGGTGATCTTCGAAGTCGGCGTCGGACTCGTTGCATAAGCGCCCGGGCGTGAAGTTCCAATCGGGCTGGGCGTCCGGGGCGGACGGGCTGCTCGCGCGCGGCTGGATCGCGGCGGCCGTGACGGCGGGAGCCGGCGCGAGATCGGCGTTGTCGGCCAAGCCGGCGAAGGATTTCAACGACCGCAGCTTCGCGAACTGCGCCGCCGGGGCAAGAAGCGGCGAGACGGCCATCATCAAGGCGGCGTGCAGGGACTTTTTCATGGAGAGTCGACCGACGGCGCGCGCGGCGTTTCCGCCGGCCTGGTGACTCCGGATTAGGCCCGGAGGTGAGGGCTCCCCGACCGGATCTCGAGGATTACAGGTCGCGATGAGAATAGGCCGAAGACCTATTCGGCGTGAGGTGCCAAAGGCCTAGGTTGAGATAGGCCTAAAGGCCTACCGATCGCGCTATTTGATTCAAGCGGAGGTCACAAAGCTTTTGCACCGGCGCAATGGGCCGGACCGCGGGCGCGCCGCTATAATCGCCTGGCCCGTGGATGCCGAAACGATCGCCGCCCGACTCTGGATCATCGCGTTGACGCGCGCGACGCGTCCCGCCGCCGCGTGGCTTTGCGCCGTCCTCGGCAAGCGGGACCTGGCGGAAGGCTTCTTCGAGGCTTACGCGGCCGTGGGCCGCAAGGTCGGCTGCGAGGCCGTCTCGCTGGCGGCACCGGAGTCCTCCGCGCTGCGCGACGCGGGCGTCGCGCGGCCGCTCGAGGGCTGGGCGCTCGACGATTTGACGCGCGTCGCGCTTCTCCTCTCCGCGTCGCTGCGCCTGCCGGCCGCGCGCTTCGAGGCCGTGGTCGAGGGCGTCTTGAGCCGAGGCGGCGAGCGCGAGCGCCGGGCCGCTCTGGGCGCCCTCGAGCTCCTAAGGCGCCCCGCTCCCGGGCGTCTCGAAGCGGTCCGGTCGTAGTCGCGGCGCCGTCATATCCATCGGCTACAATCAAGGTATGGCAATCATCGAGTCGCCGGCGAACCGCGTCGGCGCGGTCGACTACTTCAAAGCCAAGCTCCAGTTCGAATGCTATCCGGGCACGCTGCACGGGCTGCTGGGCCTGCCGACTCTCTTGATCCTGGACGTGCGCGGGCGCGAGGCGTTCGCGCGCGACCACATCCCGGGAGCGTTAAACGTCCCCCTAGATGAGCTCCATAAGCGGCACGGCGAGCTTCCCCAGGGCAAGACGATCATCTGCTGCTCGGGCGGCCCCGAGTGCCCCAAGGCGGCGCGCGCGGCGCTCGAGCTCGCGCACCTGGGCTACGCCGTGCAGGAGCTCATCGGCGGCATGGAGAGCTGGAAGAAAGCCGGCTTCGAATTGGAGACCGAGGAGCGCGGCCGGTTCAAGGCTTGACGACGCTTAGACGCGGGGCTATGCTTTCGGCATGAGCGGCACGCCTCTGCGCTACGCGACGCTCGTCGAAAAGCCGGAGCAGCTCAACGTCGCCGCGATCGCGGAGGCGCTGGGCGTCTGGCGCGGCGCGCCCGCGGCCGACATGGTCCTTCCCGCCCGCGCCTCATGGGGCGTGGTCGCCGACGACGTCGAGCAGGCGCGGGCCGAGGCGCTGGTGGACTTGCT
>CAZRIP010000054.1:0-6542 GCA_964600165.1 uncultured Elusimicrobia bacterium | reverse complement strand
CCGTGGGTGATCGTGGACGGCGGCTACCTCTTCGGCGGGCACGCCCCCGGCCACCTGCGTGAGGCGCTGGTGGACTTGCTGCGCGCTCGCGGGATCTCGGCCCTCGCCGTCCCGGCCGGGCTTTTGGGGAGCCGCCTCCCGCTCTTCCCGCGCCGGCGCTCGACTTCGGCTTGGCGAAACGCCTGACGCTGCTCGCCGCGACGGCTTTCAAGCGGACGACGACGAAAACGATCAAGACGATGGAGGGGCCCTCCACGGCGCAGAAGGCGGTCAAGATCGGCCTGTTGATCGCCGGCATCCCGACCGGCTTCGGCGGCGGGCAGCGCGAAGTCGTCAAGCAAGTCGCGGAATCCGACCTCTTTTATTACGCGGATCTCGTGCTCAAGGACCCGTCCGAGAAGCTGCGCGTCGACGCCCAGGCCTTCGACTACTCCTGCCTCGGGGCGCGCAAGACGTACGGGGCGAGCGTGAACTTCCGCACGCTGCTCGAGCTTCTCTCCGACGCCGCGCCCTCGGCCGCCCTCAACCGCGGCTGCCGCTACTTGCTCGCGGGCAAGCCCGTGCGCGAGACCGGCTACGAGGGGCTCGAGGACCTTGAGCGCGAGGAGAAGTGGCTGCTCACGCTGCGCGCGTTGGGTAAAATCTAAAAAAGCGGTTCACCAGGCGCCGTGCTCGAGGACGAGCAGGCCCGCCGAGATCGCGGCGAGCGCCCAAAGGGCCGGCGAGACCTCCTTCGAGCGGCCCGACAGCGCGTAGAGCGCGGCGTGGGAGACGAAGCCCCAAAGGATCCCCTGCGTGATCGAGAAGGTCAGCGGGATCAAGACGACGGTCAGGAAAGCCGGCAGCGCGTCCTCCATTTTTCGCAGCTCGAGCGCGCTGACGCTGCGAAACATGAGGGCGCCGACGAGCACGAGCACCGGCGCCGTCGCGAAGGGCGGGACCATCCCGGCGAGCGGCGCGAGGAAAAAGCACGGCAGAAAGCAAAGCGCCGTGAACACGGACGTCATGCCGGTGCGCCCTCCCATCTCGATGCCCGCCGCGCTCTCGATGTAGGCCGTGCCCGAGGACGTGCCGAACACCCCGGCCAAGAGCGTGGCGAAGGCGTCGACGATCAGGCCCTCTCGCAGCCGGCGCGGCTCTCCTCTCTCATTCAGGAGTCCCGCTGCTTGCGAGACGCCGATGAAAGTCGAGATCGAGTCGAAGAGGTCCGTGAAGAGGATGGAGATCATCGTCGGCGCCAGCGCCGGAGCGAGCGCGCCTCTCCAGTCGAGCTTGAGGAAGACGCTCGAGAAATCCGGGGCGCTGACGAGCGAGGCGGGGGGCTTGACGAGCCCGAGCGCCCAGCCCGAGGCCGTGGCCGCCGCGATGCCGGCGAGAAACGCGATCGGGCTTTTGCGCCGCATCAAGACGACCGTCGCCGCGACGCCCAGGAAGACGGGCAGCGCGCGCCGGTCGAGCGTCCCGAGCTTGACCAGCGTGGCGGGGTCGGCGACGACCATGCCCGCGTTCTTGAGCCCGATGAAAGCCAGGAAGATGCCGATGCCCGCCGCCGAGGCCGTGCGCAAGTTGCGCGGTATCGCCTCGGCGATGCGCACGCGCAGCGGCGTGACCGAGACGGCGACGAACAAGACCCCGGCCCAAAACACGGTGCCCAAGGCCGTCTGCCACGGCACGCCGCGCCCGAGGACGACGGTGTAGGCGAAGAAGGCGTTCAAGCCCATGCCCGGCGCGACGGCGAAGGGCAAGTCGGCGTAGAGGCCCATGAGCAGCGTCAAGGCGGCGCACAAGAGCACCGTCGCCGTCATCGCACCCGAGAACGGCATGCCGGTCCCCGGCGCAGCGAGGATCGACGGGTTGACGACGACGATGTAGGCCATCGTGAAGAAGGTCGTCAGTCCGGCGGCGGCCTCGGTCCGGAGGGCGGCTTTGGTCATGGCGCCTTAGTATAGTGGCTCGATCCGGTTCCTACAAGACGCTCGTTTGCGCGGAGGGGGGTCCTAAGGCCGCGAGGACCTGGGCCCGAAGACCCCCGCGCTCCCCGGCCGGCCGGCTTATCCTTAATAAAGAGATGACAGCGCTCCTGCTTTGGCTCGTCGCGGTTTTAGCCGGCCCCTCGCGGGCCGCGGAGATTCCGCGCCTTGACCCCCCGGCGTTGAGCGTCGACGGCGGGGTGTCGGCCGCGTCGGTCTCCGGCCGGCCGGACTTCATCGAGCCCCAGAATTTTCAGACTGCCGTCGAGGCCGTCGCCCCGCTGCCCGTCTCGCCGGCGCTGGCGGCGGGAGTCTCGGCGGACGGCGCGTCGGCCTCGGCCCAGGCCTCGCCCGAAGCCGCCGCCGCGAGCGCCCCGGCTCAAGCCGCTCGAGAGGAGCCGAAATCGATCGAGGCCGCGAGCGCCGAGGCGGCGACGCGCTTCGACCGATCGCCCGCCCCCGCGCGAACCGGCGCCGCCGATCCGGCCGAGGCTCTCGTCGAGGCCTATCAGGTCGGAGCGGTCGTCGCTTCGCCGAAGACGCAGGCGCTGCTCGAGCGCTCGGCCGACCGCGCCGTGCGCGCGAGGCTCGCCCAAGGCAACTTCAAGGTCTATCTCATGATCGGCGGGATTTTGGGCACGCGGATGTACGAGGCGCCGGAGCTGCCGGGCGTGCTGCTCAAGACCTACGCCGCGCCGCTCGGCTGGAAGGGCAAGGCGTGGAGGGGCTACAACCTCGCCAAGGCGCGCCTGGGAGGCCTTTTCACCGAGATCACGATCGTCGAGAATCTCGAGGTCACGATCAACGGCAAACGCAAAACGCTGCCCTGGGCTCTCGTCCAGGAGAAGGTCCGAGTCCAAGGGATCGACGATTTCGGCAAGCGCTCGGGGCAGGTCCTGCTCGGGATGTCGCGGCGCGGCGTGCGAGACGACGACCGGCGGCGGACTTGGATGGATTCGATGGACGTCCATCGCAATTTCGGCGAGGCGCCCGACGGCCGGTTCGTCCACCTCGACGCCGACATGTTCGTCGAGGGGAAAGAGGCGGCCGAAAGCCCCAAGCGCGTGCGCGACCCTCCCGTCTTGCGCGAGGCGATCCGCGCCGAGCAACTCGCGGCGCTCAAGCCCCAGGATCTGCCGCAGTGGTCGTTCCTCGATCACGGGACGCTGACGGCGCCGGAAAAGGAAGCGCTGGTGGATTTCGCGGGCAAGATGATCGCCGCGGCGCCCGCCGAAACGCGCGTCGCGATCGGGACGCAGATCCGCCGCGTGCTGGCCATCGGCCAGCGCGCCGGCTACGACGACAAGCCCGGCGTCGCCAAGCTCGCCGCGCAGATCGGCAAAGGCGGCAAGCTCGGGCTCAACAAGCCGTTCTACCTCGCGGGAAGCGCTGATTTTAAGGAAGGCGTTCTCAAAATCGAGGTCGACGCGCTCAATTTCGAGCCGCTCCCGTGGTGGAACAAGCAAGAACTCCCGGTCGGCCGTGACAAGACGCGCGGCTCGGCAAGCTCGGCCTACGCCCAAGCGCTCTATGCCGTCATCAAGGGCGCGGCCCTGCGCGCGGCGGCCGATCCGTCGATCAAGCGCGTCGAGGTCGGCGGCTGGAAGGTCATGAACAAAGACGTCGCCGTCGAGCTCCAGAGCTTGGGCTTCGCGCGCGTGGTCGACCCGCGCGTGGCGGGGACTGCGTGGGAGGATCGATTCCCTTCCAGCTGGACGCTGCGCGTGCCGGTGCGCCCGTAATGTCCGAGGCGCGGATCGTCTTCGAGGACGAGCGGCTCATCGCGGTGGACAAGCCCGCCGGCCAGGCCAGCATCCCCGGGCGCGGGGACATCGGCGAGCCGCTCAGCGAGGAGCTTTCCCGCCGCCTCGGCCGCAAGGTCTTCGTCGTCCACCGCCTCGACCGCGACGCGAGCGGGCTCATCGTCTTCGCGAAAACCGCCGCGGCTCACGCGGAGCTGTGCGGCTTGTTCGAAGGGCGGAGGGTGCGTAAGAGCTACCTCGCCGCGGTGTCGGGCAGAGTGGACTCTTCCGGCGAGATCGCCACGAAGCTGCGGGAGTTCGGCTCGGGCCGCGTCGCAATCGACGAGAAGAAGGGGAAGGCCTGCCTGACGCGCTACAAGCCGCGCGAGCTGCTGCGCGGCGCGACGCTCCTCGACGTCGATCTCGTGACCGGCCGCAAGCACCAGATCCGCGCGCACCTCTTCTCGATCGGCCATCCGATCCTGGGCGACCGCCTCTACGGGGAGCCCCGTCCGGTCGGCGGCGCGCCCCGCCTCATGCTCCACGCCTGGAAGCTGGCCGTCCATGCCGGCCCCATCCTGTCGGCCGAGCCCGGAGCGGATTTCCAGAAGGTCCTGGCCGGTCTCCGTCGGGGATGACGGCGATTCGAACTTTTTGCGACGCCGGCCGTATGATAATTAGTAGGATAACCGTCGAGGGAACGATTTTAGGCCCTCGCATCATGATGGAGGAACGAACAATGTCCAAGAAGCTCATGCTGATCGCTTGCGCGATCCTCGGTCTCAGCGTTTGCGCGATGGCCCAGGCCCCGGCTCCCGCCGCCGGCTCGGCCGACCAGACGCCGGCCGCGACGAAGCCGATGAAGAAGGAGAAGAAGGCCAAGAAGGTCGCGAAGAAGTCGAAGAAGGCGAAGAAGGGCGAGAAGAAGGACGAAGCTCCCGCCGCTCCCGCCGCTCCCGCCGCCGCTCCGGCGACCAAGTAGTTCCAGCCGTACATCGCCCCTGTGCATCGCAATGCACAGGGGCTTTTCTTTTGCCCTGGAATATCTAATATTATTTATTAGATTAACTATTGACAAATATTAGATTACATGATAAATAATGGGAGTCGTGATCTTCTATCACAGGAGCCCAGCCGAATGAACGCCGACAAGAAGCCGTGGCTTTTCCTAAAGCGCGTGAGCACGTGGAATCCGCTCGCCAACGTCACGGAGCTGGCCGCTCCTCCGGTCTACAGGGCCGAGTCGAGCGAGGCCGAGCTCCCCGCGCAGAAGATCCGCGCGCGATGGGGCTTCATTGGGCCGATTCCCTAAGCGCCTTGAGCTGACGCCGGCGACTCCGATCTACAACATCGGAGCCGCCTCGCGTCTGAGCGGGCTGCCGATCTGGACCCTGCGCTGGATCGAGAAGCACGCCCTCGTCAGCCCGCGCCGGACCGGCGGGAACCAGCGCCTTTACTCGGAGCGCGACGTAGGGGTCTTGCGCGCGATCCGGGACTTGATGGAGGAGAAAGTCAACCTCGCGGGCATCCGCGTCATCCTGCGGCTGCGGGGACCCGGCGCAGCAGGTTCGCCCACTGCGCCTCGAAGCGCGCCCGCGGGACGTCGATCGCGGCGCGCAGCGGCCCGCTCTTGAGCAGCCTCTCGTCTTTCGAGGGAATGAAGCCCGCCAGGCGCGAAAGCCCGCCCGGGAAGGCGTCCAAAATACCGGAAAGGCCCCGCGGGTAGCCCGCGGCCTTGACCTTCTGGCGCTCCCAGCCGTCGAGGAGCGCGCGCACGGCCTCGGCGACCGTCGCCGGTTCCTCGCGCGCGACCGTCCGCCCCCAGTCGTCGTAAAACGGGCCGACCGGCAGCAGCAGGGCCGCCTTGCGGCGCAGTCCGCGCGCCGCGCGCAGCGGAAGATGGCGGTGGTTCTCCGGCGCCATGCAGAACTTGTTGATCTCGCCCGCGAGAGCGGGCCAGCCGCCGAAGAGCCGCGCGGCGGGCTTGGCGGCGTCGTAGCACAAGACGCGCATGCGGTCGTCTTGAGGCAACCCCCATTGGTCCATCACGCGGTCGAAGTCGCCGAAGTTGTGCGCGAGGAGCGCGGTCGCCTTGAGCGTCTCGATCGGGGCGCCGCCTCGGTAGAGCCGCTCGAAGAAGGCCGCCTCGCGCCGCGCTTCCGCCAGCGCGACGTCCAGGACCTCGGCCGCCTTGCGCGGAGATTCTTTTCTGAGAGAGGCGTAGGCGCCCGCCGCCACCGAGAACCAGGTGCCCTCGTGGGTGGCCACGCATTCCTCCCCGAGAAACGCCTTGCGCGCGGTGACGGGACGGTAATCCCAGCGGACGGCGTCGATCACGACGTCGGCCATGGCGAGGCGCTCCTCGAGCGTCACGCCCTCGAGGTTCCAGAGCTTGTAGCGGATCGTGTTGTCGACGTCGGTCGGCACGAAGCAGCCGGCCGTGGCCCAGTGCGCGCTCGCGCAGAGGCGGAAATAGGAGACGACGTCGAGCTCGTCTCCTTTATAATCCCGGAGGCGCCGCAGGTAAGCGCGCTCAGGCGCGGCGTCCCAATCCGTCTCGAGGACGTACGGCGCCCCGGTCCGTACCTGGTCGAGGAGGAGTGCGGGGTCGATCCCGCGCCGGGTTATCGGCCGGTCCACTCGAAGTTGGCGTCGCAGCCGGCGAGAGCCGGCCACTCGGCGTCCTTCTTGAGCACGATCGGCGCGCCGGCGAGCGGCCAGGCGATCCCGACCGCGGGATCGTTCCACCTCAGGCCGCGGTCGAGCTCGGGCGCCCAATAGTCCGTGACTTTATACTGCACGTCGGCCCAATCGCTGAGAGTGTAGAAGC
>CAZRIP010000053.1:0-24936 GCA_964600165.1 uncultured Elusimicrobia bacterium | reverse complement strand
CAGGGTCGTATACGCTCGACGTTTTCGACGGGACCGGCAACGATACTTCGGTGAGCTTTACAATTCCCGCTGGGCCGTCGTTCGCTTCAATCGGCGATTTCGATTTCTATACCGACTTCAGTGGGATCAACGACGCTGCGGACGCACCTTCATTCTTGCCGATTAGCAGTGCCGCTAGCATAGGCTTCGATGTTTCGTCAGCTGGGGGCCTCCAGTCAATCACCGCGCTTGATCCAAATGGCGCGTCTCTGCCAATCGCGTTCGCCGGATTTGACCCAATGAACCCTGGCAGCCTGGAAGCGTCGGGGCAGTTCACGACTGACGGCCCTGGATTGTATTCCTTGACGGCGGTGGACGCGATCGGGAATAAATCGGTCGCTACGTTCCGACAGGTGTCGCTCAATGTGTCTTTGGACCAATCCGTTCAACCCACTTACGATCCGCTGGCCGGAACCTGGACTTTCGATCTTAAGCTCAAGACGGACTCGTCGCTCGGCGTGCAGGAGACCGACCAGATTTTGGGAGGATTAGAGAGTGGATCTGTTGGCCAGGTGATTCAAGGCGACAACCCCGATTTCGGTATCGTTGGACCCTTGAACTCCGTACCCTTGAACTCCGCGTTTGGCTTCCAGTCAGAGGTTGTCGACAACGACGGCAACTCAGCATTTTTCCAGCTATACACGTCGCCCACCAGGGGAAGCGGAGGCGTCGACTTAAGCGCGATTCCTCCGACGTCCATGCCATCAGGGAATGTCCAGACCGTGTCCCAAGCGTCCTTCGTCAATGATGTCGTAACAGGCCTTGCGCAAGGCACATATACGTCCCCGGTCTATGACTTGTCCCAATCCTCGATCATGCCCGGAGCTTACGTAAGTCAAGGTTTTTATACGGCTACGATCGGCGGGGGGGCAGCGATTGTGCCGGTTCCCGGGCCATCATTCGGGGGAAACTTTGCAAGCGGCTTTGATTTCTTGACATATGGGTGGATGAATGTCGAGATGGATCTTGTGACCGGCAACAGGCCCGACCTCAGCGACGGGACGAAAACGCCGTTCCTTCAACAAAGCGTGCCGAACGTTTCTACGGGTACTCAGTATCAGGGAGAAGATACCTACCTGGGAGGTGGCAGCTGGACCGCCGGAGCCGCGACGCCCGTAGTTCTAAAGCGCTTTTATAAGATTATCATTACGGCTTCTTCGAACATAGACCCGGCGGTGCCTTGGCGTTGGGGGGAGGTGGGGGGCTGTGTCCAATTTCAGCCAGATAGCGACACTTGCACGGCCGCGCACTCGACCGTGCCCCTGCTCGTCAGCGCTGGTTTCTCGTTTTCCGCGTTGTCCGCCAGCGCATTCACCGGCCCGGAAACGGCGTATGAATTCGAAGCGGGGCCGAATCAGAGTGTCGACATCGGCAACGGCGTATCGGTTTCAAACCTAGACGTCGTTAGCCCAGGAACGATTCAGGTTGCGGTCGGCAGCGAGTCGCCCAGTCCAGGATACCAAGCGGTTCCTGCCGGCCTCGCTTATCGTGTCTCCGTCTCGCCTAACAATCCGCCCTTCTTCACGGGACCGCTGACCTTGAATTTTCCACTGAAGACTGTCAACCTAACGCAGGCTCAGCTCACCAACACCCAGTTTGTCTTCGTTGATCCGGGTTCCCTTTCCCCGCCGCTGAGTTCGAGCCTGAACCAAGACGGCAGCCTTTCGGTCCAGATTCCGCCTCGCTCGCCGGACGGCGCTAACGCCGTGACCGTGATGGCGCTCGCACCGACGGCGAAGGCACCTGTCATCGTCAGCACCAACGGATTTACTTTGACCTACGATGGGGCGCAAAATCCCACGATCACAATGCAGGCCGCCGATCCGAGCGCGGCGCCGCTCAAGGACTTGCTTACGCAGGCGCTTTCGATTGGCCTCACGCCGCTGGGACTGGTCCAGCAAGTGTCGCCGGCCGGCGTTCTTTCCGCGGCCTATGTCCAAGCGACCTTTCCGCAGCAGCCAGACGCGCCGCTGGCGGGTCTTTATCAGCTGATTCCCGGGTCGCCTCCACAACGCCTGCCGGCGCAATACTCGAAATATCTATATGGCGCGGTCTCGGCGAACCTCACGCAAGGCGGCTATGTCGGCGTCTTCGGCAGCACGACGCCGCCTCCGGCGCCGGACATGGCGCCGCCCGTGACGAGCCTGGCGTTTAATCCCACGTCTTCGACCGACACGGCGGGGCGTTTCGAGATTTCTACCATGACGCTGATCAGCCTGAGCGCCGTCGACCCCACGATACCTGGAATGGTTACGTCGGGCGTCGCCGATATTTTCTATGTCGTCGATCAAGACCCGTTCGCCCCGAGTTGCGCCGGCGTCGCGCTTGATACGAGCGCTGCTCCGGGAACCTGCGCCAACGAACTGTATCAAGGACCGTTTTCATTAGGTGGCGGCACGCACACGATCTTCTATTTCGGGGAGGATAATGCAGGCAACCAAGAGACCGAGAATGTCGCGAGCGTCTTGGTCCAAGTGGCCTCCGGCACCTTCTTGGCCGACACGACGCCGCCCATCACGCAACTCGCGATCTTTGGCTCGTCGGAGACGGATTCGTCCGGCAATATCTACCTGACGACGTCCACCTTGATCGTCCTTAACGCTGTCGATCCCTCTATCTCCAGTAGCGCCACCTCAGGTGTCGCAACTTCCTATTTTCTGATCGACCAAACATTCGTGAGCTTATCGAGCACGCCCGCGCAGGTGTACGTCTCGACGTTCAGCCTCAGCCTCGGCTCGCATACCGTGACCTATTTCAGCGCCGACCGCGCCGGCAACTTCGAATCGCCGCGCTCGAGCAGCGTCGTCGTCGTGACCACGCTGCCTAATCTCAACCAAGGCGGCGGCGACACGACGCCGCCCGTCACGCAGCTCTTCCTGAACGGTCCGTTCGAGCGCGACTCGTCCGGGAATCTCTATCTCACGACCTCGACGCTCGTCGCCTTGAGCGCGTCCGATCCCGCGGTGAGCAGTCACACGACGTCGGGCCTGGCGACGAGCTACTACATGATCGACCAAGCCTTCGTGAGCCTCTCCAGCACGCCGCCGAGTGCTTACACGGCCCCGTTCGGTCTTTCCTTGGGCTCGCACGTCGTGACCTATTTCAGCGCGGATCGCGCCGGCAACTTCGAGGCCCCGCGCTCGAGCGCCGTCGTCGTCGACGCGATGCTGCCGAACTTGAACGGGGGCGGCGGCTCGACCAACCCGCCTGGCAACGTCAGCGTGAACTCGATCGGCGGCACGACCGCTAACCTCACCTGGGATGCGAACGGCAACTCGCCCGGAACGACGTACAACGTCTACTTCGCGACGTTCCCGTCGTCGGCCCAGTGCTCCGACCTGCAAAGCGTCTTCTCGCAGGGTGCTTTCATCTCGACGAACTCCAACTCGATCGCGTTGAACGGCCTCATGTCCTCAGCCTCCTACGCCTTCGGCATCTGCACCCAGGCGGGCTGCGACCAGCCCGTGCTGGCGCAGACGCTGGCCCCAGGCTCCAACCCGCAAGACAACCCGCCGACGAGTTGCGGCCCCGGCGGCGGCAACAACGGCGGGGGAGGAGGCGGCACGGGCCTCGCCGTCGGCTTCGACCCCTCGGGCCGCCTCTGGGACGTCGCCCAGGCCAACGGCCAGTTCTACCTGTCGCGCTTCACCAACCCCGCCGGCGCGCCCGACTTCTCGCTCGCCATCCCCGACTCCCAGCAAGACGGGAACTGGACGCTGTCTTTCGACACTTTCGGATTCGTCTACGCGATCGGCACGACCTCCGGGCCGCTGACGGTCGGCGAGGACCTGGCGGTATTCAAATTGTCCCTGTCGGGATCTTTCATCTCGAGCGCCGCCTTTCACGGCGGCGTCGACGGCCGCGCCTTGGGCTTGGACTCCACCGGCGACGTCTGGATCGCCGGCGCGATCCTGACCGGCGACCCGGGCAACGGCGGGAGTTCAAAGCTCGGCCTCTGGAAGTACTGCATCCACGACGGCTCGCTCCGGCTCAAGGCCGCCTACTCCCGCGGGTTCGGCGCCGACGCGGGCTACGGCCTGCGCGTGAACGAAAAAGGTATTTGGGTCGCAGGCTATTCAGCCTCGACCTCGCAAGGGTTCGGCGGGCCGTTCGACCTCGCGCTGCTGCATTTCTCCGTCGACGGCTCGACCTTGGTCGGCCCGCCCTTGTTCCGGCCCAATTACCTGCCGCAGTTCTTCCAAAGCGCCGCCGCCAAGATCGCCGCCTCGCCGACCGCGCTCTACGTCGCCGCCACGCGGCTCGACTCCAACGGCATGCAAGGCGACCTGGCTTTTCTTAAGTTCGACCCGGCCGGCAACCTCCAGTTGGAGGAGGTCTTCGCCCCGAGCAACGCCACGGCGTTCGCCGCGTCGGCCGTCTTCGACGGAGCGGGCGACGTCGTCGTGGCCGGCTCGCTGTCTCCCTCCGGCGCGCAAAACGATCAGCTCGGCCTGTGGGCCTTCTCGCCGCAGGGCGCGTTAAACGCCACCGCCACCAGCTCCTCGATCGGCCACGCCGCGTCGGCCGCTTACGGCCTGGGCAGCAACCTGTGGCTCGCCGTCAACGGCTCGAGCGCGCCTTACCATTTCGCCGGCGGCTCGTCGATCCAAGGAAGCCTGGTCCTGATCAGCTCGACCTCGGCCGACACGACGCCGCCGGTCACCGACCTCGTCGTCTCCGGGCCGACGCTGACCGACGACCAAGGCGACCTCGTCGCCGGCCCGTCCTCCGTTTTCGACTTCGACGCGACGGACGACCAATCCGGCGTGGCCGCGACCTACTACGGCGTCGACGCCGACGCGACGCGGCTTTTCTCAGACCCGTTCAGCCTCGCCATCGGCACGCACGCGATCAGCTTTTACTCCGTGGACGGCGCCGGCAACGCCGAGAGCGTCAACGAGTCCTTTATCACGATCTCGACCTCGGCGTTCCCGTACGCCCTGGCGCCGTCGACGGGCCCGATCGGCGTCCCGTTCACGATCTCCGGCTCGGGTTTCGGGTCTTATAATGGAAGCAACACGCGCGTGCGCTTCGGCGCGGGCGGGCCGCTCGCCCCGGTCTCCGTGTGGAACGACGCGACGATCTCCGGAACGGTCCCCGGTCTCGTTCCCGGCGCCTACCCCGTCGCCGTCGAGATCCAGGACGCCTCGACGACGACGGTGCTCCCGCTCGGCTCTTTCATCGTGCTCGCGCCGAAGGTCTCCACCGTGACGCCGCCCTCCGCGCCGATCGGCGCGCCGTTCACCGTGACCGGCGAGCATTTCGGACCGTATAACGGCGGGCTCACGCGCGCGTTGATCGGCGGCGCGACCGTCGCGGTCTCCGTGTGGAACGACGCGACGATTTCCGGCACGGTGCCGGGCCGCGTCGCGCCCGGCGTCCAGCCGCTCGTGATCGAGCGCGCGACCTCCGACGGCGGGTTGGTCGACTCCGCCACGGTGTATTTCACCGTCGCCGCGCCGGCGCCGTCCTCGCTCGCGCCTTCCACGGGGCCGATCGGCGTCCCGTTCACGATCTCCGGCTCGAGCTTCGGGCCTTATAATGGAGGCGCCACGCGCGTGCGCTTCGGCGCGGGCGGGCCGCTGGCGCCTCTATCAGTCTGGAATGACAACACGATCTCAGGGACGATCCCCGGGCTTACCCCCGGCGCCTACGCCGTCTTGGTCGAGCGCGAGGACGGCGGCGTCACGGACTCCGCCTCGGCCGGGACGTTCACGGCCGCCGTGCCGCTGATCTCCACGATGACGCCGTCTTCGGGCCCTATCGGCCAGGCCTTCGCGATCGCGGGCTCGGGCTTCGGGCCGTACAACGGCGCGGCCACGATCGTCCTCGTCGGCGGAGCGACGGCGCAGCTCTCCGTCTGGAACGACGCGGCGATTTCCGGAACGATCCCGGGCAGCGTGCCGGCCGGGCCGCAGGCCGTCGTCGCCCGGCGCGCGACCCCCGACGGCGGCGTGATGACGACGTCCTCGATGACCTTCACCGTCGTCTCGCCGATGACGGGCGCGATCGCTCCCTCGACCGGCCCGATCGGGATTCCCTTCACGCTCACGGGCTCGGGTTTCGGCGCCTACAACGGCGCCAACACCCGCGTGCGCATAGGCGGCGCGCTCGCGCCGGTCTCCGTCTGGAACGATTCGACGATCGCGGGCACGATCCCCGGCTTGTCGACCGGGACGTGGCCCGTCTGCGTCGAGATCCAATCCGGCGCGGGCGTCGCCGTCAGCACGCTGACGACCTTCGGCGTCACGGCGCCCTCGATCGCCGGTCTTGCGCCCGCTTCCGGACCTATCGGCGCGGCGTTTACCCTCACGGGAACGAGCTTCGGACCGTACAACGGCGCGGCCACGATCGTCCTGGTCGGCGGCGCCACGGCGCAGCTCTCCGTCTGGAACGACTCGACGATCACGGGGACGATCCCGGGCAGCCTCGCCCCCGGGTCCTATCCCGTCGTCGTCGAGCGCACGACCTCCGACGGCGGCTTGGTCGCCGTCTCGTCGCCGAGCTTCCAGGTCGCCGGCGCGGCGGGGACGATCTCGCCGTCGACCGGTCCGATCGGCGTTCCGTTCACGATCGCGGGCTCGGGCTTCGGCGCCTACAACGGCGGCAACACCCGCGTGCGCTTCGGCGCGAGCGGCCCGCTGGCGCCGGTCTCGGTCTGGAACGATTCGACGATCTCGGGGACGATCCCGGGCCTTTCCGTCGGCACGTACACGGTCTTGGTCGAGATTCAGTCCGGCGCGAACGTCGCCGTCAGCGCCGTGGGCGTCTTCGGCGCGATCTCCCCGCAGATCGCCTCGGTCACGCCGTCTTCCGCGCCGATCGGCGCGCCGTTCTCGCTCTCCGGCGCCGGCTTTGGGCCGTACAACGGCGCCGCCACCGTCGTGCTGATCGGCGGGGCGACGGCGCAGCTCTCCGTGTGGAACGACGCGACGATCTCGGGAACCGTACCCGGGACGCTCGCGCCCGGCGCTTACTCTGTCGTCGCGCAGCGCACGACCTCCGACGGAGGCCTCGTCGCCTCGGCGCCAGCGGGCTTCGCGGTCGTCGCCGCGGCGGCCGCCGCGATCGCCCCGTCGTCGGCGACCGTGGGCGCCGCGTTCACGATCTCGGGCTCGGGCTTCGGACCGTACAACGGAGGCAGCACGAAGGTCCTGTTCGGCACCGTGACGGCCGCGCTGTCCGTCTGGAACGACGCGACGATCCAAGGGACGGTTCCGGACGCGGCGCTCGGCGCCTACGCCGTCGCCGTCACGATCCAGGCGGGCGGGGGCGTCGCCGCCAGCACCGTGGCTTTCACCATCGTCGCGCCGAGCTACGTCTACAACACGTCCGACGGCGTCGTCAGCCTCAACTCGTCGGCGCAAAGCGAGACGGTCGCGCCCGTCCCGCCGCCGACGAGCCCGCAGGCCTACGCGATCGCCACCTCCACCGACGACGAGGCGCCGAACGTGATCGGCTCGTTCTACGAGATCTCGCCCAGCGGCAACGTCTTCAGCGCGCCGGCGACCCTCCAGTTCTCCTTCGACCCGGCGACGGCCGACACGGCGACCCTCGCCATCTACACCTTCGACGGGACCACCTGGTCTACGGCGTCGATCACGAACCAGCAGGTGACGATCGTCTCGCCCACGCTCGGCTACATCTCGGGCACGCTCGCCCACGCCTCGCTCTACGGCGTCTTCCATCATCCCCGCCGCGCGCCGCGCGTGGCGATCCTCTCGCCCTCGGGCGGCGGGTTCGAGACGGCGGTCAAGGGCGCGGTGGACGTGACGGGCCGCGTGTCGGGCCGCAACCTGATGAGCTGGAAGCTGGAATACGCCGCGGGCCGCGACGCGGCTTTCGGCTTCACGCAAATCTCGTCGGGAACGTTGGCCGTATCGGGGCCGCTCGCCGTTTGGAACGCGTCGAATCTGTCGGGCTGGCAGACGCTGCGCCTGAGCGCGGCGAACGCGCGCGGGGCCTCTTCGAGCGTCTCGCAGGACGTCTACATCGGCGACCTGAGCCTGCTGCTCGAGATCGCGCACGACCTGACCCTGCCCTCGGGCGTCGCCGTCGGGCCCTCGGGCCTGGTCTACGTCGCCGACACGGGCAACGACCGCGTGCAGGTCTTCACGGCGCAGGGCCGGCTGTCGGCCACCTTCGGCGGCTTCAAGGCCCCGGAAGGGGTCGCGACCGACGTCTTCGGCGACGTCTTCGTCGCCGACACCGGCGGCAAGCGCGCGGTCAAGATGACGTCGCTCGGCCAGGTCACTCTCTCGATCCCGGTCGACGGCAAGCCGCAGGGGATCGCGGCCGACACCTCCGGCTACATCTACGTCTCGGATACCGGCAACGGCCAGGTCCTGAAGTTCAACCCCGCGGGCAGCCGCGTGCAGGCCTTCGCGCTGCCCGGCGGCAAGCCCGCGGGCCTGGCGCTGGATTCCTCGGGCAATCTTTATGCCGCCGATCCCAAGAAAAAGCGCGTCGTGATGTTCACCCCGGCGGGCGCGCTCGCGAGCACGTTCGGCCCGGGCTTGAACCTCGCGCGGCCCTACGGCGTGGCCGTCGCCACGAACGGCGCGTTGATCGCGATCTCCGACATGGCGAACGACCGGCTCTTGGCGCTCGACGCGTCGGGCCGGCCGACGTTCTCGTTCGGAGGGCACGCGTCGGGCCTGAGCGGGCCGCGCGGCCTGGCGCTCGACTCCTCGGGCGCGCTCTACATGGCCGAGCGGCCGATGAACCGGATCGCGAAGATCGGTCCGCCGCCGCCCGGCGCGGCCGTCACGCCCTTCGCCGACAAGCTGGCCTTGCTCGGCCAGGAGGACGCCTTCGTCACCGCCGCGGCCGGCGGCGAGCTCGAGCGCTCGGATCACGCCGCGCTCGTCGTGCCGCCCGGCGCGCTCGCCGACGACCTGGAGCTCACGATCTCGACGCCCGCCGTCCGTTTGCAGGCCGAGGAGGACTTGAAGCAGCGCAAGCTCTCCGACGCCGGCCTTATCGCCGTCTCGACCGGCGTCGTGTTCGGCCCGGACGGCACGACGTTCAACGCCTCCGTCGAGGTCGCCGTGCCTTACGACTCGGCGACGATCACGGCGCTGGGCATCCCGGATCTGTCGCTCAAGCTCTACCTGTGGAACGCCGACAAGCAGAACTGGCAGTGGGTCCCCTCGCGCGTCGATCCGGCGACGCGCACCGTGCGCGGCCGCGCGACCAAGCTGTCGCACTTCAAGGCCGTCTGGCGCAAGGACGGCAATTAGCCGCCCATTGACTTGGGCGCGAGGCGGGGTTATCCTTTCGCGTGACTCAGTTTTTGGCCCTCGCTCTCGCTTGCGCCGCGCTCGGCGCCCCCGCTCCGCTGCCGGCCTTGAAGGCCCCCGGCAAGCTTTCGGGCGGGCATTTCAAAGTCTCATTCTCGATCCGGAACAAGGCGCTCGAGAAAGCCGGGAACTTCGTCGTGCAGGAGGGCTCTCAAGCGAGCTACATCGACGGCGGCGAGGTCGCCTGGCCGGTCCGCGGCGCGCAGGGCGTCGCCGTCGAGTATAAGAAGGTCTCGACGCTCGTCAACTGCGTCGTCGTCGAAGACCCGAACTTCAAGGCGCGCGCCCGCGCCGAGTGCCAGTTCGAGCTCTCCGGCCCGGTGCCGTCCGAGACCGGCCCCAAGGAGCTCGCCGTCGCCGACGCGAAGACCTTCCAGCTTCAGACCGCCTTCGAGGCCGATCTCGGCAAGCCGCTCGTGCTCGTCGACGAGCCGGACAAGCGCCTGACGGTCACGCTCGAAGAGCTCAAGTGACGCGCTTTCTTTTGGCGTCTCTTCTGCTGTGCGCGACCCCCGCGCGCTCCGAAGACGCGAAGACGCCGGCGAGCCCGGAGATCGTCAAGAGCGTCGAGGAGTTCGTCAAGGCGCCCGTCTCCGATCTGCCGCCGGACTCGATCGAGGGCTTCCTGCGCGTCGACCCGGAGACGCTGCCGAAGAAGCTCCAGGGCCCGTACCAGGCGCGGCGGCTCGAGCTCTACACGCTCAAGCAGCTGGTCGAGAACAAGAAGAAGGGCATGATCCGGATGATGGACAAGACCTGCGACGTTCCGCAAGAGACCAAGGCGGATTCCTCCGGGGTCTACAAGGCCGCTGGTTTCGGGGAGATCACGCCCGACGACGTCGCTTGCGCCGTCGACCGCACGCACTGCTCCGAGCAGGAGCTGATGTGCGAGTTCACGCTGCGCGAGACGATCGACGTCGACAAGAAAGGCAAGAAGAAATACCACTTCTTCCTTAATCCCAACGACCCGCTGATGGCGATCGTCACCGCCTGCCGCAACAACAGCGGCGGCCAGACGAACTTCTTCGGCGCGATGACGCCGACGTGCACGCACTAGCCCTCGTCGCCCTGCTTTTCTCCGCCCCCGCGCGAGCGGCCGACGACGACGCCCAATTCGTCGAGGCGTTTCTCAAAATAGACGTCCCGCGGCTTCCCGCCGAGCAGATCGGGCGGTTCGTCGCGATCGAGCCCGCGACGCTGCCGGAGAAGCTGCGCGAGCCGTTCAAGGCGCGGCGCCTGGAGCTGCGCGCGCTCAGGGACCTCGCGTCCGGCAAGAAGAAGGGACCGTGGCGCATGCCCCAATCGGATTGCGAGATCCCGCATGACTCCGACGCGGGGGAGCTCGCCGTGCTCAAGCGCGCCGGCTACGTCGAGGTCGAGGAAGAGGAGATGCGCTGGGTCGGCGACAAGACCAAATGCAGCGAGCGCGACATGCTCTGCGAGTTCACGCTCAAGGAGCTCGATTTCAAGACCAAGGACAAGAAGACGCGCCGCCGCTACTTCTTATACTGCCGCGCGAGCTGCGACCCGTTGATGGTCTTGATCGGCGCCCATCGCTCGAAGGTCGACGACAGCCAAACGCACTTCTTCGGGATGGCCGGCCCGACCTGCAATCACTGAGCTTTTTCGACGACCATCGCCCCGCCCATGCCGCCGCCGGCGCAGGCCGCGATCATGCCGTAGCGCGCCTTCGGATTCTGCTTCATCTGATAGAGCAGGTTGAGCATCAGGCGCGCGCCGGTGGCGCCCAGCGGATGGCCGAGCGCGATCGAGCCGCCGTGCGGATTGAGGACGCCGGCCGCGTTCTTGGCGGCCCAGTCGTGGCCGAACTTCTCCTTGCCGAGCTTGAAGATCGAGAGGATCGTCGCCGCGAAGGGCTCGTGCAGCTCGATCTGGTCGAGCTGGTCGAAGGAGACGCCGGCGTGCTTGAGGGCGACCGGCGCGGCCAGCGCCGGGGCGACGCCCATGTGCGCCGGGTTGTTGCCGTAGAAGCCCCAGCCCTTGAGCTCGCCTAGAATTTCCAGCCCGAGAGACTTCGCTTTTTCCTCCGTCGTGACGATGATCGCGGCGGCGCCGTCGGAGCGGCCGCAGGAGTTGAACAGCGTCACCGTGCCCTTCATGCCGGGCTCGTATTTCTTGCCGTCGATGAACCGGCCGAACTCTTGGTAGAACTTCTCGAGGGGGTAGGCCGCGTTGTCGTAGGCGACGGGGGCCTTGGCGAAGCGTGCCGGCTTGGTCACCAAGTCCTCGCGCAGAAAGGGGTACTCATCTTTGTCTAGAAGCGTCGTTCCGTTGCCGCCGGCGGTCACGACGTGGCTTTGGTAAAAGCCCTTGTTCCAGCCCTCGATGGCCTTGCGGAAGCTCTCGCCCGCGTACTTGTCCTGGTCCTCGCGCGTGATGCCGTACATCTGCGCCAGCACCTCGGCCGTGCCGGCCATGTTGATGTGCTTGACGGGGTCGGTCAGGCCGGACTCGATCGAGTCGATGACGGCGACGTCCGGCGACTGCGGCAGCTCGGCCCACTTCTCCTTGACGACGGAGATCGAGCGCAGCGCCTTCGCCGCGCGGCTGCCCTCGATGGTGTAGGGCATGCGCGACATGACCTCGGTGCCGCCGGCGATGTAGAGCTCGCCTTCGCCGGCCAAGATGAAGCGCGCCGCGGCCGAGATCGCCTCGATCGACGAGACGCAGTTGTTCTGCACGGTCACCGCCTGCGACTTCTCCGGCAGCCCGCAGTTGAGGGCGACGACGCGCGCGATGTTGGGCGCGGAAAAGCTCTGGCCGACCCAGCCGACGATGAGGCCGTCGACGGCGTTTTTATCGAGCTTGGCGCGGGCGACGACGGCGTCGACGGCCATCTTCATCAGCGACTCGGGCGAGACGCCGGCCAGAGCGCTCGAGAAATGGCCGATCGGCGTGCGGGCGCCGGCGCAGAGGACGATCTTCTTGGATTGAGCGAGCATGCCCGCATTATAACATCCTCCTTATATAAGAGGGTAGGCCCGAAGAGCTATAATCGCCGTGATGAAGACCGTCATCTTCGTCGGAAGCCACCTGGGCTATCCGATGGACCGCACGCCTCTCGGGGGCGGCGCCATGGTCGGGCTGCAGCTCGTCAGGCATTGGGAGGCCGCGCCGGGAGCCGAGCCCTTCGCGCTCAAGGCGCTCGGCTCGGGCCCGCTCGCCGTCTCGCGCGATTACGTCCGCCTGGCCGGCTGCGACGCCCCGCTCGAAAGCCTTTCCGAGCTCGCCTACGCCCGGTTTTGCCGGCGCTTCGAGCGCGAGACCACGGAGTGGATCCTCGCCCGGCGCGATGAGCTGCGTCCGGAGAGCACCTGCGTGCTCGTCAACGACATCTCCGAGGGGCCGACGCTGGCGGCCCTGGCCGCGGCGGGCTATCCGATCGTCTCGATCTGGCACGTCGACGTCGTCGACTATTTCAACAAGCTCTACCTCAAGCGCCTGGTCGCCCCGCAGATGCTCACGCGCGCCTACGAGCGCGGACGGCGCCTGGGCGCGGCGAGCCTCATGCCGGACGTCCTGAGCTTGGTTTTCGAGAAGCAGCGCGAGACCGTCGCCTGGTCGCGCCGCATGATCATGCCCTCGCGCGCGATGGCCGAGACCGTCCGCCGCTGCTACGGCGAGCTCGGCGGCCCGGAGCCCTTCGGCGCGCGGACCGCCGTCGTGCCCTGGGGCGTCTGGCGCGAGCCCGTCGACGAGACCCGCGTCCGCGAGCTGACGGCCAAGCTCAAGCGGCACTATCAGCTCACGGACAAAAGCCTCGTCGCGCTCACGGTCTCAAGGATCTCGCCGGAGAAGGGCCTGCACGTGCTTCTGGAAGCCGTGCTGCGGCTCGAGCGCGCGGGAAAGCTCGCGGGCCGCGATCTCGCGCTTTTCGTCTGCGGCGAGGCCGCGTTCATGCAGGGCCGCAGCTACGAGCGGCGGGTCAAATCCCTGGCCGGCAAGCTCGAGCGCGCGCGGGTCTTTTTCCCGGGCTACCTCGCCGCGGCCGAAAAGCGCGCCTTTTACGGCTTGGCCGATCTCTTCGTCTCCCCGTCGCTCCACGAGAGCTACGGCCTCAATATCGTCGAGGCCATGGACGCGGGCCTGCCCGTCCTCGCCAGCGACCATTACGGCGTCCGCGACATCCTCACCGACGAGTGCGGCGTGCGCGTGCCTTATTCGAGCGCGACCCGCGCGCCGGACGAGCTCGCCGCCGCGCTAAACGGCATGCTTTCCGACCGCGAGAGGCTCGCGCTGATGGGGCGCCGCGCGCGCGAGCGCGCGGGCGCCATGCCTTTTTCGAAGGCCGCCGCGCGGGTGCTGGGCGAGGCGCTCGGGCTCTGCGGCGCGCGCGCGCCGGCCGCGGCCCAGCGATGAAGGCCGGCTTTCGCGTCGGCATCAAGGTCGATCTTCCGGCGATCGTCAAGCCGTCGATGAAGCCGCACCTCGAGGGCTTGGTCGCGCATCGCCTCTACTCCACTTGGGCGATGGTCTATCACATGGAGACGGCCTCTCGGATGCTGCTCGCGCCGTATTTGGAGCCGGGCGAGGAGGCCGTCGGAGGCGGCGTGCTCGTCAAGCACCTGCGGCCGGCCCGCGTGGGCGCGCCTCTGCACGTCGTCTGCACGCTCGTGCGCATCCGCGGCGCGAAGGTCTACACGCGCATCGAGGTGTTCTCGAAAAACCGAAAGATCGGCGAGGGCTCCGTCGTGCAGTTCGTGATGACGCGCACGCGCTTCGCGCGGCTTATCCGAGAGGCGCGATGAAGATGGAAGGCCTGGCCGAGCTCGCCGAGTACCGCCTGACCGCTCCCCTGGTCGTGCGCTTCAGGGATCTGGACGCGTTCGGCCACGTCAACAACGCCGTCTACGCGACGTACCTGGAAGAGGCCCGCGTCGCCTATCTTCACAAGGTGCTCGGGCGCACGCGCCCCGAGGATTACGGCATCATCATCGCGCGCGTGGAGATCGACTACCGCAGCCCGGTCGTGCTCGGCGACGAGCTCGTCGCCGGCGCCCGCGTCACGAGGCTCGGCGGGGCGTCTTTCGACATGGAGTACAAGATCGTCGAGAAGAAGAGCGGGCGCCTGGTGCTCGATGCAAAAAGCGTCCAAGTTGCGTATGATTTAAAGGAGGGCAAGGTGCGCAAGCTCTCCGACGAGATCGTCGACAAGCTGAGGGAATTCGACCATGTCGCGTGAAGCCGTCGTCGTCGCCGCGGTGCGCTCGCCGATCGGCAAGCTCGGCGGGGCCCTGGCGGCCGTGCGGCCGGACGATCTCGCCGCGGCGGTAGTAAGCGGTTTATTAAAAAAGGCCCCGAAGCTCGACCAGGCCGAGATCGCCGACGTCTACCTCGGCTGCGCGAACCAGGCCGGCGAGGACAACCGCAACGTGGCGCGCATGGCGGCGCTCTTGGCGGGCCTGCCGCAGTCGGTCCCCGGCTGCACGGTCAACCGCCTCTGCGCCTCGGGGCTCGAGGCGATCAACGGCGCCGCGCGCGCGATCATGGCGGGCGAAGGCGACGTCTACGTCGCCGGCGGCGTCGAGAGCATGAGCCGCGCGCCTTGGGCGCTGCCGAAAGCCGAGAAGCCGTTCCCGTTCGGCAACCTCGTCGCCTACGACACCGCGTTGGGCTGGCGCTTCCCGAACCCGAAGATGGAGAAGCTGTTCCCGCTCCTCTCGATGGGCGAGACGGCCGAGAATCTGCTTTCCCTGAAAAATATCTCCCGCGAGGACCAGGACCGCTTCGCGCTGCGCAGCCATCAGCGCGCGGCGAAGGCGCCGTTCGGCGAAGAGATCGTCCCGATCTCTTACCAGAAGGGCAAGGAGACGGTCACCGTCTCGAAAGACGAGGGGCCTCGGTCCGACTCGTCGCTCGACAAGCTCGCGGCGCTGAAAGCCGCGTTCAAGAAGGACGGCTCGGTAACGGCCGGCAACAGCTCCTCGCTCAACGACGGCGCGGCGGCCGTGCTGCTGATGGAGGCCGGCAAGGCGAAGGCGCTCGGCCTCTCGCCGATGCTGCGGTGGCTCGGCTCGGCCGCGGCGGGCGTCGATCCCTCGTTCATGGGACTCGGCCCGGTGCCGGCGACGCGCAAGCTCCTCGCGCGGCTTAAGCTCGAGGTCTCCGATTTCGATCTCGTCGAGATCAACGAGGCGTTCGCCGTGCAGACGCTCGCTTGCGCGCGCGAGCTGGGTTTGGAGGAGGAGCGCTTGAACGTCAACGGCGGCGCGATCGCGCTCGGCCACCCGCTCGGCTGCAGCGGGGCCCGGCTCGTCGCGACCTTGGCGCACGAGCTGCGGCGGCGCAAGGCCAAGCGCGGCCTGACGGCGCTTTGCGTCGGCGTCGGCCAGGGCCTGGCCGCCGCCTGGGAAGCTTATTAGCGAATGGCCGGACCCGCCGAGGCGTGGATCGTCATCGTCGATGATGACCCCGAGATGCGCTCTCTCGTCGCCTTTCACCTCGAGAAGGCGGGCTATCAGGTCACGACTTGCGGCGACGGCTGGAACGCCGTGGTGCAGACGCAGGGCTTGAACACGGGCTTGGTGATCACCGACATCAAGATGCCGGGCGGCATTTCCGGCGGAGACGCCGTGCGCGCCCTGCGCTCGAAGCCCGACGTCCCCAAGAACCTGCCCGTCATCTTCATGAGCTCGCTCGACGCCGATCAGGCGGCCAAGCTCATCGCGCCCATCGATCCGATGATGCGCTTCGTCCAAAAGCCGATCGATTGGGTGAAGCTGCGCCAGGCGATCAAGGACCTGACGGGCGTCGACCGGCCGCTCGACTAGCGTTAGTCTTTCCGGCGGTCGATCACGTAGGCCGAACCGGATTTTTGCTTCGCGTGCTTCTTGAGCTCCGCCCCGAGCTGCGAGATCTGCGCGTAGGACCGCAGGTCGCGCGCTTTGTTGTGGCAGATGCCGATGGCGATCGAAAGCAGCGGAAACTCCCGCTCCCGTCCTTGACGGTCTTTCGACACGATCACGCCGCGCCGCCGGTCTTTCTCGTTGTAGAAGCCGGGAGCGAGCTTGTCGAACTCGCGGGCGATCTCCTTGGCCATGATCTCCATGCGCTCGGGGACGCTCAGCACGATGAAGTCGTCGCCGCCGATGTGCCCGACGAACTCGCCATGAGGCCGAGCCAGGCGAATCAAGAGCCGGGCCGTCGACTTGAGCACCTGATCTCCGGCGTCGTAGCCGTACGCGTCGTTGAAGGCCTTGAATTGATTGAGGTCGAGGTAGAGCACCGCCAGCGGTTTGCCGCCGGCGAGCGCTTCCTCGATGCGCGTCTCGATCGAGACGTTGCCGGGAAGATGCGTGAGCGGGCTGGCGTCGAGGCCCAGGCGGTTGCGCCGCATGATCATCCGGATGCGCGCGAGGAGCTCCAGGATGTCGACCGGCTTGGTGATGAAGTCGTCGGCGCCGAGGTTCAACCCTTCGATCTTGCTGTCGCGCGTGCCGGAGGCGGTCAGGATGATCACGGGAAGGTGCTCGTAAAGCGGGTCGTCGCGCAGCGCGCGCGTGACGCCGAAGCCGTCGACGCGCGGCATGCGCAAGTCGAGCACGACGATGTCGGGCGGGTCCTTGCGGATCGACTCCAATGCCTGCGCGCCGTCCTCCGCCGTGTCGACGCGAAAGCCCTCCCGCTCGAGGGTCTCCTTCATGATCAAGAGCAGGTCGGGCTCGTCGTCGGCGACGAGGATGCGCGCTTTGTGGGTCGTCACGGCTTTCGCTTTATAACATTTTCTCAACTCACCCCGGGGTGAGTTGAAAATCGCCTTTCGTTGACCGTCGTCAAATCCCGCCGGTTCCTCTAAATTGACTTGCCGTTTTCCTTATTTGTAAAATCGATGTCGATAGGCTCCGTCGATGACGGTCGATCCCCCGCGGCCAGCGAATAAGTCGGAACCGGACTACAACGCGTGGGGGTTCGCCATGAGCATCGGCTGGGAGCTCTTGGTGTCCGTCCTCGGCGGGTTCTTCGTCGGCCAGTGGCTCGACAAGAAGTTGAAGACGTCGCCCTGGCTGGTCATAGCCGGCTCGCTCTTTGGAATCACGGTTGCCCTCTACCGCCTCATCAAGCTCGCCAACGACCGCGTCAAGCGCCGCTAAAGCCGCGCTCGAGGCGCTCGCCGCCGCGACTCTCGCCTGGGCCTTGTGTCCCGTCGAGCGCCGCGTCGTCGGGACCGGGCTCGCGCTCGCGTGGGCCGCGTCGTCTATCAGCGCCGCGTGGATCATGCACGCGCGGGCGCGCTCGATGAGCGCGTTCTGGTGGGCGTTCGGCGGGGGGATGGCGATCAGGATGACGACGCTCGTGGCGCTGGTCGTCTGGGCTGTCTGGCATCCGCAACGATCGCAAGCGGCGCTGTTGTTGTCGTACGCGCTCGGCGTTTTCGGACTTTTGCTGTTGGAATATCGGCACGTCATAATCAAAAAATGAACTTCGAAGAGATCCTGGTCCACCACCTTCTCGATCACCGCCATCAACTGCTCTTCAAGCTCGGCCCCGTCGACTTCTATTGGAGCCGGCACCTGATGTACATCTGGATCGCGTCGGCGGTCTCGATCCTTCTGCTCGGCTTCGCGGCGCGCGGCAAGGGCAGGGTCGCGCTGATGTTGCGCCACGCCGTCGAGGTCATCGTGCTCTATCTCCGGGACGAGGTGCTCCACCCGATCTTCCATGAGCACACCGACTTCTACCTGCCGTACTTCCTGACCCTCTTCTTCTTCATCTTGATCGCGAACCTGATCGGGCTCGTCCCGCAGACGAGCGCGGTGACGGCGAACATCTCGGTGACGGCGGGTCTCGCCCTGTGCACCTTCGGCCTCATCCAGTTCGCCGGCGCCAAGGAGCAGGGGCCGGTCGGCTACTTCATGCACATCGTGCCGGGCGGGGTGCCGTGGTGGCTGTGGCCGCTCTTGCTCGTCATCGAGATCGGCGGCATGATCGCCAAGTGCGTCGCGCTTTGCATCCGCTTGTTCGCGAACATCATCTCCGGCCACATCGTGGCGTTGGCGTTTATCTCCCTCATTTTCATCTTCGGGCAGATGGCGAGCTGGCTCGGGCTCGTGGTCTCCCCGGCGGCGGTGGGCCTCGCGCTCTTCGTCGCGCTGCTCGACGTGCTCGTGTCGCTGATCCAGGCGTACATCTTCACCATGCTGACGGCCGTTTTCGTCGGCGGAGCCGTTCACCCCCACTGATCCGGGGAGGTCGCGACCGATCGTCTTGATTGAACGATCGGAATAGGTCGTAGGAGAAATAGAATGAACATGATTCATCTCGGACTCGGTTACATCGGCCTGGGCATCGGCTCGGGCATTTGTCTCGTCGGCGGCGCGCTCGGCATCTCGAAGCTCGCGGCGGCGGCGTTGGACGGCGCGGCTCGGCAGCCGGAAGCGGCCGGCTCGTTGCAGACGATGATGCTGATCACGGCGGCCATGATCGAGGGCGCGACGCTGCTCGCCCTCGTCATCGGACTGCTCGGCGTGCTCGCCCTCAACAAGGGCATCCCGGTCGCGCAGAACGGCGCGCCCGCGGCGGCCGAGGCGGCTCACTAAGCAAAAACCCCTCCGGTGCGTCGTCCCGGAGGGGACCAATTTCGCAGTCGAGTTTAAGGCAGAAGAGGAAAATAAAATGGGCGCGATGCTGAACCCGGACACCGGGCTGATCATCTGGACGATCGTGACTTTTTTGGCGCTGGTCTTCATCCTGAAGGCCGTGGCCTGGAAGCCGCTGATCGCCTCCATCGAAGAGCGCGAGGAGCGCATGAAGGCCGAGCGCGAGGGCGCCGAGAAGGCGCGCGCCGAGGCCGAGCGCATCAAGAAGGAGCTCGACGAGCAGCTCGCGCAGATGTCCGCCAAGCAGCGCGAGGCGCTGGCCCAGACCCTCAAGGAAGCCGAGGCGCTGCGCGCGCAGATGAAAGCCGCCGCCGAGAGCGACTCCCAGAAGATCCGCGAGAAGACGATGGCCGAGCTGGGCGAGGAAAAAGAACGTCTGATCCGCGAGCTGCGCAAGGAAGTCGCGGGCCTCTCCGTCCTGGCCGCCGAGCGCTTGATGCGCAAGTCCGTCGACGAGAACGTCCAGAAGACCGTGCTCGAGGGCTTCTACAAGGACCTCGAGACGCAGAAGGCGAACTGATGCAGGCTTCCGACCGCGTGCTCGCCTGGCGCTACGCCCGCGCCCTGTTTCTGGCGGCCGCCGACAAGAAAGAGGACGGCCGGGTCCAGCAGGACATCGATCTCTCGCGCCGCGAGCTCCTGGAAGCGATGCCCACGCTGCGCCACCCGCGCGTCTCCACCGCCGACAAGAAGAAAAGGATCGAGGACCTCGTCGGCAAGAAGGTCTCCCCTGTCACGCTCAAGTTCCTCGAGCTGCTGATCGACAAGAAGCGCTTCGAGCTGCTGCCGATGGTCGCGAGCGATCTGGGAAAACTCGTCGCCGAAAAAAATAACGTGGCCAAGGCCGTCGTCCGCTCGGCCAAGCCGTTGTCGGCCGACGCGCAGCAGAAGCTCAAAGACAAGCTCAAGAATTTCGCCGGGAAGAACATCGAGCTCGAGGTCAAGGAAGACCCCGAGCTCATCGGAGGCGTGGTCGTGCGCATCGGTGACTGGGTCTTGGACTCCAGCCTGCGCGGGCAGCTGAGGCAAATGAAGGAGGCTTTATCTTAATATGGCAATTCGACCCGAAGAAATCACGTCGGTCATCAAGAAGCAGCTCGAGGGGTACTCGGGCGCCACCGAGCTCAAGGAAGAGGGTTCCGTCCTTCAGGTCGGCGACGGCATCGCGCGCGTCTACGGCCTCGAGAACGCCATGGCCGGCGAGCTTCTCGATCTTCCTCACGGGGTCAAGGGCATGGTCCTCAACCTCGAAAAGGAGAACGTCGGCTGCGTGCTCCTCGGCTCCGACGCGCAGATCAAGGAAGGCGATCCGGTCAAGCGCACCAAGGAGATCATGAGCGTGCCCGTCGGCGACGCGATGATCGGCCGCGTGGTCAACCCGCTCGGCCAGCCCATCGACGGCAAGGGCCCGATCAAGTCGACGAAGACCCGCCCGATCGAGGTCGTCGCGCCCGGCGTCATCGAGCGCTCGCCGGTCAACGAGCCTCTGCAGACCGGCCTCAAGGCCATCGATTCCATGATCCCGATCGGCCGCGGCCAGCGCGAGCTGATCATCGGCGACCGCCAGACCGGCAAGACCGCGATCGCGATCGACACGATCATCAATCAAAAGAACGCGAAGGACCGCCCGATCTGCATTTACGTGGCGATCGGTCAAAAACAGTCGACCGTCGCCCAGGTGGCGCAGACGCTCGCCGACGCCGGCGCGATGGAGTACTCGATCATCGTCTCGGCGACGGCTTCCGATCCGGCTCCGCTTCTCTACATCGCGCCTTACTCGGGTTGCGCGATCGGCGAGGAGTTCCTGTGGCAGGGCAAGCACGTGCTGATCATCTACGACGATCTCTCAAAACACGCCCAGGCGTATCGTCAGCTTTCGCTGCTGCTGCGCCGCCCGCCGGGCCGCGAGGCTTATCCCGGAGACGTGTTCTACCTTCATAGCCGCCTCTTGGAGCGCGCCTGCAAGCTCTCCGAGAAAAACGGCAAGGGCTCGTTGACCGCGCTGCCGATCATCGAGACGCAGGCCGGCGACGTCTCGGCCTACATCCCGACGAACGTGATCTCGATCACGGACGGCCAGATCTACCTGGAAAGCGGATTGTTTTATTCAGGCGTCCGCCCGGCCGTCAACGTCGGCCTCTCGGTCTCGCGCGTCGGCGGCGCGGCCCAGACCAAGGCGATGAAGCAGGTCGCGGGCCGGCTGCGCTTGGACTTGGCCCAATACAACGAGCTCGCGGCCTTCGCGCAATTCGGCTCCGACCTCGACAAGGCCTCGCAGCAGCAGCTCGCGCGCGGCGAGCGTCTGGTCGAGCTCTTGAAGCAGGACCAGTACAAGCCCATGGGCTTCGAGCAGCAGGTCGTCGCGATCTTCGCCGGCGTCAACGGCTACTTGGACGACATCCCGACGCTCCAGCTCAAGGCCTTCGAGAAGGAGCTGCTCGCCTACTTCAACGCGAAGAAGCCCGAGCTCGTCAAGGAGCTCGTCGAGAAGCGCGCCATCGACGACGCGCTCAAGGCCAAGCTCGTGGACGCGATCACTTCCTTCAAGACGCAGTTCAAGGAGGCCGGCAAGGCCAAGTGACGGCTCTCCTGCTCGCCGCCTCGTTGTTGATCGGGCCCGCGCGCGCTCAAGCGCCGGGCGGTCCCGGCGTTCTCAGCAACCTCAGCTGCCTCGACACGCTCATCGCGGTCGGGGAAGGCCGTCTCGCGGGCGTCTTTTCGTTCATCAGCGAGAAGGACTCTCCCACGGCGTTCGCGGACCTCGCCGTCCACGACCCGGCCGTCCTCAAGAAGTTCGTCGCCAAGCTCGACGGGGACGTGAAGACGTCGCGCGGCGTCTCGCAGTGGGACCACGACGCGCTGGGCGCGGCGCAGGCGATCCTCGCCTCGCCGATCGGCGGCACGGTGCCGAAGCCCTCGGCCAAGCTCATCGCGCGCATGGTCGAGCTCTCCCGCGCGCCGATCTTGACGCTCGAGCAGCTCACGTCGCGGAGGAAGAAATAATGCGCGCGCTCGTGACGGGAGCGGCCGGGTTCATCGGCTCGAACTTGGCTCTCGAGCTCGCGCGGCTCGGGCACGAGGTCGTCGGCCTCGACGACTTTCGCACGGGCAACTTCGAGAACCTCCGCCGGTTCACGGGCGACTTCATCGGCGCCGACGTTTGCGGCGTCCTCGATTGGGCGCCGCGCGTCGGCAAGGTCGACGTCGTCTTCCACCAGGCCGCGATCACCGACACGACGCTCGAGGATCAGAAGCTGATGATGCGCGTCAACGTCGAGGCGTTTCGCGATCTGCTCGAGTGGTCCGCGAAAGCCGGCGTCAAGAAGGTCGTCTACGCCTCCTCGGCGGCGACCTACGGCGACGGGCCCGTCCCGATGAAGGAGTCGGCTCCGATGCGGCCGATGAACGTTTATGGCTTCTCCAAGATGGTGATGGAGAAAGTCGCCGCCGATTTTCAGAAGAAGCATCCGAAAATGGTCGTCGCCGGCCTGCGCTACTTCAACGTCTTCGGCCCGAACGAGCGTTTCAAGAACAAGCTTTCGAGCATGATCTGGCAGCTGTCTCTTCAGATGCGCGCGGGCAAGCGGCCCCGCATCTTCGAGCGCGGCGAGCAATACCGCGACCACATCTACGTCAAGGACGTCGTCCGCGCCAATTTGCTCGCGGCGTCCGGAAAAGCGTCCGGCGTCTTCAACTGCTGCACGGGGCGCAAGACGACGTTCAACGAGATCATCGATTTCCTGAACGCGGCCCTGGGCACCAAGCTCGAGCCCGACTATTTCAAGAACCCGTACTCGTTCTATCAGAGCGAGACGCTCGGAGACCCCGGGGCGGCCGCGCGCGCCTTCAAGTTCAACGCGCAATACACCGTCGAGACGGGCATCCGCGACTATTTCGCGGGCGACAAGTCCCCGTTGGGAGCGCAGAGATAAGATGGCTTCACTCAGAGAGATCCGCCGCAAGATCAAGTCGGTCAAGTCGACCGAGCAGATCACCAAGGCCATGAAGATGGTGGCCGCCGCGCGCATGCGCAAGTCGCAGCAGGCGATCCTCGCCGCCCGCCCTTTCGCCAACGAGATGGACGAGCTCGTCGGCGGCCTGGCCGCGCTCGAGGCCGGGCAGGACCAAGCCGAGCGCCACGCGCTGCGCGCGCCTCACGAGTTCTTCGTGTCAAGGGAAACGGGCCCGGCGTGCCTGGTTCTCATCACGGCGGACAAGGGGCTCTGCGGCGCCTTCAACTCGAATTTGATCAAGGCGGCGATCGAGTGGCTCAAGGCCCGGCAGGGCGAGAAGGTCTACGTCGCCGTCGTCGGCCGCAAGGGCCGCGATTTCCTGCACCGGCTGCGCGGCTTCGACCTCGAGATCGTGACCGAGCTCGCCGGAATCTTCCCCAAGGTGAGCTTCACCCACGCCGAGCTGCTCGGCAAGGCGATCCTCGACGTCTATGAGAAGCGCCGCCTTTCGAGCGTCGCCGTGATCTACAACGAGTTCAAGTCGGTGGCCGTGCAGCGCCTGGTCAAGACCCCGCTTTTGCCGGTCCCGCCGCTTTCTCTCGGAGAAAAAGAGAAAGCGCGGCTGCTCGAGTATAAGTTCGAGCCCGATCGCCGGCACTTGCTGCACGCCCTCTTGCCGCGCGCGCTCAAGGCCAAGCTTTACCGCATCCTGCTCGAGTCGCAGGCCGCCGAGCTCGCCGCGCGCATGAACGCGATGGACGCGGCCTCGAAGAACGCCAAAGAGCTGCGCCAAAACCTCAACCTGGGCTTGAACCGCCAGCGTCAGGCGATCATCACGCGCGAGATCGCCGAGCTCGTCGGCGGCGCCGAGGCGTTGGCCTCTTAAGGAAAACATACACCATGACTATCATCAAGAACGACAAACGACGCCACCCGCGGTTTCCCGTCGGGCTTTCGATGGACATCGACCCCCAAGGCGCGAACGCCGGCAAGTGCCGCGGCACGATCGCCGACCTCTCGGCCGGCGGGATGTCCCTCAAGAGCGACGCGGAGCTCGAGCCCGGAATGAGCCTGTATCTCAAGCTCAGCCCTTCCCTCGAGATCCGCGGAGAGGTGCGCCACACGAAGGGCTCGACGACCGGCGGCATGCACCGCTACGGCGTGCGCTTCCACTTTATCAACGCCAAACCCAACCCGGAGAGATTGTCATGAACATCGGAAAGGTCGTCCAGGTCATCGGACCCGTGCTCGACGTCGAGTTCCCGTCGGGCAAGCTGCCCGCGATCTATAACGCCATCAAGATCAAGCTGCACGCCTCCGGCAACGGCAAAGGCGAGCCCGCCGTGCTGACCTCCGAGGTCGCCTCGCACCTGGGCGACAACGTCGTGCGCGCGATCGCGATGGGCCCGACGGACGGCCTGACCCGCGGCATGACGGTGGAAGACACCGGCGCGCCGATCACCGTGCCCGTCGGCCGCGCCTGCCTCGGCCGCCTGGTCAACGTCCTCGGCGAGGCCAAAGACGAGCGCGGCCCGATCAACGCGAAGGAGACGCTCCCGATCCACCGCGAGCCTCCGCCGATGACCGATCAGGTCACGACGCCGCAGATCTTCGAGACCGGCATCAAGGTCGTCGACCTGCTCGAGCCGTACATGAAGGGCGGCAAGGTCGGCCTCTTCGGCGGCGCCGGCGTCGGCAAGACCGTCATCATCATGGAGCTGATCAACAACGTCGCCAAGGAGCACGGCGGCGTCTCCGTGTTCGGCGGCGTCGGCGAGCGCAGCCGCGAGGGCAACGACCTGCACCGCGAGATGGAAGAGGCGAAGCTCTCCGACGGCAACTCGGTGCTCTCGAAGACCGTGCTGGTCTACGGCCAGATGAACGAGCCGCCGGGCGCGCGCGCCCGCGTCGGCCTGACGGCGCTCACGCAGGCCGAGTATTTCCGCGACAAGGAAGGCGCGGACACCCTTCTCTTCATCGACAACGTGTTCCGCTACGTGCTCGCGGGCGCCGAGGTCTCGGCGC
>CAZRIP010000052.1:0-25226 GCA_964600165.1 uncultured Elusimicrobia bacterium | reverse complement strand
CACCCCCGCGAGCCCGGCGACGAGCCACGGCAAAAGGCCCAGCACGGCGGCGGGAGCGGCGCAGGCCGCGGGCGTCAAGCGCTCGCGCAGCGGCGCGAGGCTCTTAGGGACCGCCTGGGCGTCCTCCAGATACATCCCGCGCAAGAGCGCGAGATAATAGCCGAGGGACGCGAGAGCGGCCAAGCCCGCGCACGCCACGGGACCGTAAAGGCCGGCCTTGATGGCCTCCCAGAAGATCAGCAGTTTAGCGAGGAAGCCCGCCGTCGGCGGGATTCCGGCGAGAGACAAGAGCAGCGCGGCAAAAAGCGCGGCGAGCGCCGGCTCCCGCGACGCGTAGCCGTGCAAGTCCGCGCGCGTCTCGAGACCCGCGACTTTCAGAAACACGAAGGCCCCGTTGCTCATGAACGCGTAGGCTCCGACGTAGTAGAGGACGGCGGCGGCGCCGGCGGGCTTGGCTCCCTGCGCCGCCCACGCGCCGACGCCGAGGAGCAGGTAGCCCGCGTGCGCGATCGACGAGTAAGCCAAGAGGCGCTGCAGGCGCTGCTGGCGCCAGGCGAGGAACGCGCCGTAGAGCATCGTCAGCGCGGCGATGGCCGGGATCGCGCGGGCGAAGGCCCCTCCCGGAGCGAGCGAGACGACGCGCATCAAGAGCAGCAGGCCCGACGCCTTGATCGAGGTGGAGAGAAAGCCCGCGAGCTCGGGAGAGGACGCCTCGTAAGCGTCGGGCAGCCAGAAGTGCAGCGGCACGGCCCCCACCTTGAACAGAGCGGCCGCGCCCATCAGCGTCAGGCCGGCCTGGGACAGCGGTCCCTTCGGCGCGGAAAGGGCGAAGCTGTGCGTGTCCGCGTAAAACAGCGCCAGGCCGAGCAAGAAGAGGGCGCCCGCGGTGCCTCCGGCGAAGAAGTATTTGACCGCCGCCTCGTTGGCGGCGACTTCGGGATCGTCGCGGTGGCCGCCGCTCCGCGCGACGAGCAAATAAACGGGCAGGGACATCATCTCGAGGCCGATGAAGAGCATGAGAAAGCTCGCCGCGCACGACAAGAGCGAAAATCCCAGAGCGCTCGCCAAGAACAGCGCCCACGGCACCTCGTCGTCGGCGCCGGCGCAGAGCGCGAAAGGCAGCGCGCCGAGGAGCGCGACGAAAAGCCAGGAGAGGCCGATCCCGTCGAGGCGCACGAGCAGCCCGTCGCCGGCCCCGGGCGCCGACAGCGCGGTGCGCGCGAGCGCGAGGACGACGACGGCCAGCGCCAGCAGACGGCGCGTCCCGGCGGCCAGGCCGCGCGCGAAGCCCGAGAACAGCAGAAGGAGCACGCCGGTCGCCAACGCGAGCTGCGGTCCCAGATAAGTCACTGGATGAGCCCCTTGACCGCCGGCTCGATGAGGCCGAGCAGCGGCCTCGGCCACAACCCGATCGCGAGCATTGAAAGCGAGAGGACCCACATGAGAGTCTTTTCTCGAGGATCCAAATCGTAGACCTTATCGCTGACGGAGCCCTTGCCGGCCTCGCCCCAGAAGACCGAGCCGAACGCCGGCAAGGCGTACGCGGGCGCGAGCGTCACGCCGACGACGCCGGCGATGGCCAGCGCCGGCAGCGCGCGCGTCATGCCGGCCAGCGACATGAACTCGCCGACGAAGCCGTTGAGTCCGGGCAGGCCGATCGAGGCGAAGATCGAGAAGCCGAAGAAGAACGTCATCCACGGGGCCCTGTCCACCAAAGCCCCGTAATCGGACAATCCGCGCTTGTGGGCGCGCTCATAGAGGAAGCCGACGAGCATGAACAACGCCCCGGTCGTGATCCCGTGGTTGATCAGCTGCAGGGAGCCGCCGGCGAGCCCTTCGGGAGTCCTGGAGAAGATCCCCAACACGCAAAAGCCGAGATGGGCGACGCTCGAGTACGCGACGAGGCGCTTCAGGTCCGTTTGGGCCATCGCGCAGAGCGCGCCGTAGACGGCGTTGATCGCGGCGATCGCGCCGAGCCACGGCAGAAGCGCCCACGAAAGCTCGGGGAACGCCGGGATGGCGATCCGCAGCAACCCGTACACGCCGAGCTTGAGCAGCACGCCCGCGAGCATGATCGAGCCCGCGGCCGGCGCCTCGGTATGCGCGTCCGGCAGCCAGGTGTGCAGCGGCACGAGCGGGATCTTGACGCCGAAGCCGAGCACGAGCGCGCCGAAGATCGCCAGCGCCGCCGGGCCCGACGCCGGCCCGCGCAGCGCCGTCATGTCCCAAGTCCAGACGCCCGTCGCCTGATGGTGCTTGGTGACGAGCGCGAGGAAGGCGAGCAAGAGGAAAATGCTGCCGAAGAAAGTGAACGCGAAGAATTTCATCGCGGCATGTTTCCTGCCTTCAGAACCCCACAGCCCGATGATGAAGAACATCGGGATCAGCACCGCCTCCCAGAACACGTAGAAGAAAAAGAGGTCACGCACGACGAACACGCCCATGCACGCGGACTCGAGGAACAGGAAGCTCGCCCAGTAGCCGGCGGACAGGTCCTGTTTCCAAGAGGAGAGCAGCGCGAGGACGGTCAAGAACGCGGTCAGCCCGCAGAGCGCGAGCGAAAGGCCGTCGATCGCGACGGCGTAACGGATGCCGAGCGACCAGACCGGTCCCGCGTAGTCCCACGCCCCGAGATTCCGGCAGCCGAGCGCCGCGACGCACGCGGCGGTCAGCAGGGCCGCGGCGAGCGCGGCCCACTTCGCGCGCTTCCCGGCCGCGAAAGCGGCGACGCCCGCGACGGCGGGCAGCGCCCACAAGAGCGTCAACACGCCGCTCATCGGAGCACCGCCGCGAGCAGCGCCGCCGTGCCGGCGAGCATCCACCAGAGATAATCGTTGAGATTGCCGGTGGCGACGGCCGAGCCGGCCTCGCCCAGCGCCTCGGCGGCGTCGTCGGTCGACTCGATCACGCCGTCCCACACGTCCTTGTCGAACCGCCGCCCCAGGTTCTGCGCGAAGCCGCGCACGAGATAGACGAAAAGCCCGATCACGGACTTCCAGCCGAGGTCGGACTCGAACGCGCCGGCCAGGCGCGGCGAGCTCTCGCGCCACTCCCAGTCGAAGTCCGGCGCGAGCATCGTCGCCGCGTACGCCAGCGCCGCGCCGATCAAGGCCGCCGACGTCCCGGCCAAGAACACCTTCCACTCGAAGCCGGGCAGGGGCTCGATGCCGCCCTGGATCGGCCAGCCGGAAGCGATGAGCCGCGAGTAGCCCTTGCCGAGCCAGCCCACGCAGAGCGAGCCGAGGGCGAGGAAGACCACGGGCACGGCCATGATCGCTGGAGCCTCGTGCACGTGCGGCGCGCCCATCTGGCGCTCGCGCGGCCCGTAGAAGGCGAGAAACAGCATGCGGAAGATGTAGAAGGCGGAGATGATCCCGATCAGCATCCCGGTCGCCGCGAGCACCGGACCGCGCTCGAGCGCCGCGCCGAGGATCGCGTCCTTGCTGTAGAAGCCCGCGAAGGGCCAGACGCCCGCCAAGGACAGCGCCGCGGCCAGGAAGCAGCCGAAGGTCACCGGCATCTTGCGCCGCAGGCCGCCGACCTCGTCGACGCTCGCCGTCGTCTTCCCGAGCCCGTGCGCGATGGCTCCGGCGCAGCAGAAGAGCGCCGCCTTGAAGAAGCCGTGCGTTATCAGGTGGAAGACCGACGCCCCCACTTGCCCGAGGCCGAGCCCGAAGACCATCAGGCCCAAGTGACTGACCGTCGAGTAGGCGAGGATGCGCTTGAGATCTTTCTTCGTGCCCGCGATGATCCCGGCGAAGATCGTCGTGAAGGCCCCGATCGCCGCGAGCAGGCCGGGAAGGCCGGCGATCGTCGAGATCAGCGGCCATGACCGCGCGAGAAGGAAGACGCCGGCGGTCACCATCGTCGCCGCGTGCATGAGCGCCGACACGGGCGTCGGGCCCTCCATCGCGTCCGGCAGCCAGAAGTAGAGCGGGAACTGCGCCGATTTCGCGCAGGCGGCCCACACGAGCAGAAGCCCGACGAGCGCGATGAGCCCGGGATTGCCGATCACCGGCGCGAAGCGGAAGACGATGAAGAAATCCGTGATGCCGTGCGGGAACATCGAGATGAGGATCAGCACGGCGAGCATGAAGCCGAAGTCGCCGACGCGGTTGGTCATGAAGGCCTGGAGCGCGGCGCGGCGCGCCGTCTCCTTCTGCCACCAGAAGCCGATCAGCAGGTACGACGCCATCCCGACCAGCTCCCAGAACAAGTAGAGCTGCACGTAGTTGTTCGAGACGATCAGGCCGAGCATCGCGAGGAAGAAGAGGTGGTAGCACAGGAAGAACCGGGGATACGCCGGGTCGTCCTTCATGTAGCCCGCGGCGTAGACGTGGAGAAGGCCGCCGACGACGCTGACCATCGCGAGCATCGAGGCGGCGAGGCCGTCGACGCGGATACCCCACTTGACCACCCAGTCGCGCGCCACCATCCAGCTGGCAACCTGAAGGTCCATGCCCCAGCCGGCGTAGACCCAAGCCGCCAGCGTCACGCTGGCCGCGGCGACCGCGGCGCACGAGGCGAGGATCGGCAAGTGCGTCCACTCGGGCTTGAACGGCTTGAAGACGAAGAAAGCGAGCAGCAGCGCGGCGACCGGCGCCGCGAACAAGACGACGACGGGCCACGGCAGCGGCGGGATGCCGGTGAAGGCGTGGAGCATGGCGCCGGGTTGGATCGGCGGGACCGCTTGCATCAGCCGCGCAGCTCCTGGAGCGCCGACGTCTCCGGATCGCGCCCGAGCCTCGTAACGCGCAGGATGAGCGCCAGGCCGACGACGGCCTCGGCCGCGGCGATCGCGATGATCAAGAGCGCGGCGGCCTGCGCCTCGGGATCTCCGAACGCGTGATAGACCAAGATGACGTTGACCGCCGTGATCATGAGCTCGAGGCCGAGCAGCATGGCGAGCAGCTCGCGCCGGAAGACCACGGCGGCGAGGCCGCAGCAAAACAAGACCGCGCCCACGCCCAAGATGAAGCCGCTCACTTGGAGGGCCTCGAGTCGAGCACGGCCAGCGCGGAGATGAACAGAAGCAGGGTCACGGCCTCGGTCGCCGGGCCATAGGACGTGAAGAGCACGGGACCGAGCGGATTCCGCGTGATGCCCAGGAAGCCGACGTAATCGTTCGGCGACTTACCCGCCAGAGCGAGCAGCTCGGCGAAGATCCCGATCGCGGCGAGGACTGCGATCGGCTTCGGCACGGCCGTCTCCGCGAAGCGCGCCGGGCTCGGCCGCGAGGCCATGATCGTCACCACGATCAAGACCATGACCGCGCCCGCGTAGATCATCACCTGGAGAAAAGCGACGAGCGGCGCCCCCGAAAGCAGAAAAAGCGCCGCCGAGGACCCGATGACTCCGAGCAGGCAAAGCGCGGCCGAATAGAGCGAGCGCTGGAGGACCATCAGGATCGCGAAGACGCAGGCGACCGCGCCCGAAAGAAACATCGCCCAAATATACATCAGGCGCGTATTCTAGTCTTTTGGGGAAAGTCCGTCCAGTTTACGACGGGCGCGCTCGCGCTCGAGGCCGCGCGCCTGCAGGCGCAGCTCCTCGGGAAGCGTGTCGCGGACCGCTTCCTCCATAAAGGAAGGCTCCGAGACCTTCAAGCCCCACAGCACGAAGACGCTGACGATGCCCGGAAGCACGTAATAGCAGACGCGGTAGAGCAGCACCGCGCCCAGGGCCTTCTCCCAGGCGACGCCGAGGCTCTCGAAGATCGCGGCCATCGAGCCCTCGACCACGCCGAGGCCGCCCGGGAGGATCGGGATCAAAGTGGCGGCCTGCCCGGCGGTGAAGCCCGCGCTCAGATGCCCGACGGAGACGCGCACCCCGACGGCGCGAAACGCGAAATAGAGGGTCGTCATGCACAGCACCCAGTCGAAGCACGTGAAGACGATCGTCTTCGTCAATCCGCCGTGGGCCTTGCGCACGCGCTCGAGGCCCTCGTTGAGCTGGGCCTCGAACTCGAAGAAATCCTCGCGCGGGATCTCGGCCTTCGAGACCACGAAAACGCCGCGGTTGAGCAGATGAAAAAGCTGGCGGGTCATCTTCCCGCGCAGCTCGTGATTGAAGAAGAACATCAAAAGCGGCACCGTGATCACGAGAAGGATCACGAGGCCGAGAGCGCTCTCCATCACGGCGATCTTCGTGCCCTGCAGATGGAGGAAAAGATAGACGAGCCCTTGGCCGATGATGACGGCGAGCACGATGTACATGATCGCGGAGCTCAAGACCGAGGCCGTCAGCGTGATGCCGTAGGGCACGCCGCGCTTGCGCAGCAAGTGGGCTTTCAGCGCGAAGCCGCTGACCCCCGCCGTCGAGACGAAGTAGTTCGCGGTGGTCGACACGAGCGCGATGCCCATGACCTCGGCGAAGCGCAGGCCGAAGCCGAGCAGCGACAGCACCTCGCCCAGCGCGAGCCCGATCATGAGGTAGCTGCCGATCGCGCATGCGGCCGCGGCCCAGACCCAGCCCCACACGATGCCCTCGCCGACGCGCGTCAGGGCGTCGATGTTGTGGATGATCAAGAAAGCGAGGATGCCGCACGAGGCGCAGAGGCCCGCCAAGACGACCAAGCGGCGGCGCGCTCGAGCGCTCATCGCGCCGGGACGACCGCGGTCATCGTCGACGCCGCCACGGTGGTCGTCGACGCGGACGTCGCGAGCTCGACCGCGGTCGAGACTTGCTCGAGCGCGGAGGAGTCGCCCTGCAAGGCGGCCAGGACTTTCTGGAGCTTCTCGGGGTCCGGCGGCGTCCGCGCCGCGCTCTCGGCCGCCGCGAGCATCTGCGGGGCGCGCGCGATCACCTCCGGGACGACCTTGATCCCGATGACGACGGGAAGCGCCAAGCCCGCGGCCGCGAGCCCGAGCACCCAGCCGCGGCCCGAGGGGCGCGCCGGTCCGCGGGCCTCGAGCTGCTTGTAGAGCACGGCCAACGCGACGAGCGAGAACGGTCCCGTGACGGCGCTGATCAGCCAGCCGATGACCGGGACGAACCCCGGCAAAGAGGTGGCGAGCCCCGTCAAGGCCAAGCGCAAGGCCAGCGGAAAGAAGTTTCCCGCCGTGTCGTCGACGCTGCGCTTGAGAGCGTCCAGCCCGGCGGCGCCGTCGCGTACGCAGGCGAGCGGCGCGAAGAGCAGCGCCACCGACAAAAACACGCCCGGAAGCCCGAACGCGCAGAAGCCCCCGACGACCAGCAGCGCGTAGAGCACGCAGACCCAGGAGAAGGCGGCGGTCTTGGGCCAAGCCCGCTTGCAGCAAGCCCAGGCCCCCGCGTCGGACTCTTCGGCCAGCGCGCACTCGAGCATCGACGCCTGCACCCAGCTGATCAGCCAAAGCAGGATGGACGCGGAAGACACGCCCGCGAGCGTCCAGACCAGCGCGGGCGAGACGTTGGAAGTCAGCGAGACCGCGCCTCCGGCGGCGATCGGGACGAGCGCGGCCGCGAGCGCGGCCATCGACCCGACCCCGCCGATCGTCAGAAGCCGCCAGACCCGCGCGCGGAAAAGCCGCCAGGCTTCCTCGAAGAAGCGGCTTACGTCGGGCAGAGCCGCCGCGCCCCCGCTCGTCTCCATGTCGGTGGGATTATATCAGATGAGCCGTCATTTCAAGCTCGCCGCGAGCTGCGCGAGATCGGCGCGGCGCGGATCGAGGCGCTTGAGCCGCCGCAGCGCGCCCTCGGCCGCCGGCCGGTCTCCGGTCTCCCGGAAATAGATGAGCTGGGCGATCGCTCCGCGCGGGTCGCGCGGGTATTGGCGGACCCAATCGTCGATGATGGACTTGACGACCGCCCGCTCCGTCCTCGTGTGCTTGACGGTGACCATGTCGACGTAGTCGATCTCCTTGAGCGGGCGCCTCGCCCGATAGGAGGCGAGAAGAAGCCCGCCGCGCTTTTTGGGGTCGACGCGCTCGTCCTCGCGATCGATCAACTCGGAGAAGGAGCCCATGAAGTACGCCTTCGGGGCCGAGTACTCGAGCAGCGGACGGCGGTCCGTGTTGAGCGGTCCCGGGCCCGCCATGCGCCGCGCGCCGGCGTCCGACGCCGTCTGCAGCGAAAGAAGCGCCGCCATGGTGTGCAGGCCCGCCGCGTCGAGGTCCGAGAAGACGCTCCGGTCGAGCACGGCGCGGTCCGCCGCGCTCCAGTCGGGCGATAGATCGGCGTCGCTGCCCACCAGCAGCACGTCCGCGTCGTGGATGTTCCAGACGCTCACGCGCGGGAAGGCCGACGCGAAAGTCCGCAGCACGAGGCGGAAATCCTCGTCGTCCATCTCGTAGAGATGGAACCACTGCATCATCATTCCGCCCGGCCGCAGCCGGCGCCGCACGTCGGCGTAGAAGTCCGTCGTGAACAGGTTGGCCACGCCGGCCATCCACGGGTTCGACGGCTCGCTCGCGATGAGATCGTAAGAGCGTCCGCCGGGCTCGCTCAGGAAGGTCTTGGCGTCGGCGATCGTCAGGCGCGTCCTCGGATCATCAAGGACGCCGCCGTTCTCTCTGCGAAAAAAGCGGCCGGCCGCGCGCGCCACGCCGCGCGAAAGCTCCACGACGTCGACGGACCGGACCGAGGGGCTCTTGAGCGCCGCGCCCGCCGTCACCCCGCTGCCCAAGCCGATGACGAGCACGTCCCGCGTCCCCGGCCGCAGCAAGAGCGGCAGGTCCGCGCAAAGGACCTGCGTCGTCATGTCGCCCGTGTTGGACGCGTCCGTCTTGCCGTTGACCTTGAGGACTAGGACGTTGCCGAGCTTATCTTGGCCGCGCAGCACGGTGACCGTCGACTCCGGATCGTCCTCGACGAACGCGAGGCTCATCTCCCTGAGCGCGGACGCGTGATAAGCCGCGTAAGTGAAGCCGAACTTCGCCCCTCCCCGATAATCGCCGAGCGAGAGCATCGTCCGGTCCCACGGAGGCACGAGAGCCCGGTACGCGCAAAGCGCGCCGACCACGGCCGTCGCGAGCGCCCATCGCCGGCGCGCGGGCCAAGCCAACGATAACGCGAGAACGCCGAGCCCGACGGCGGCGCTCAAGGTCGTCGCCGCGCGCATCATCGACTGGAGGCCCATCGCCGGCAAGAGGAAATAGGCGCAGCCGGCGCCGAGCACGTTGCCCGCCGTGTTGGCGGCGAACACGGACCCCACGCCGCGCCCGACGTCCTCGCCCTCGACGCCGAGCCGGCTCATCAGCGGCAGCGTCATGCCGATGAGCGTCGTCGCCGGCGCCATCAGCGCGAAGCAGAAGAAGAACTTGGCCGCCTCGTACTCCGCGAAGCCCCAATCGGAGCGCGGCACGCGCGCGTTGATCATGTGGAAGATATAGGGAAGCCGCTCGTACAGCGGCAGGCAAGCCAGGACCGCGGCGGCGACTCCGAGCTGCGCCCAGCCGAAGAGGCGCGCGGGCTCGGCGCGCCCCAAGCGCGTCGAGGCGAGCAGAAGGCTGCCGAGCGCGATCCCTCCTATGAAGCCCGCCAACATGGCGGAAAAGGAGTAGCTCGACCCGCCCATGACGAGGGCGAGCAGCCTGACCCAGCCCGTCTCGAGGACCAGCGAGGCGAGGCCGGAAAGAAACGCCGCTTCGAAGACGACGACGGCGGGAAGACTCACCGCCGGGCGATCCGTCTTGTGCTTTCGGATCTCGGCTCCGGCGGGCGCGAGGGTCTTCGTCCTCAGAGCCGCCAAGCCGCAGCCGGCGTTGACGCAGACGGCGACGGCGGCCGCGCCGTCGAGGCCCAAGCGCGCGATCAGCGCGTAGCCGGAGGCCAGCGCCCCGGCGACCGCGCCGAGGCAGTTCCAGAAGTAGAGCCGCGCGACGGCGCGCTCGACGCCCTCGCCGGGCCGCGGCGCCGCCGCGCGCGAGAGCGCGGGAATCGTGCCGCCCATCAGAAACGCGGGAGCGAAGACCCCGGCGACGGCGAAGAGGTAGCGCAGCTCGAAGGCCCACCGCGCGGCGCGAAAGAGCGCGGGCGCGAGGATGCCTAGAGCCGCGACGCCGAGTTCCAGGCCGCCGTAAAGGCGCAGCGGAGGCGTCGCGTCCGCGCGGCGGCCGAGCGCGGCGTTGCCGGCCGCGAGGCCTCCGAGGAAGCTCGCGAGCACGACCATCTGCGCGAGCGCCGTGCCGCCGAGCGCCAACCCCAGGTCCTTGGCCCAGAGCACCTCGTAGACGAGCGCGGAAAACCCGGACGCCAAGCTCAAGGCCGCGAGCATGCCGAGACGATACTAAAAAAGAAATGGGGTCAGACTTGACGGGTGATGGAAAGCATGTTACATAGTAGGCGTGCCGGCTGGAAACGGGACCGCAAAAAAGATCGTCGTCGTCGACGACGACGTGGGGATGCTGGAGCTCATGCAGGACATCCTCAAGCAGGAATACAAGGTCCTGACGGCCGAGGACGGCGTCGCCGGCCTCGAGATCATCCGCCGCGAGCGCCCGGACCTCGTCGTGCTCGACCTCCTGATGCCGAGGATGCACGGCTTCGAGGTCTGCAAAAAAATGAGGGAAGACGAGTCCCTCAAGGGCGTCAAGATCCTCATCAGCTCCTCGAAGTCCTACGTCCACGACATCAAGACGGCGCAGAGCGCGGGCGCGGACCAATACATCGTCAAGCCTTTCGACCTGAGCGCTTTCCTCAAGCAAGTCGACGAGCTGCTCAACGGGGCCAAGACGAAATCGGCGCTGCGGTTCTGGGGCACGCGCGGCTCGATCCCGTCGCCGGGTCCGGCCACCGAGCGCTACGGCGGCAACACGCCCTGCACGGAGCTGCGCGTCGGCGACCAGCTCTTCATCATCGACGCCGGCACGGGCCTGCGCGAGCTCGGCAACTCGCTGATGCTCGGCGCCGACGGCAAGCCCGTTCAGGCCCACGTCTTCATCGGCCATACGCACTGGGACCACATCCAAGGCCTGCCGTTCTGCACTCCTTTATATGTCCCGAACAACCGCTTTTGGATCTACGGCGTGCACGGGACGACGCAGGGCTTCGAGGAGGTCCTCAAGGGGCAGATGCACCCCACCTATTTTCCGGTCGCGATGCGCGAGATGGCGTCGCGCATCGACGTCGTGGAGCTTTCGGGCCCGCTCAAGCTCGGCGACGTCAAGGTGAGCTACCACTACCTCAACCATCCCGGCATCACGGTGGGCTTCCGCTTCGAGACCAGGGATTGGACGATCTGCTACGTCAGCGACCACGAGCCTTACGGCAAGCTCAACAACCAAGGCCAGTTCTCGGCCAAAGAGGACGCCGCCGTCGCGCAGTTCGTCGCCGGAGCCGACCTTTTGATCTGCGAGGCGCAGTACACCGACGAGGAGTACAAGTTCAAGAAGACCTGGGGCCACAGCACGTTCACCGACGTCATCGGCTTGGCGCTCAAGGCCGAGGTCAAGAAGCTGGCCCTTTTCCACCACGATCCTTCCCACACCGACGAGCTGATGGACAAATACATCGAGGAGTGCCAGGGCTACGTCAAGCGCCAGGAAAGGCCCCTCGAGGTCTTCGGCGCGCGGGAAGGGATGGTCCTTCCCCTATAGACTGACGCGTCATGGGCTCGATCACGGGTCTCGATTTTCCGTTGATCCTGTGCCTGATCGGCGCCGCGGCCGCCGGGGCCACGATCCACTCCCGCCGGATCGTCTATCTTCTCGGCCGCCACGGGCCCGCCCTGTCCCCGGCCTTCCTGCTCATCGTTTGGTATTGCTTCCTCTGGCTGGGAGAATATTCCGGCTCCTTGCTCGGGATGGGGCTGTCGGCCGCCCTCGCTCTGAGCGCGATGGCCGTCCTGGCCGTCAAGACCTCGCGCAAGAGGCGCCTGAGACCGGCGCGCTGGAGCTGGCTCGACCGCGCGGTCTATCTCTTCATCTCCTTCTGCCTCTTCGCCCTCCCGCTCTACGACATCGTGACGCACGTCTCCCTGCTCGCCACGGTCAGGCGCGGGAACGTCCCTCCGTGCGCCTATAACGACCCGGCGTTCCCGATGGTGTACCACGCGCTTTATACGACTTCCGGCGCTTACCTCAGCAAGGCCTTCGCGTTCTCCGCGGACCTCTCCCTGCACCTTGCCGCGGTCATCCTTCTGTTCGGCATCGTCTGCGCCCTTCAGGCCGTCAGCCGCCTTCTGTTCAAGGGAGAGGAGTCGGCCCAGGCCGCGCGCGTCTTCTTTCTTCTCGGATACGGCCCGGTCTATTTCAATCCGAGAAAGCTCGACGACCTCGAGGATATCTGGGCCGGCCTCAGCGGCAGCCCGTTCGTCGAGGCCATCTCGCGGCCGCCTCAGATACTGAACTTTCTCATTCTTCTCTTCCTCCTGGGCGTGCTTCTGCCGCGCTTGCCCGCGTCGGACGACGCCCCGCGCGAGACCGCGCCGGACCCGCTGCTCCTGCTGCCGGCGCTGCTCATCCTGCCGCAAGCCTCGGAGGAGCTGACCTGCCTGACGGCCCTGTTCTTGATCGGCCTGGCGGCGGCCCGAAGGCTGACTCCCGCGTGGACGGGCCTTTCATTGGCGCTGATGCTCGTCTCGGCCTGCGCCGGCGGAGTCTTCAAGGCCTACCTCGGCGGGAAAGCTCCGATGACCGTGCCGCAAATTCTTTTTGCCTGGCCCCCGCTCATGATCTCCTGGAGCGGAAACGCGCCTTTGCTCTCCTGGAAGGGCCTCTCGACGATCTTCTACGAATGGGGGCCGATCCTCTTCTCGGCGCTGGCGCCGGCTTGGCGCGACCGGCGCCGCCGCGTGTGCGTGCTCGCCTTCGCCGTCTGCTTCTTGGTCGCGTCGCTCTTCAGGACGGGCGACGTGTGGAACGCGCCGGACTTCGACCGCTTCCTGTTCGTGGGCACGGCGCTGGGCTTTCTCGTGACGGCGGTCTGGATCGAAAGGATCGAGCAAGCGCGCCTGGCCGGCCGCCTGTCGCCCCTGCGCTCGCAGCTGCTGTCCGGCGCGTTGTACGCCTTCGTCATCGTCGGCCAGCTCGGCTGCATGGGATTTCGGCTCGCCGGCTCCAGCGTCGGTCTGCGCGCTTTCATCGAGCAGTTCCACGCGCCCGTCTCGGGGCTGGACGCGAGCCTTCGCGCCGTGGGACCCCAGGATCAGATCCTCACCGACTCCAAGATGGTCGGTCCCCTGATCGAGCACGGCTACATCGTGGTCGCGCCGATGGCGAAGTATTCCGCCGTCGGAGCCGCGGACATGGGCGCCTTCGACGACTACGTGCGGGACTTTCATGGGCGTCCGAGCTGGTATTTCCTCCCTGAAAAAGACCCCAGGGTCTCGGACCGGGCCATCCAAGGCGCGTACAAGTCCTACATCCTGGTGAAAGCCGGCTGAAGGCGGCTCAGCGGGATACGACCGGCCGCGCCTGCGGCGGACGGCGGCGATAGGCGTCCTCGACCCGCTCGAGCAGGCCGGGCGAGACGCCGTAGACGCGCAGCTCCCGAAGCAGGGCGGGAAGCTCCGCGGCCGGAATCGCGAGCTTGTCGGAGTAGAACAGCCCTTTGGAGTCGAACCACTTCAGGTCTTCGGCGTCCTGGAAATAGCCGTGAAGTCCCGCCTCGACGAAAGCCAGCCCGAGCAGGATCGACGGGCTCCCGGGATCGACGGCCAGAGCCTCCTCGAATCGCCGCCGCGCCAAGACGAGCCGGGACTTCGGGTACAGATGCATGGATGAGACCGACAGCATCCAAACGGCGCTTTTTTCGTCGGCCTTGGCCACGTCTTGCGGCCCGTAGCCCAACGCGCGCAGGGCCTCTTCTTCCGAAGAGAAGCGGCGGCGGAGCGGCTCTCCGAAAGCCTTCGACAGCGCGAGAGCGTAGGCCTCGGCGAGGATGCGATGCCCCTCCATCGTCGGGTGCTGCCCGTCGATGATGAGCTCGCTTCCCGTGATCCCATGCGGCGAACGCCGGTCGAATTCGGCCACGGCGTCGACGAGAAGGGCCCCGGTCGACCGCGCGACGCGGCGCACGGCCTCGTTCTGCGGCCGCCTGGCCCGGAGGAAGGCCATCTGACCCATCGTCGGATCGGGCTCCCGCGGCTCCTGGTCGATCGCGTCCCAATAACCGGACCGGGCCTGGGCGTAATCGCCGGCGGCCTCGCGGGTCCGCGCCATGGGATAGTGGAGGTAGCGCGCCAAGCCCGGGAATCGGAGACCGACGCCGGCGTAGTAGTCCAGAGCCCGCTGGAACCGCCCCTCCGTCTCGAGCTTCTCGCCCATTTCGAGCAAGCGAACGATGTCGGGCGCCGAGGGCAGATCCGGCGTCGCGTAGAGGCCGGGATCCACGTCGGAGACGTTGCCGACCACCGTCGTCAGGATCGGAGTCAACCCCGCCTTTCGGCTCGCCGCGACGATCCTGCCCAGGTGATACTCGTAGCCGCGCAGGGTCCGCACCCGCGGGACCGCGCCGTCTTTCTCGCCCCGAAACCAGAGCCGGCTGAGGATCGGGACGCGAAAAATGAAATCCTCCTTCACCGCCTCGAGAAGCGCGTCATGGCTTCGATACATCGCGTCGTTGTGCCCGCTGTAGAGAAGCATCGCGCCGGGCCGGCGGGGATCGCGGCCGCGCAGAGCCTGCTCGAGCGCGAAGGCCTGCGGATAAATCGACTCGCCGCCCTGCGCGATCACGTGCGGCACGATGCGCCTGCCGCCGATGCGCCCGTCGAACATCTTCGAGATCAACTGGTCCGGCGAGTAGCCCGAGTCGGTGTCGAACGGGCCGCCGTGCATCGTCGACTCGCCGACGAGATAGAGATCGAAGACGCCGGGATCGCCGCCGGCGGGCGGCCGCGGCGCCGTCCGCCGGCAAAGCGCGACGCAGGCGCCCGAGACGGCCAGCCCAAAAACGGCGTACGCCGCGGCTCGCCGGCGGCCCTTGAGCGCGGCCATGCCCTGAGTTTGCCAGTCATTCGCCCGCGAGTCAAGTCCGACCGCCGCGACGCGCGGCCGCTAGCGGCGGCGCCGCCGCGGCACGGGCGGCGCGGCGGGCTGCTGATCCCCGACGCTCGGCCCCATCACGAGAGCGGAAGGGTCCCGGACGTTGAGCGGCGTGATCACTTCCTGCGGTTGGCCGGCGGGCTGTCCCGGCGCCTCGTCGCCGATCCGCTGCTCGCTGATCGGCTCGACGCGCGCGAGCGGCGCCGAATTCATCGGCGCCGCCGCCACCGCCATCGCGTCTTGCTCCAGGCGCGCGCGCCACACGCCGAACTGAAAGCTCGCCGCGCACAGGCCCAGCACCGCCGCCACGCGCAGCGCCGCGCTCAGCGGCAGCTCGAGGGTCTTCTTGCGCGCGCCCGCATTCCAGGTCAAGGACAGCGTGAGGCCGTGATGATGCTCCGAGGGGTGGTCCATGTCCGCATAGGATGACAGAGATAGCCCTCCCGCGCCACTAAAAATCGGTAAAGGCACGGCTATTGACTCCCCCTTGGGCGCGGGGCATACTTCGTACATGCGCGATCGCGGGCTCGTCGTCGCGGCCGCCGCCCTCGCGTACGCGGCGATCGGCCCCTGGCGCGACTTCCCGGTCCTCGACGACTGGTCGTACGCCTACACGGTCAAGACGGTTCGCGATTCCGGAATCGTCCGATTATCCGACTGGAGCTCGCCGACGTTCGTGCTCCAAGGCCTCTGGGGGCTGCTGTTTTGCGCGGAAGGCTTCAGCCACGCCGCGCTGAGGCTGTCGACGCTCGCGCTCGCCGTGGGCTGCGTTTTGCTCGCGCACCGCTGGTTTCGCGCGGTCGGACTGGCGCGCGAGGCGGCCGCGCTCGCGACGGCGGCGCTCGCGTTCAACCCGGTCTTCGTCAACCTCGCTTTCTCCTACATGACCGACGTCCCCTTCCTGTTCCTCGTCCTCGTTTTCTTGAACCTGGCGGCGAGCGGCGAGCCGTCGATCGCGGCCTGCGGCGCGGCCGCGGCGCTCGCCTCGCTCGTGAGGCAACCCGGCGCGCTGCTCGCCGTCGGCTACGCGGTCTATCTCGCGCGGCGGCGCAAGCTCACGTGGACGGGCGCGGCGCTCCTCCTCGGACCCTCCGTCGCCGCGCTCGGGGCGTTCGAGGCCTGGCTGCGCTTGGTTCACGGCGAGACTTGGGCCCGCTACTGGTACAACGCCCGCGGCACGGCCGCGCATCTCCATCCGACTCCTTTCGCGCTCGACGCGCTCGCGCGCTCGGGCTGGCTCGCGCTCTACGGAGGGCTGGCGGCGATCCCCTTTTCGCTCGGCGCGCGCTTTCCGATCGCCGACTGGCGGCGCTTATCGCCGAAACGGCGGATCGCCGCGGCGGCTCTCCTCGCCGCCGCGCTCGCGCTCGCGCTCTTCGCTTTCCCTTCCCGGGACGCGACGCTCTCGACGACGGGCCTCGGACGCTGGCAGGCGATCGGACGCGCGTTCAAGGCGGCGGGGCCGCTCGGAAGCGCTTGGTTCTGGAAGGCGCTGGGGCTTGCCGGCGTCTGGTCCGCGGCGCGCGCGCTGCCTCGCGCGCTGCGGCCGAGCCGGGCGCTGATCCCCGCGCTTTACGCGACGGCGCCGCTCGCGCTGTGGCTTTTCGCGGGCCTCGAGTTCTACGACCGCTATCTGCTGATGCTCCTCCCGGTCGCGCTCGCTTTGTCGGCCGCCGGGGCCGGGCCCGCCCGTTGGCGCTGGGGGCTCGTTTTGGCGATGGCCCTCCTCTCGATCGCCGGCGAGCGTGATTTTTTGAACGCCCACGAGGCTTTCTGGCGCGCGAGCCACGCGCTGGAGGAGCGCGGCCTGCCGCCGGAGACGATCTGGTCGACGTCGGAGTTCGTGCTCTGGCACGGCTACCAGCGCGACATGGACCGGCTCAAGCGCGAGAAGGGGCTGGAGGCGATCGCCGACGGCGAATGGCTCGATGCCGCGAGACTGCGGCGGCGGGCCGTGATCTCCTTCGAGGGCGCGCCGCCTCCGGACGGTTATGCCCGCGCCGGCAGCTTCACGTATTTCAGCCCGCTGACGCTGCGCCGCGAAAGCCTCGTCGTCGCGGTCCGAGAAGACTAGCGCGAGAAATCTTGACAATAGCGGGAATCCCTGTTAAAGTGACGTAAATCGGCGCTCCAACGGAGGCCTCAAATGAGAATCCGCATTCTCGCCGTTTTCGCCCTCGCGGCGACCTCGCTGCTGGGTTTTGCTCCCTCCGCTCATGCCGAGGCCAAATACAAGATCCGCTGGTATCTGGGGCACAAGAACCTCGACTATTTCGAGGAAGCCGCGCTGAACTTCAAGAAAGAGGTCGAGACCAAGAGCCACGGCGACGTCTCGGTCGAGCTGGTCATCGCGGACAGAGACGACCTGAGCGCCGGCCTGGGCGCCGGCTCGAACGTCGCCGCGATGGTCGAGAAAGGCGAGGCCGAGATGGGCCACTCCTTCACCGACGTGGTCGGCGGGCTCGATCCCCGGCTCTACGCCTTCGAGGCGCCTTATCTTTTCCGCGACTACCGCCACATGGAAGGGGTCATCGAGGGGCCGCTCGGCCAGGAGCTGCTCGACGGCTTCCAGGCGCACGGCATGCAGGGACTCTCGTTCACCTACAGCGGCGGGGGCAGCGGCGTGGCGAGCGTGGACCGCGAGATCCGCAAGCCCGAGGATTTACAGGGGCTCAAGGTGGGCGTGTACGGCGACGCGCTCAACGAGGCGTGGCTTACCGGCCTCGGGGCCAAGCCGGTGACGATCAAGCACAACCTGGGCAACATCCTGCCCGCGTCGCGCTCCGGCGAGCTCGACGCGGCGGTGATCACGTGGCGCAACTTCGAGCGCGCGGCGCTCGACCAGGGCTTCCGCTACTTCAGCATGCCGAACTCGACGTACCTGGTCAGCGTGACCTACATCAACCAGAAGTTCTTCAAGAGTCTGCCGGCCGAGTACCGGACGCTGATCAGCGACGCCTCGCGCGAGTCGGGCCGGGTCGAGCGCGCGCTGACCATCGAGCTCAACGAGCGGGCCAAGCGCGCGATGGTGGGCCAGGGCGTGCGACCGGTCTACCTCAACGCGGAGGGCAAGCGCGGCTTCGAGAAAGCGTTGGCTCCGGCCTACGCCTCCTCGATCGAGGGCCTGATCGGCAAAGACTTCCTGCGGCGGATCCGCGCCACCGCGGACGGCCCGGCCCAACCCGCGGTCGCCGTAGACCTGGCAGGGCGTTGACGCCCAGGACCGCCGCGGCGGTCCTGCTGCTGTCGGCGGCGCTGCAGTCCCCGGCCGCGCGAGGTGCCGTCCTTTCCGGCCCCCAAGACTGCGGTTCCTTGAATAGCCGTCTGCTTCAGCGCCCCGGCGAGGATTATTTGTGGCGGCTGGCGCGCGAAGCCGACGCTTGCGGAGCTCTGCGCACGGGCGGCCGGATCCGCGCGGCGCTCGGAGATTACCCCGGCGCGCGCGACCGCTTCGAGCGCGCTCTGAAGGAAGACTCCGCCGACGCCGCGGCGGCCTACGCTCTGGCGGAGATCCTGCGCGAGACGCCCGAGCAGGCCCTGCCCTACGCGCTCTCCGCCGCGCGCTCGGCGCCGACCGCGCGGCGCAAGGCCGAGGCCCTGCGCCTGGCCGCCGAGATCCAGCGCGACCTGGACAAGGACGGCGACGCGCGCGGCGGCCTCGAGCGCGCGCTCGAGCTCAGGCCCGACGACTTCGACGGCCTCCACGACATGGCCGCGCTCCTGCGCGGCGAGCCTTCGAAGGCTAAATACTACGCCCGCCGCGCGCTCGAGGCGGCCGGCCGCGCGCCCTCCTGGCTGCGCGCCGACGCCTACCGCCGCGCCGCGCGCGTCTGGACCGAGCTCGGCGACGAGGCCATGGCCGAGGAGAGCCTGCGCCGGGCCTTGGACGCCGACCCCGACGATCTCGACGCCTTGCGCGCGCTCGCGGACGCGCGGCGCAGAGCGGGCTTGCCGCAGGCCGCGCCCCCGCGCTCCGCCGCCGCCGCGCCGCCCGCCCGAAGGCCGCGCGGCGAGACCGAACTGGAGAAAGCCCTCGCGGCGGACCCGGACGATCTCGACGCGCTGCGCGAGCTCGTCGCCCTGCGCCGCCGCGAAAAGCGGCTGCCGGAGGCCAAGGAGTCGGCGGAGCGGTTCACGCTGGCCGTCGACGCGGCTCCCGAGTGGCAGAGAGCCTCCGCCTACCGCTCGATAGCAGAAGCGTGGAGCGATCTCGGCGAGACGGAGAAGGCGAAGCAATGCATCCTGGCGGCCTGGCTCATGTCGACGCACGATCTGGCCGTGATCTCGGACCTGGCGCGCTGGAAGATCCCCGCGCCGTACCAGCAGGCCGCTCCCTCCGACATCCGCATCGAGCTCGCCCGCGCGAAGTCGGACGTCGGCGATCAGGCGGGCGCCTTGGCGGAGATCGACGCCGCCCTCTCCGGGGACGTCGCCGCGAACATCCTGGACAACGCGGCGCAGATCGAGTACGAGATGGGCCAGTCTCGGAGGGCTCTGGAGCACATCGAGCGGCTCCTGCGCGATTTCAAGCCCGCCGCCGCGCGGGACCGCTCCGCGATCCTGCGGCGGAAAGCGCAGGCCCAGCGCCAGCTCAAGGACTACCGCGGCGCCGAGACGAGCGTCGCGGCGGCGTTGAACGCGGCGCCCGAGGATGCCGAAGCGCTGCGAGAGGCCGTGACGGTGGAGCGCCTGTCGGGACGCCCGCGGGACGCCTTGCCCTTCATCGAGCGGCTCGTGAAGAGCTCGGAGCACGCGCCGCCTTCGGAGCGCGCCGCCGCGCTCGCGCAGAAGGCTCAGCTCCAGCTCGAGCTCAAGGACTACGCGTCGGCGCGGTCGACCGTGCGCGAGGCGCTGGCGCTTTCGCCCGACAGCCGGGACGCGCTGCGGGAAGCCGCCCGGATCGAGCGCTCGTCCCGCGATGAGGCCGAGGCGCGGGCCGACGCCGAGGAGCGGGCGTCCGAGCGCGCGGACCCGCGCAAGGCCCTGTCTCTTCTCGACCGCTTGCTCAAGAGCCTGGACGGCGCGGCCCCCCGCCGCCTGGCCGAATTGTACCGTCGCAGAGCTCGGCTCCAGCACGAGCTCAAGGATCTTGACGGAGCCCGCGCCAGCGCGGCCTCGGCGCTGGCGCTTGTCCCGGACGACTCCGAGGCGCTGCGGCAGGCCGCGCAGATCGAGCGCGACGCCGGCCGTCCCTCGGCGGCGCTGGAGTTCGTCGGGCGCCTGCTCGCGGTGGAACCCGGCGACGCGCGCGCCCTGGCCGACGCGATCCAGATCGCGCTGGCCGCCGGACGGCCCGAGAGCGCGCTGACCTACGCCGGCCGTCTCGTCGAGTCTCTATCCCGGGCCCCCGCCGCCGAACGAGCCGACGCCTGGCGGCGCAAAGCCTCCGTTCAGCGCCAGCTCAAGGATGAGGCGGGCGCGCGGACGAGCCTCGCGCAAGCGCTTTCCCTGACGCCGGAGCTCTTCGCGGCGCGCCGGGATCTCGCGACGCTCGAGCTCTTCGCGGGCCGTCCCGGCGCGGCGCTCGCCGCTCTTTCGCGCGAGCCCGACCCCGGCTCGCGCGCGGCTTGGCGCGTGCTGCGCGGCGCCGCGAAATCGCTCGCGAAAGACGAGGCGGGAGCGCGCGCGGAATTTCAAGCCGCGATCAAAACCGACGCGGCCGCCGCCTGCGGCGACGATCGTCCTTCTCCCGACCTGCTCGGGCCTTCCTACTTCGACGCCTGCTTGGAGCGCTTTCCGAAGCTCGCCCACCTCTACGTCGACCGCGGCGTGGCGCGCTACCGCGCCGGAGAGCGCGACGCCGCGATCTCGGACTTCGGCCGCGCCCTCGAGCTCCAGCAGGATTACCCGGAGGCCGCGCTCAGCCTGGCCTACGCGCTGGCGGCGCAAAAGCGCACGGGCGAGGCCATCGCCGTCGCCGACAAAGCGCTCTCGCGCGCCTCGTCCGGGGCCGAGGACGTCTACGCCCAGCTGGAGAGCCTGCGGCGCTCCCTCGCGCCGTAGCGGACCCGCTTTTCACTGGGCCCATTGAGCGCGGGCGCCTGGGCCCAACGCCCCTTTTCCATCGCAGCCGTTGCGCTTATCCTGTGGGAATGCTCACACGGCTGCGCCGGGCGCTCGCCTGCGCTTTGATCGCCGCTTTGACCGCGCCCTCGCCGGCGCTCGCCGCGGCTTTGGAGAAGCCCGTCGAGGTCCTCGAGAGCCCGGCGGCTCCGGCGCTTCCGGTCCTGCCCGGCGCGCTCCCCGCGCTGACGCAGCCCCTCGCGGTCTCTCCCGCTTTACAGATCGAAGCACTCGCTCCCGCGCCGGCGGCGCAGGCCGCCGTTCAGGCTCAGCCGGCCGCGAACGTCCAGGCCGCCCAAGCGTCCATGGCCGCGCAGACGGCCGTCCGGCCGCAGTCCTCGGGCGAGACGGCGACGACCTCGCTCGACGCCGTCTATTCCGGCGCCTCCCCCGTCGGCGCCGACGCCGTGGCCGCCTCGGCCCCCGAGCTGCCGACCCAGACTTTCGACGTTTCCTCTTATAGCGGCCTGCGCGCGCGGCTCTCGGCGTCCTTCGCGCGCCTGGCGCCCGACGCGCACCGGCCGGCGGCCCTCGGGCGGCGCGCGCGCGCCGCGGCCGAGCTCGAGCTCCGCCCCGGCGCGGACGGCGCGATAGAGATCCGCGCCACTCCCGGCGCGACCTTCTTAGCGAAATCCGCCGAAGCCCGATTGCCCGGCATCGCGCCCGAGGTCGTGCGCGACCCCCAGTTCCGCGCGCTCGTCGAGTCGCTTTATTCGCGCTTGCCGCAATCCGTGCGCGCGCGCGGCGTCCGCGTCTCCGTGCACCAGATGCGCGTCGAGGACGGCGCGGTCACGGAAGGCGCGCACCAGGACCCGCACGCCGATTATCTCGCGGTCTGGGCCGTGGGACGGCGCAACGCGAAAGGCGGCGAGAGCGTCCTCACGAAAGCCTCGGGCGAGACCGTCTTGCGCGGCACCCTCGGCTCCGGAGAGATGCTCCTCTTCGACAACCGCGCCCTTTTCCACGACGCCACGCCGATCTCCCGCCGATTCCCCGGCCTCGCGGCCCGCCGCGACGCCCTCGTCTTCGCTTTCGCGGCCCTGCCGCCCGCCGCGGCCGAGCTGTCCGAGCCCGAGCGCGCCGCGGGCTACGCGACCATCGCGCGCGAGCTCGTGAAATCCGTCCCGGACGCCGGCGCGCTGCGCCCGCTCTACGAATCCGGCGACCCGCGCCTGCAGCGCGGCCTCTACCGCGCGTTCAAGCGCTGGAGCCGTTATTTTTCCCGAGGAGAAGCGCCGGACGACCTCTGGCGCCTGGTCAAGGGCGCGGCCGCGCCGTGGGCGGGCCACGTCTACGTCAAGAAGCTCGTCAGCGTGCTCGAGTTCCTGGGGCAAGCCCAGGGCAAGTCGGTCGACGCCGAGAAGCTCGCCCAGCAGATCCACGCCGCCGACCACGCGTTCTCGAAGGCTTTCGTCGAGGCCGCTGAGAAAAAGTCGCCTCAGGGCGTCGACCTGGATGAGGCCGCGGACGCCGTCAGCGACTCCGTCATCTTCCCCGCGCTCGTCGAGCCGTTCATGACGCGGCGGCAGAAGGGCCCCTTCGACCGTAAGGCCGTCCTCGGCGACGTCGCGCGGCGGCTCAAGGACACGGTCTATCTCTATTCCCCGATGTCTCTCGACGACATCGCCAATATCCTCAACCGCCCGGAGATGCTCGAGCGCCTCGACGCGATCATGGACCTCCTCGAGGACCAGATGGAGGACCCGCGCGGTCCGACGTCGAAGTCCGCGGCGAGCGTCCCCGCGCCGCGCAAGGCGGCGCGCCGCTTGAGCTCGGGCGGCGCGATGATGGCGGTCGCGTTCATCGCGGCGGCGGCCGCGCTGCACGCCCTCACCGGCTGGAACGCCGGCGGCCTCGGCCTCGCCGGGCTGGGCCTGATGGCGGGCGTCGTGCAGCCGAAGCGCCAAGATCCCCGGGCCGCGCCGATGGACGAGGACGCGGAGCCCCCGAAGAAAGAAGGCGACGGCTCCCCGAACTATCTCGTCGATCTGACGGCGATGGCCCGCCGCGGGGAGATCCCGCCGATCTATCTGCGCGACGACGAGACGGCCAAGACGATCCAGGTCTTGAACCAGAAGGCGTACAACAACGTCGTCTTGATCGGCGAGCCCGGCGTCGGCAAGACGGCGATCGCCGAGGGCCTGGCCCTGCGGATCGCGGCGGGCAAGACCGGCACGCCGCTCGACGGCCAGCGCGTGCTGCTCTTGGACATCGGCCGCTTCATGGCCGCCGCCGCCGGCAGCCCGGACGCGTTCGCGGCCGCCGTCGAGGCCATCATCGCCGAGGCCGCGGACGGCAACACCGTGCTCGTCGTCGACGAGGCGCACCAGCTCGCGCGCGACCCGGACATGCCGGTCATGAACACCGGCAGCTTCTTCGACCAGATCAAGCGCGTGATGACGCAGGGCCGCCTCAAGCTGATCCTCGCCACCACCCGCGACGAGTACAACCGCTTCTTCGCCCGCGACCGCGCGCTCGAAAGCCGCAGCCAGGTCATCTACGTCGATCCCGTGCCCGAGGGCCCGGCGATGGAGCTCGTCTACCGCATCCGCGGGCAGTTCGAGCACGGCGTGACGATCGGCTTCGGCGCGGCTAAAGCCGCCGTCGAGCTCACCGTGCGCGCGTTCCGCTTCGACGCGCTCTTGCGCATGGCGATCAAGGCGGTCGACACGGCGGCCACGCGCCTGCGCATCCGTCCCGCGCTGGTCAAGTCGCGCCTGCTCGATACGCGGAAGGATCTCTTATACCATCTCGATCTGCTGCGCCAGGCGCGCGCGCAAGGAGACCTCGAGCGCCAGGAGAACCTCGTCCCGCAGCTCGACGATCTGCTCGAGCGTTACGCGGACCTCGAGGTAGAGAGCCTGCGTCCGGCGCGCACGGAAGTCGGCAGAGAAGACGTCACGGACGCCCTCCAGGAGCTCGGCGCGCCGGTCCACTCGCTCCAGGCGGGCACGCAGGAATACATCGACGGCATCGAGGCGCTGCTGCGCAAGAACTTGATCGGCCACGACAAGCTCATCGGCCAGACGGTCGAGGCCCTGAAGCGCCGCTTCGCGCAGCCGAACCTGCGCAAGCCGATCTTCTCGGCCCTCCTGCTCGGGCCCACCGGCACGGGCAAGACGGAGTTCGCGCGGCTGCTCGCGCGCGCGCTGTTCGGCGTCGAGGACGTCGAGAAGGGCGTCATCAAGATCGACGGCGGGGCGCATCAGCACAAGCACGATATTTCGCGCATCCAGGGCTCCCCTCCCGGCTACGTCGGCTTCAACGCCACCGAGACGCTGATGGACCAGGTCAAGCGCAAGCCCGAGAGCATCATCTTGATCGACGAGGTCGAGAAGATGCACCCGGACATCTTGAACCTCTTCCTCTCGATCCTCGAGGACGGCACCGCCAAGGACGCGCTCGGCCGGCCCGTCGACTTCTCGCACACCGTCATCGTCTTCACCTCGAACTTCGGCGTTCCCGCGGGCGACTACGAGAAGATGGACCCGGCCGATTTCGTCGCGCACGTGCGCGAGCAGCTCAAGCAGCCGTTCCCGATGTCCCCCTTCAAGCCCGAGATGCTCAACCGGCCGAGCCTCGTCGACGTCTTCACGCCGCTCCAGCCCGAGGAGGTCAAGGCCATCGTCGAGCTGAGGCTCGCGGGCGTCGAGGAGAGCTGGAAAAAGACGCACGGCGTCGAGCTCGTGTTCCCACGCCGCGACGAGACGATCGATTCTCTTTTCAAGGAGGGTTACGACCCCCGCAACGGCGCGCGCCCCGTCAACCGCGTCATCGACCGCCGCTTGGAAGGCCCGCTCTCGGATCTGCTCATCTCCGGGAAGGTCAAGCGGGGCGACCGCGTGATCTTCAACGGCGACTGGAGCCGCGAGATCGTCGAGGCCCCGAGCGATCGGCGCACGCCGCTGATCGCGGGAGCGCGGCCCGAGACGCGCGCGCTCGCGGCGCGGCTCGAGGCGCTGCTCTCATCCTCGGCGGCGCCGCTCACGATGGACGACGTCGACCGCGCGCTCGATTCCGCGGCGCCGTCCGTCGACGGGCTCGCCGGCCGCCAGGACGCGCCGATCTCGAACCCGGGCTCGTCCTTCAATCTCAAGGACCATCGCCCGAACCTCTCCGACCCGAAGCTCAAGGAAGCGCTCGACGCCTTGCGCGGCGCCGTCGCGGGGGGGGGCGTGGGACACCCGCCGCGTCTCAAGTCCGGGAAAGCCCCCCCCCGGAAAAAAAAACGCCCCGGGGGCGCGGCGCCGCCGCCCGCCG
>CAZRIP010000051.1:0-25284 GCA_964600165.1 uncultured Elusimicrobia bacterium | reverse complement strand
CTCGAGGTCGAGCTGGACGAGCAGCATGGCGCTGTGCGCGCCGCGGCCGCCGGCGCGGATCGCCGAGATGCCGTAGGCGTAGCCCGACGCGACCTTCCAAACGGCGTTCGGCGAGTCGTAGACCAAGCCCACCCCCGCGCCTTCGTTCCAGGGCCCCTGCTGCCCGAGGCCTTGGAGGTAGGTCGTGTCCGCCGCCGAGCCGAAAAGGTCGGCGCTCCAGCGCTTTTGCTCATCGAGCGGCTGCTCGATGAGCCCGGTCATCAAGACATACCTGCGCGCCGAGATCTCGCCGTTGTAAAAGCCCGGGATCGACAGCGGGAACTCCGAGGCGAAGGGAAGGAACCCGCCGAGGCGATAGGTGTCGAGCCGGTCGGCGTTGCGGCTCGTGCCGGCCTCCATCGAGACGCGGAACCGCCGCCCGGACTCGGGCCGGTAGGCGAACAGCGCGCGCGACCAGACGAGGTCCGCGCGCGGATTGACGGAGCGGTCGCCGTCGAAGCCGTAGACGCTCGGATGCTCCCGCCAACGGCCCTCGTACCAGACGGAGAGCTCGGCGCTGCGGCGAGGCATGAGCTGCGGCGGCTCGCCGCCCAACCGCAGCCCGGCGCGCGTGATGTACGTCATCCCGTCCGGCGGCAGCGAAAATCCGGCCGCCGTGTCCGAGGTCTTGCTGTAGCTCGAGCCCGAGATGATCCCGCGCAGCACGCCGTTGAGCGGGATCATCGCGCCAGGATCGAAGAGATGGTAGAGGCTCAACGAGGCCTTGCCGCCGTGACCGACGAAGGACTCGTCGCGCGCGTAGTGCCCTTGATGGACCTCCGCGTAGCTGTCGGCGAAACCCCCGCCGGCGAGCCCGAGCCCGACGTCCGTGTTCTCGCCGAGCGCGCTCTTGACCGCGAGCTCGGAGTCGACGTAGACCGGCGCGAGGGCCACGCGCAAGCTCATGCCCTTGCTCGGGAACTCGGGTTCGTTCATGTAGTAGAAGGCGTAGGCGCCGGTCGGGCCCGGGCCCGAGAAGTTCTGGTCGTAGCCGAACTGCACGAGGCGGCGCCTATCGGGGTCGACCTGCGCGCGGGCGGGCGCGGCGAAGAGGAGGAAGGCGGCGAGCGCGGCCGGGGTCACGCCGCGAGTCTAGCGGACTTGTTTGACGGCCCCGTTTAGAGCACGTCTCGAATGAGCTTCGCGGCGGCCCACCCGACGAGCACGAAGCCGCCCATGATCCACGGCGCCAAGGCCGTGTCGTAGGTAAAGGGGAAATGATTGCTGATCATCGTGAAGATCAGCGGGACCGACATGTAGGTGTTGTGCTTGGAGCAGCGTCCCGAGATCGTCGCCAAGCGCTGCTCGGGCTTGCCTCCGGCCTCGGTGATCGCCATCATCTTGCGCTGATTCGGGAGGATCGTCATCCACACGTTCGTGACCATGATCGTGCCGAACATGGCTCCGATGTGGAGGAAAGCGGAGCGGTCCGAGAACACCTTGCCGAGCGCCCACGTCGAGCCCACGATGGCGAGCCAGCTGAGGACGGCGCCGAGGGCGAGGTTGTCGCCGATCGGCGTGAACCAGATCAGGCGATAGACCGCCAGCGCGCCGACGAGCGAGCCCGCGGACAGCAAGATTCCTTCCCAGCGCGGCAGCTCCGAGGCGTAGGGCAAGAGCGGCGCGCTCGACCAATACACGACGGCCAGCAGCAGGAACCCGCTGATCCAAGTGAAAAGAGCCTCGTACTTGAACCAATGCAGAGCGCGGGGCATGATCTCCGGCCACTTCTGCTTCTCGACGAGGTAGAAGCCGCCGCCGTGGACCATCCAGAGCTCGCCCGAGATGTTGGGCTTGGTCTCGGGGTTGTCGGGCGGCGTGAACGTGCGCTCCATCCAGTTGAAGAGATACGTCTGCCCGATCCACATGATCCCGGCGATCACGTGGAACCAGCGCAGCGCGAGATTGAGCCACTCGCGCAAAGCGTCGCTCATGGCCTCAGCTTCCCCGGTAGGTGGAATAGCCGAACGGCGAGAGCAGCAGCGGCACGTGATAGTGGCGGCTTTCGGTCACGTCGAAGGTGATCTCGACGAGAGGGAAGAAGCCCTTGGCTTTCTGATGCTTGAAATACTCGCCGGTCTGAAACGTCAGGCGGTAGGTGCCGTGCTCGAGCTTCGCGCCTTCATCGAGCAGCTCGCGCGCGCGGCCGTCGGCGTCGGTCATGTCCTCGGCCAGCGTCTTCCAACCGCTCTTGTCCTTGAGCTCGAGGCGCACGTTGATCCCTTGGGCGGGGACGCCGCGCGCGACGTCGAGCACGTGGGTCGTGATCGGGCTCATCCAGGAGGAGTCTATTAAGAATTTAACAGCTTTTGAAGGCGGATCGCGGTGATCTTTTCCTGCTCGCCGGCGGCGATGCGCAGCTCGGTCAGGTCGTCGTGGTTGAGCCGCAAGCGCAGGGCCTCGAGCATTTCCTCGGCGCTCTTGCCGCTGGCGCAGACGATGAAGATGTGGCCGAACTTCTTCTCATAGGCCTCGTTGCCCCGGGCGAGGGCGTCGAGGATTTCCTCGGTGGCTTCCTTGACGCGCGACTGCTCGCCCTTGGCCCAGTCGGCCGTCTTCTTGAACTTCTCGCGCAGCGCGTCCTTGCCGCCGATGCGCGGGTGCGCCTCGAAAGCCTCGAGCCAGTGGGCGGGCTCGAGCGCGAACCAGATCTGCGCGGCGCTCGTGAAAAGGTCGGAGTCGTTGGCGAAGGGCCGCTCGGCCGTCATGCGCTCGGCCCAGCGCCGCGAGCCGCAGCAGCGCAGGAGCTCCTCGTAGGCCTTTTCTTTGGTCCAGGCGTTGACGACGGGAAGCTCAGGCATCCTGCGTCCGGCGGTCGAGCCGCCCCCAGAGCCTCAAGCGGCTGACGCCGCCGTCGGGATAGATGTTGAGGCGGGCGTAGGAGAACGGCGTCGCCGGCGAAACGGCGAAGTAATGGCGCTTGTGCGCCGAGAGCTTGGTGCGCGGGATGATCTCGGTCCACGGGATGTCGCTCGAGGAAAGCGCCGCGGCCGTGACGCTCGGGCCGCCGTAGCCTTCCAGAGAGAAGGCGTCCGGATAGTTCCCTTTGAAGTGGTTCGTGTCGACCTCGACCTTAGACAGCATGCCGGGCGCGCCCAGCTTGACGATCGCCCAGTCGTGCCCGGGGCCGCGGCGGCGCTTGGTCTCCCAGCCGTCGCCCATGTTCTTGGCTCGGCCGGGCATCAGCATGTTGTTGGCCTTGCCGTAAAACATGTCGGACTGCGCCACGGCGACGCCCGCGTTCTCGACGGCCGCGAGGTCGACGATCTTGCCGTCGGCGGCCGCGCGCTCCCAATCCGGCACGACGTCGCCGTAGCAGCGCAGGCGCGCGACGCCGCCGTCGGGGAAGATGTTCAAGCGCAGGTGCGTCCAGGGGCGCAGGCTCTTGACGTTGAATTGATTCGACGAGCCGCCCTTGAGCGCCGTCTTGGGCAGGATCTCCACCCAAAGCGAGGGGTCTTTGACGAGGTCGGCCGCCTTGGCGCCGGCCGGCGCGTCGCAGGCCTCGATCGAGCAGTGCTCGGGGTAGTTGCCGGTGAAATACGAGGTGTCGACGTCGACGCCCCGCACGACGCCGCGCAGCCCGAGCTTGAGCACGCACCAGTCGAAGCCCGGCGTGCGGCGCCGGCGCGTCTCCCAGCCGTCCATCCACTTCCCTTTCGGCGTGTACTTGTCCTCGATCCAGACGGCGGCCTCGGGCTTGAGAAGATTCTCCTTGGGCGCGAAAAAATCGTCGTTGGCGAGGAGGACTTCGCCGCCGACGCGCGTCGAGGCGAGATCGATGGCGTCAGAGAAGCTCATGGCTGGGTACGAGGAGCCGGGCCCGGCGAGTTTCGTCGATGCGGCCGTGGTCATAGACGCGTTCTCCCGCGACGTAGGTTTCGAGCACTCGGCCGAGCAGTTTTTTGGCCGTGTACGGAGAAAGCTTGTTCTTGTGAAAGAGTCCTTGAGGCGTCGTGTCGGCCGGCGCGTCGGGATCCCAGACGACGAGGTCGGCGTCGGCTCCGGGCGCCAAGCGCCCTTTGTTCTCGAGGCCGGCGAACTTGGCCGGCCCCTTGCTCGTCCAGCGCGCGAGCGAGGCGACGTCGAAGCCCCGGCGGCGCGCCTCGGTCCAGACCGCGGGAAGCGTGTATTGCAGGCCGCCGATGCCGCCCCAGGCGCCGATGAAGTCGCCCTTCTCGCGCTTCTTGAGCTCGGGGACGCATGGAGAGTGGTCGGAGACGACGAAATCGATCGTGCCTTCCTCGAGCGCGCCCCAGAGCCGGTCCGAGTTCTCGCTTTCCCGGATGGGCGGCGCGCATTTGAACTCCGTCCGCCCGTCCTCGATCTCCTCGGCGTGCAGCGTCAGATAATGCGGGCAGGTCTCGGCCGTGAAGGGAAGGCCGTCGGCTTTCGCCTTGGCGACGATCTGCAGCGCGTCCGACGACGAGAGATGCACGACGTGCGTGCGGCAGCCGGTCTCGGCGCAGAGCTTGGCGAGCAGCGAGATCGCTTCGTTTTCCCACGACCGCGGCCGCGAGTGGAGGTAGACCGAATAGCGCTTGGACGGCGTCGTCGCCGCCTCGCCGCAGGCGAGCTCGGCGTGAGCCAGGAGAGGGACGCCGCGCCGGGCGAGGATCCTCATCGCCTCGCGCAAATCGTCCGCGGTCGAGGCGGGGAAATCATCGATGCCCGAGTGGCACATGAACGCCTTGAAGCCGCGCGCGCCGAGGTCGAGCATGGCCTCGAGCTCTCCGGCGTTGCCGGGGACGACGCCGCCCCAGAAGCCGCACTCGACGACGCATTGCTTCTCGGCCGCGGCGAGCTTGACCTGGAGGGCTTTCGCGCTCGTCGTGACCGGGATGGAGTTGAGCGGCATGTCGACGACCGTCGTGATCCCGCCCGCCGCGGCCGCGCGCGTGCCGGAGGCGAAGCCCTCCCATTCGGTCCGGCCGGGCTCGTTGAGGTGGACGTGCGTGTCGACCAGTCCCGCCATGATGACGGCGTCGCCGAGATCCCGCGCGTCGAGATCGTAGGGCGCGATGCCCGCGATCTTGCCGTCGCGCGCGACGACGGCGGCGGGCGCCAGGCCGCCCGACGCGAGCACGCGCCGGCTCTTGAGGCGCAGTTCTCTCACGCGGGCACTCCTTCGTTCCAGTTCTCGACGCAGCAGGATGAGTTGACGGATACGTCCTCGATCGCGCGGCTCTTCAAGAAAACGTCGAGACGCTCGGAGACCGGGTTGAGCGCGAGGATCTTGAGCGCAAGCTCATGAGACAGAAGGGCCGGGTGTCCCGGGCGTCCATCGAACGTCGGGCGCATCGCCTCGGTCGGACTCGCGTTAGTCGCGCACATACTATGGGCGCCCATAGTATGTATGCGCTCCTCGAGAGCGGCGAAGAGACTCGGCTCCCACACGGGCTGATCGACGTGCCAGACGAAGAACGGCGAGAAAGCGGGCTTGGCGCGCAGCAGCGCCTGCAGCGAGGCGAGCGGGGACGCGTCGGGATCGACGGCGACGAAGGAGACGCCACTTTCCGCGAGCGGCTTCATCATCCGCCACGTGGCGGATGATGATTCAAGCCAGGGCGCCTGGACGGAGACCGCGATGTCTTTCGCTTCAAAGCGCGTCGTCGCGAACTCGAGCTGCCGCGACAGCAAAGGCTTGCCGTCGCGCTCGAGCCACGCCTTCGGCCCGCCCGCGCGGCGGCCGCGGCCGGCGGCGAGGATGTAAGCTTGCATCAGACCTTGGCCGGCGACTTGGAGACGAGGTCGCGCGCGATCTTGTTGGCGCGCGCGGCGAGCTCCCGCTCGTCCGCGTTGACGAGCTTGCCGTCCTCGACGACGACGTGGCCGTTGACGATCGTCCACTTCGAGCGATGCCCGGTGCCGCAGAACAACAGCGCGGCGACCGGGTCGTGCAGCGCCCCGGCGAAATCCACCTTGTCGACGTCGAAGATCGCGAGGTCCGCGGCCTTGCCGGCGGCGATCTGGCCGACGTCGTCGCGCCCGAGCACGGCCGCGCCGCCGCGCGTCGCCATCCACAGCGCGTCGCGCGCGGGCATGGACTTGACCCCGGTCTTCACGCGCGGCGCGAGCATCGCCATCCGCGCCTCGCCCAGCATGTCGCCGGAGTCGTTGGAGGCCGAGCCGTCGACCCCGATCCCTACGGGGACTCCCGCGTCCAAATATTGCCGGGTCGGGGCGATGCCCGAGCCGAGCCGGAAGTTCGAAGACGGACAATGCGCCACGCCGGTCTTGGTCTTGGCGAGCAGCTTGATCTCCTCGTCGGAGACGTGCACCATGTGCGCGAACCAGGCGTTGCCGTCGAGCCAGCCGACGGACTCGATGAACTCCATCGGCGTCATCTTGTAGCGCTCCAGGCAATACGCCTGCTCGTCGAGCGTCTCGCAAAGGTGCGTGTGCAGGCGCACGCCCCACTTCTTGGCCTGCGCCGCGGAGGTCTTCATGAGCTCCGGGCTCACGGAGAACGGCGCGCAAGGCGCGAGGCCGACGCGCGTCATCGCATAGGGAGCTGGATCGTGGAATTCCTTTACGAGGCGCTCGCAGTCCTTGAGGATCTCGTCCTCGTCCTGCGTGCAGTCGTCGGGCGGCAAGCCGCCTTTCGATTCGCCGACCGACATCGAGCCGCGCGTGGGATGGAAGCGGATGCCGAGCTTGCGCGCGGCCTCGATCTGCGCGTCGACCAGCCCCGTTTGCCCCCGAGGATAGAGATAGGTGTGGTCGGCGGCCGTCGTGCAGCCGGTGAGCAGCAGCTCGGACAAGCCCACCTCGGCGCCGACGCCGGCGGCCTCGGGCGTCAGATGGCGCCAGACCTGATAGAGGTAGACGAGCCAGTCGAAGAGCTTGGCGTCCTGGACGGCGGGCACGGCGCGCGTGAGCGTCTGAACGAGGTGGTGGTGCGTGTTGACCAGACCCGGCAGGACGACGCAGCCCCGGGCGTCCAAAACGCGCGCGTCCTCGGGCGCCTCGAGGTTCTTGCCGACGGAGACGATCACCCGGCCGCGGATCAGGACGTCGGCGTCGGAAAGCTCGGCGCGCGCGTCGTCCATCGTGGCAACGCGCAGAGCGTTCTTGATCAGCAGCGGCGGCCGCATAACCCGGCTATTCTAGCTCTTCCGGCGCTTGACGCGCGAGGCGAAGCGGTCGTACAGGAACCCGGGCATGTTGTGCAGGCCGTAGATCGTCGGGATCGAAAGCTGCCAAGGAAAGTGCACGACGCGCCGGCGCGCCGCGACGCCGTCGAGCATCCGGCGGGCGCCGTCCTCGGCCTCGAGAAGGAAGGGCATCGAGCCGACTTTGTTGCCCTCGGTCATCTCGCTCTTGACGAAGCCGGGGCAGATCGCGACGACGTCGACGCCCGTGCCGCGCAGGTCGACGCGCGCGGACTCGAGCAGCGTGACGAGGGCGGCCTTGCTGGCGCAGTAAGAGCCGGAAAAAGGAAGACCGCGGAACGCGGCCAGGCTCGCCACGCCGGCGACGACGCCGGATTTCGCCGAGATCATGTCCGGCAGCACCGCTTCCATCCAGTTCGCGACGCCGAAGATGTTCGTCTCGAACGTGCGGCGGACGTTCTCCGCGGAAAATTCCCGCGCGCCCTTGGATTCGCTGACGCCGGCGTTGAGGATCGCCCAGTCGAGGCCGCCCCAGGCGCTCTTGATCGCCGCGTAGTGCGCTTTGACCTCGGCCGGGTCGACGACGCCGCCCAACAGCGCGAGGCATTCTCCGCCAGCGGCGCGCACGAGGGCGGCGGTCTCCTCGAGCTTGTCCTTGCGCCGGCCGGTGACGGCCACCCTCGCGCCCTCGCGGCCGAGTAAGACCGCCATCGTGCGGCCCAGGCCCGAGGTCGCTCCCGTGATCAGCACTCGGCGCGTCATGCCGGCCATCCTAGCAAGTTATGCTAGGATAGCGCGCATGCCGACGCTCGTCGCGCTGACGCTGCTGCTCGCGGCCGCGCCCGCGCGCGCCGACGCCTGGGTCTTGGATCCGTCCACGGGGAGTTTTCGCGTCGTCATCATGAAGGAAGGCGCGCTGCGCGCCTTGGGCCACGACCACGTGCTCGAGGTCAGGGACTTCCGCGGCAGCGTCGAGCTGCAGGACTCCTCGGCGACGCTTCACCTCCAGATCAACACCGCGGGCCTCGACATCGACGACGCGGCCGCGCGCCGCGCCGAGGGCCTGGCGGGCGAGGTCTCCGACGCCGATCGCGCGAAGATCCGCCGCACGATGCGCGGCGAGAAAGGCCTCGACGTACGCCGCTACCCGCTGATCACGCTCGACGCCCGCTCGATCGAGCCCGTGGAAAGCGAGAAGGACATGTGGATGCTTTCCGGCGAGTTCTCGCTGCACGGCACGACGTCGACTCTCGACCTGCCGGTCACGCTCGTCCCCAGGCCGGGCGGCTACTGGGCTTACGGCTACGCGCGTCTGCGCCCGAGCGACTACGGCATCGAGCCGGTCAAGGCCTTGGGCGGCTTGGTGCGCACCGCCGACGAGGCCCTGGTCCGCTTCAACTTGGCCTTGATACACGACGGGGTCAGACCCTGATGGATAAGGGATTCGCGGCGTCGGATCCGCGCATCGCGCCCTACGTCGAGGAGCTGCTCGATCCCGAGGACGACGTCCTGCGCGAGATACGCGAGCGCTCGGTCCGCGAGGGTCTGCCCCCGATCGCCGTCGGCCCGTTCGACGGCCGCCATCTCGAGGTGCTCGCTCGCGCGTCGGGCGCCAAGCGCATCGTCGAGATCGGCACGCTCGGCGGCTATTCGGGCACGTGCCTGGCTCGCGCGCTGCCTCCGGGCGGCGTTCTGGACACGTTCGAATACGAGCCGCAGCACGCGAAGGTAGCGGCAGAATCATTCAAGAAGGCGGGCGTCGCCGATCGCGTGCGCGTCCACGTCGGCCCGGCGCTCGAGCGCCTGCCTGATATCGAGAAAGAAGGCCCGTTCGATTTCGTGTTCATCGACGCCGACAAGGCGTCCTATCCCGCCTATCTGGACTGGACGGCGCGCAACTTGCGGCTAGGCGGCGTCGTCGCGGCCGACAACGTCTTCCGGCGCGCGGCTTATCCGGTCGACAACGACATTCCCGGCGCGACCGAGGGCATCCGGACGTTTAATGAGCGGCTCGCGGATTCCGGGCTCTTTCGCGTCACGATGCTGCCGCTCGAGGACGGTTTGGCGTTCGGCGTCCGCGTCCGCTAAGGGCTGACCCGGGCGCTTACCTTTAATACGGGGCAGTAGAGCCTCGGCTCGCCTTTCTTCCACCAATCGCCCGTCGCGCGGCGCTCGGCGGGAGTCGTGAAGCGGTACTCGGCGACGGTCGCGCGGAAATAAACGGGAGGCCCGTCGGGGAACGGATCCGACGCGAGCAGCGCGAGGACTTCCGGCTTGCGCTGGGCCAGGCGCGCGAGCAGCGCCATGAACCACGGGCTGTCTTCGTAGGAGCCGAGCGCGGCGAACCACATCTGCCAGTCGAGCCGCGGCATGCGCGGGGCGACGAAAGGCGGCCGCCGGTCGAGCGCGCCCGGCTTGAACTTGAAGGGATACTCGCGCCACTCGCGGCCGTCGAGGCTTCCTTCCACCGTGATCTCGTCGCGGCGGGTCGTCATGACCGCGAACAAACCGTAGCCGTTGACCAGATGAAGCGGCGAGGCCATCCCGTAGAGCCGCGTCATCGGGCGCGGCAGCGGAACCCGGCCGAAGGCGACGCCGCAGAGCTGCGCGAGCGCCAGCGGAAGCGAGAACGCGGCGAACGCCAGCGCGCAGGCGCGCCGCGGCCTCGAGGCGCGCTCGCCGAGTTCGGTCTTCAGGCCCAGCTGCCGGTCGTCGAGCAGCGTCAGCGCGAGGGCGACCGCGAGCAGATTGAAGAAGCCGTAATTGCCGGTCAGCGCGATCAAGATTTGCAGGAAGATGAACGCCGCGGCGGCCAGCGCGCGCGGCCGCCGCGGCAGCGCGAAGAGCAGCGGCGCGGCGAGCTCGACGGCGAACAACGCGGCGCAGGATCCCTTTTGCGCCCACAGCGGCAGCTGGTGCGCCCACCAGCCGAGCCACGTCGGCAAAGGCTGGGTCTGATAATGGAACGTCAGCGCCGTGAGGTCCCGCCAGGTCCGGTCCCCGCTGCCGAGCTTGACGAGCCCGGACTCGAGCATCAAGCGCGCCGCGAGAAAGCGCAGCAACCAGACGCCGAGCGCCGGCGGCTCGCGGCGGTCGCGGCTATTAAAAATTTCCCAAGGTACGATTAGCAGGGCCAGGAAGCCGGCCTCCAGCAGCAGGACGTCCCACTGGAAGCTCAGGAACTCCTGGCCGACGGCGACGACGGAAAGATAGAGCGCCCAAAGCGCCAATAGCGCCGGGCCCTGCGCGATCCCGCAGAGCGCGAGGACGGCGAGCGCGGCCCCGGCGGCGCAGGCGGCCTTGAGCGCCGCCGCCGAGGCTCCGAGCCAAAACGCGCTCGGCACGGCCAAATACGCCGCCGCGCCGAGCTGAGCCCGCGCGGCCTCTAGGTAGCGCGCGGCGGGTAAGATCCCGTCGGGGCCCAGCAGCCCGTCGATCTGGCTCCACAGCGACGCGAAGGCGCAGAAGTAAGTGATCGCGAGCAGGCCGAGGAAGACGGCGCGCGCGCCGCGCGTCGAAGCCGGACGAAGATCGTCGCCGTAGAGACGGCGCGCCGCCCTCGAAAAGAATGCGCGACGCGCGGCGACGAAAGCGTAAGCGGTCTCGCTCAACGGCGCGAAGGCCGGCAGATGCTCGTAAGCCGCGCGCCAAAACCCGCTGCCTCCGAGCGCGAGCAGCCGGAAGACCGCCTGCGCGCCCGAGAAGAAGCGGCCGTCGGGCTCGACGAGGACGACGGCGGCGTCGAAGAGCTCCGCGGGTATCTTGGGCAGCTTGGCGCGGGCCGTTTGCGAGGGCTCGAAATCCGCGCCCGGGACCTGGACGCGCCAGCGCTCCACGAAGCGCCGGCAAAATCCGCAATCCCCGTCGAAGGCCACGAGGGGGCGGCGCATGGCCGGATTATAGCGCTATTGAATCGGAGAAAACCACGGGAAGGACGCGGGAACGGCGCGGCGCCGGCGGGCGCGGCGCGACCGGCGCTGCGAGAACCGGTAGATCTCGCTCGTGCCGAGGTTCCAGATGAAGGTCTGCTCGTCCGCGTTGGATCGGCGGGCTGCGGCGCGCTGCCTGGACATCATCATCGTGCGCGGCCGGGCGGGAGCGTCTTACTTCAGGTTAACAACGCGCCGGCGCGTTGTCAAGGCGGCCCCGGGGGCGCGGCGCCCCCGGGGCCGCGGCGTCCGATCAGAGGGCGCGGTCGAGCTCGACTTTGAACCGGCGAACTTCAGAAGTCATCGTCCTGCCGTCCTTGGTCAAGGCCTTGACCTCGACCTCGTGGCGGCCGGACATGAAATTCGACCAATCGTACCACCAGAAGCCGCCGGCCTGGCGGCACGGCTGCCAGGGGCTGTCGTCGATCGAGACGACGACCTTCTGCACGTCCGCGGCGCCGACCCTCATCGTGTACTGGGGATGAGTGATCTTCTCACCTTCTTGCGGGTAATCGACGGAGACTTCTTGCTCGAGGACTTTGCTCATTTAAAGCTCCTTGCGCGTGTGATTTTCGTCACGGCGAGGGATTATAAAGCCCCGGTCGCGGGCTCTGGAATTGACGGAAAGTAAACGTCTTGTGTCTAACGCCTTCTATGCTAGAATCGCGCCCATGAAGCTCATCGCTGCGTTGACGGCCGTCGTGCTCGCCGCCGCTCCGGCGCTCGCGCAAGGTCCGGATTCGGCTTTCTTCGGCGCGTTGACCTCGTTCCGTTTGTCGGCGCGGACGTCGCTGGCGCCGGCCGTCGCCGGCAAGCCCGCCGTGCAAGGGAAGCCCAAGGCGTCGCGGTACGTGACCGTCGGCGGGCCGCTTTCTCTGAGCGGGCAGGGCTTCGTCTCCCAGCCCAACGGCTGGGTCACGGTGACCTTGTCCGGCTGGCTGACGGTCCAGGACGCGTCGGGGCGGGTCGTCAGTCAGAATCAGTACGTGACGACGACGGCGTCGTTCATGGCCAGCGGCGGCTGGGTCAACGGGACGGTCTTCCCGAGCGAGTACGTCACGCTCCTCGTCGACGGCAAGCCCGCCAGACAGGCTCTGGTCAACGGCGCGATCTTCGTCTCGGGCTTCGTCTCGGGGGGCTGGGTCAACGTCGCCGGCTCCGGCACGCTGACGGGCTCGGCCCTCGTCGACTAGCGGCCTTCGAAGAACTGCCGGTGCAGCGCGCGCACCGAGCGCTCGACGTCCTTTTCTTCGACGATGAAGGCGACGTTGATCTTCGACGCGCCTTGCGAGATCATCAGGACGTTGATCCCGGCCCGCTTGATCGCGCCGAAGACGGACGCCGCGACTCCCGGCGTCGAGCGGATACCCTCGCCGACGGCGCAGATCACGGCCTTCTTCGGTTCGATCTTGACCTGGAATTCGCGCGAGAGCTCCCGCGCCGCGGCGTCGAGATGCCGCGGGGTGTCGACGGTCATCGAGACCGAGACTTCCGAGGTCGTGACCATGTTGAGCGAGATCTCATGGCGCGCGAAGACCTCGAAGATGCGCGCGAGAAAACCGTGGCGCATGAGCATGTCCGGCGAGGCGACGGTCACGATGATCTGGCCGCGCTTGAAAGCGATCGATTTTACGCCCGCCTCGGCCGCGCGGCCGGCGAGGATGCGCGTGCCCGGGTGATCGGGCTTGAACGTGTTGAGCACGCGGACGGGGATTTTCTTCCGGATCGCGGGCACGAGCGTGTGGGGATGGAGCACCTTCCCGCCGTAGTAGGCGAGCTCGCCGGCTTCCGCGAAGCTCAGACGCTCGAGCGGGAGCGCCTTGGGCGCGATGCGCGGGTCCGCCGTCATCACGCCGTCGGTATCCGACCAGATCTGGACCTCGGAGCAGCCGGCCGCGGCGCCGAGGATCGTCGCGGAGTAGTCGCTGCCGTTGCGGCCGAGCGTCGTGATCTCTCCGTTCTTTGTGCGCCCGATGAAGCCTGTGACGACCGGCAGCGCTTTGACGCGCGCCAAGCCGCGCCGCAGCGCCGCCTCCGCCTCGGGCAGCGGATCCGCGCAGCCGAAGCGGTCGTTGGTGACGAGGCCGAGCGCGGGCGCGTCGCAGGCCTGCGCGGGGATGCCGGCTTTCTCGAAGGCGGCGGCGATCAATCGGGCCGAAAGCCGCTCGCCGAAGCTCGCCGCGCGGTCGAGGGCGTGCGGCGAGGCCTCGCGCAGCAGCGAGATCCCGCGCGCGAGCTCGCGCAGGTCCTTTAATAAGGGCTCGATCGCCGCGGCCGGCACGCCGAGCGCCGCGGCCGCTTCGCGGTGGCGCGCTTCGACGCCGTCGAGACGCGCGAGCCGTCCGCCGCGCGCCTCGCGCGCCAAGGCGAGGAGCTCGTCGGTCACGCCCCTGAAGGCGGAGACGACGAGGATCGGCTTTTGGCGAAGCCGCTTGCGCACGATGCCGACGACGCGCTCGATGCGGGCCGCGTCGGAGACGCTCGAGCCGCCGAACTTCATGACGATCATGGGACCCTATTCCCGGCTGTCGCCGGGGAGAAGATGCTGCGGCGCGTCGACGAAGGCCGCGGGCTTTCCGCCCTCGAAGTCGAGGATCCACGCGCGATCGTAAACATCGCCGCCGGGCCACTTGGAAGGGCCGCCGCTCCAGCCCAGCGCCTTGAGCAGGCTCGGGATGACCGAGTGCTCCCAACACACGGCGACGACGGCGCCGTCCGGGGCGGCGAGGACGGCGGCGGCGGCCTGCGCGACGTCGTTCTTCTTGAATCGGGAGTCGATCTTGACGCCGAGCGCGTTCGACAGCGGCGTGAGCGTCTGGACCGCGCGCACGGAGCCGTCCGGGCCTTTCGGCGCCATCGCGAAGAGCGCCGTGGGCGCGCCGAGCTTGGCCGCGACGGGATCGTGCTCGAAGAAGCCCACGAGCGCCTCGGCGCGCTGCCAGCCGCGCGCGTTGAGCTCGGGCCCGTCGTCGGGCTTCTCGCCGTGGCGGATCAAGATGACGCGCGCCGGGGTCGCGAGCGCGCTCGCGGCGAGCGCAAGCAGGCACAAGACCATGAGGAGTCTCATGACTCAGATTCTAGCAATTACGTCGCCTCAATGACTTTGATACAATGGCGCATGATCAAAACGCTCCTGCTTTCGCTGCTCGTCGCCGTCCCGGCGTTCGCCGCCGAGAACCCGCTTTTCGATAAGAGCACGCTTCCTTATCATCTCCCGCAGTTCGAGAAGATCAAGGACGCCGATTTCAAGCCGGCCTTCGAGGAAGGCATGGCGCGCCAGCTCAAGGAAGTCGACGCGATCGCCGCCGACCCCGCCGCTCCCACGTTCGACAACACGATCGTCGCGCTGGAAAAGACCGGAGACCTTCTGACGCGGACGACGAAGATCTTCTTCAACCTCAACTCGTCGGACACCAACGACGACCGGCAGAAGATCGAGGCCGAGATGACGCCGCGGCTCGCCGCCCAGAGCGACGCGATCTTCATGAACCCCGTGCTCTTCGCCCGCGTCGACGCGCTTTACCAGAAGCGCGACGCGCTCGGGCTCGACGCCGATTCGGCGCAGCTCCTCTCGCGCTATCATCTTCTTTTCGTGCGCGCGGGCGCCAAGCTTTCCGACGCCGACAAGGCGCGCCTCAAGGAGATCAACCAGCAGATCTCGTCCTTGACGACGCAGTTCTCGCAGCAGCTGCTCAAGGCCGCGAAGGACGGCGCCGTGGTCTTCGACGACGTCAAGCAGCTCGACGGCCTCTCCGAGCCGCAGATCGGCGCCGCCGCCGAGGCGGCGAAGACGCGCAAGCTCGACGGCAAGTGGGTGGTCACGCTCCAGAACACGACGATCCAAGCGGTCTTGGAGAATCTCAAGAGCCGCGCCACGCGCGAGAAGATCTACCGCGCGTCGATCTCGCGCGCTCAGTCCGGCGACGTCGACAACCGCGCGCTGGTCGCGAAGATCGTCGCGCTGCGCGCCGAGAAAGCCAAGCTCCTCGGCTATCCCAATTTCGCGGCGTACGCGCTCGAGGACGAGGGCGCCAAGACCCCGGCCGCGGTCAATAGGATGCTCGCCGGCATCGGCGCCTCCGCGCTGGCGCAGGCCAAGATAGAGGCCGCCGAGATCCAGAAACTCATCGACGAGCAGGAGACGGCGGCGCATCACGAGCCGTTCAAGCTCCAGCCCTGGGATTGGGCGTTCTACGCGGGGCAGGTCCGCAAGGCGAAGTACTCGTTCGACCAGGAGCAAGTGAAGCCTTACTTCGAGATGGACCGCGTCTTGAAAGACGGCGTCTTCTACGCGGCGAACCAGCTTTACGGCGTCTCCTTCAAGGAGCGCCCGGACCTCAAGGGCTACCGCCCCGACGTGCGCGTGTTCGAGGTCTTCAACGAGGACGGCTCGACGATCGGCCTTCTGCTGCTCGACTACTTCAAGCGCGACAACAAGAACGGCGGCGCGTGGATGGACACCTACGTCGACCAAGTCGGCCTCTTCGGCCAGAAGCCCGTCGCGGTCAACAACCTCAACATCCCGAAACCGGCCGACGGCCAGCCGGTCTTGCTCGACTTCGACGAGGTCACGACGATGTTCCACGAGTTCGGCCACGCGCTGCACGGCTTGTTCTCGAACGTGAAGTACCCGCTCATCACCGGCACCAGCACGCCGCCGGACTTCGTCGAATACCCGTCGCAGTTCAACGAGATGTGGGCCCGCGAGCCGCAGATCCTCGCGCACTTCGCGAAGGACTACAAGACCGGCGCGTCGATGCCCAAGGACCTCTTCGACAAGGTCATCGCGGCCCAGAAGTACGGCGAGGGCTACGCGACGCTCGAGTACACGGAAGCCGCCGTCATCGACCAAGCCTGGCATCAGATCGCCGCCGCGCAGGCGCCGAAGACCGAGGGCGTGATGGCCTTCGAGCAAAAGGCGCTCGACAACGCGGGGCTTTCTTACGGGCCCGTCCCGCCGCGCTACCACACGCCCTATTTCCTGCACCCGTTCAACGAGGGCTACGAGGCCGGCTATTACGCTTACATCTGGAGCGAGGTCCTCGCCCGCGACAGCGGCGAGTGGTTCCACACGCACGGCGGGATCAGCCGCGCCAACGGCGACTTCTTCCGCGCGAAGATCCTCTCTCGCGGCCGCACGATGGAGCCGGACGTGCTGTTCTCGCAGTTTTACGGCGGCGCGCCGCGGCCCGAGCCCTTGCTCGAGTACCGCGGCCTGTCGACGCCCAAGCCGGCGAAGAACAAGGTCGCCGCGGTCGGCAAGACCGGCCGCTGATGCTCGCCGCCGCCGCTCTCGCCGCGCAGCTCGCGCAAGTGCGCGACGCCGCGTTGTCCGGCGGCTACGCGTGGAAGGAGCTCGCGCACCTGTCGCACAACATCGGCCCGCGCTTGTCGGGCAGCCCGCAGGCCGCCAAAGCGGTCGAGTACGTGGCGTCCGAGCTGCGCGAGCTCGGCGCCGACGTGACCCTCGAGAAGTGCATGGTCCCGCATTGGGTCCGCGGCGTCGAGACGGCCGAGCTCGTGACCTATCCCGGACAGGCGCCGGGCATGCCTCAAAAGGTGGCGCTGACCGCGCTCGGCGGCAGCGTCGCGACGCCGGACGAGGGCGTCACCGCGCCCGTCGTCGTCGTTCGCTCGATGGACGAGCTCGCGGCTCTCGGCGCGAAGAAGGTCCGCGGCAAGATCGTGGTCTTCGTCTTCAAGTTCGACGAGCGTAAAGCTCAGGCGGGCCGGGCGGGAGACGCGTACGGAGAGGCGGTGTACTATCGGGCGCGCGGCGCGAGCGCGGCGGCCCGGCTCGGCGCCGTCGCCTCGATCATCCGCTCCGCCGGCGGCGCGGACTTCCGCCTGCCGCACACGGGCGGCGTCGACTATTCGTCGGATACGGCGAAGATTCCCGCGGGGGCCGCCTCGGCCGAGGACGCCGAGATGATCGCGGACCTCGCCGCGCAGGGCGAGGTGACGATGCATCTCACGCTCACGCCCCGATGGCTGCCCGACGCCGAGAGCTACAACGTGATCGCCGACATCAAGGGCTCCGAGCATCCCGAGCAGGTCGTCGTCGTCAGCGGCCATCTCGATTCTTGGGACCTCGGCACGGGCTCGATCGACGACGGGGCCGGCGTCGCGCAGGCGATGCAGGCGATCTGGGCGATCAAGAAGCTCGGGCTCAAGCCGAAGCGCACGCTTCGCTTCGTCGCTTGGATGAACGAGGAGAACGGCAACCGCGGCGGAAAGGCTTATGCCGCCGACCACAAGAAGGACGCGGCGGACCACGTCCTCGTCCTGGAATCGGACAACGGGCCCGGCCACGCGCTCGGGCTCAAGGCGCACATGACGCCCGAGGCGATCGCGCTGCTCAAGCCCGCTCAGGACGCGCTCGCGCCGATCGGCGCGAACGTGATCCAGCGCATCGACGAGGATTCCGAGGCCGACATCGGCCGCATGGAGGACCTCGGCGTCCCCGGGGCCGGGCTCTACGTCGACGGGCGGAAGTACTTCGACTACCACCACACCGCGGCGGACACGCTCGACAAGGTGGACCCGCGGGAACTGCAGGAAGGCGCGGCGACGATGGCCGTCTTCGCCTGGGCCGCCGCGAACATGCCCGCGGTCTTGCCGCGCTAGAGCTTTTTGCGATAGACGGGGCGCGACCACGACAGCCGCTGGATCTCCTCGAAGCCGCAGCGTTGAAAGATCGGCTCCGGACCGGTCCACACGAAGGCGGCGGGGAGCTTCGCCCCGGCTTTGGTCTTGGTCGCGGGGTAGCCCTCCATCGCGCGCGCGCCGTTCTCGCGCGCGATCTTCGCCGCCGCGGCGAGCAGCTTGGCGGCTAGACCTCGTCCGCGCCGGTCCTTGCGCACCAGAAAGCAGGTGGCGGACCAGACTCCGTCGGCGTCCGCCGTGACGTAGGATTTCGTCTTGGCCAAGCGGGAGTAGTCTTGCTTCGGGCCGAACGAGCACCAGGCGACGGGCTCGCCGTCCTCGTAAGCGAGCAGCCCGCGCGCCTTGCCTTGGGCGACGAGCTTCTTCATCGCGCGGCGGTTGGGCTCGCCCTTGTTCTTATCCCATTCGGCGCCGGAGCGCGGCAGGCGCCACGACATGCACCAGCAGCCCCCGCAGCCGCCCTTCGGGCCCATGAGGGTCTCGTAGTCGGCCCAAGTCGCGGAAGACAACTCCTTGAAGGAGACCATCAGCGGGGATTTTATGATTTAGAGCGCAGGTGCCGACAGGAGGCAGGCGCCCTTTTACTTCTTTGCGTTAATGCAAAGAAGTATTTCAGAACCTCGGACCGGGCGCGTTGCTAGCGGCGCCAGCGCCGCCGGGAGTGGCTGCGCTCGCCCTGCAGCGGCTTGTGCCCGTGATGCGCCGGAGCGTGATGCGCGCCGTGCGCCGCGGCCTGGCGGTAATTGAAGCCTTCCAGCGTGCGTCGCTCGATCGGCCGGCCGAGGCGCCGCTCGATCTGCTTGACCATCGACGAGTCCTGATCCGTGACGAGCGTGAACGCGTCGCCGGTCTTGGCCGCGCGGCCGGTGCGGCCGATGCGGTGAGTGTAGGCCTCGGGCGTGTTCGGGATGTCGAAGTTGATCACATGCGAGATTTGGGACACGTCGATGCCGCGCGCGGCGATGTCGGTGGCCACCAAGAAGTCGTACTTCCCGTCGCGAAAGCCGTCCAGCGCCTGCTTGCGGCGGTTCTGCGAGAGGTTGCCCTGCAGCGACGCGGCCGAGAAGCCCGCCTTCTGCAGACGCTGGTCGAGCCTTTTGGCGCGGTGCTTGGTGCGCGTGAAGATCAAGACCGAGCCTCCGCCCGTTTTTTTCAGCAGCTCGAGCAGCAGATCGGTCTTGAGGTGCTCGACGACGGGATAGAGGTAGTGGCTCACCGTCGTGACCGGCTCGAGGCGGCCGATCTGCACCGTCGCCGGCTCGCGCAGCCATTCGTGCGCGAGCTTGCGGATCTCCTCGGGCATCGTCGCCGAGAAAAGGAGGGTCTGGCGCTGCCGCGGCAGCCGCGCCATGATCTTGCGCATGTCCGGCAGAAAGCCCATGTCGAGCATCTGGTCCGCCTCGTCGAGGACGACGACCTCGACGTGAGACAGGTCCGCCGTGCCCTGGCCGAGGTGATCGAGCAGCCGGCCGGGGCAAGCGACTGCGATCTCGGCGTGGCCCTTGAGCGCCTGCTGCTGGGGGCGCATCGAGACGCCGCCGTAGACCGTGGCGCTGCGCAGCCCCGTCTCCCGGCCGAGCTGGCCGAAGGCGACGTGCGTCTGCTCGGCGAGCTCGCGCGTCGGCGCCAAGATGAGCGCGCGGATCTTGCCGCGCGGCCCGGTGATGAGGCGCTGGAGGATCGGCAGCGCGAAAGCGGCGGTCTTGCCCGTGCCCGTCTGCGCTAGGCCGAGGACGTCGCGGCCCTCGAGGACTTTCGGGATCGCCTGCGCTTGGATCGGCGTCGGCGTGGTGAAGCCGCGCGCGTGGACGCCGGCGGCGATCTTGGGATCGAAATGGAACTGGTCGAAGCTCATGAGTTTCCTTGTAGTTACGCGGTGAGGTTCTTGAAGCGACGGTGCATCCAAAGCCATTGCTCGGGGTTGCCGCGGACCCAGCGCTCGACGCGGCTGGCGACGCGCTGCGTGGCGGCCCGCGCGTCGTCGGAGGCCTCGCCGAGGTCGAACTCGGGCTCGATGCGGCCGATCGTCGTGCCGTCGGGCGCGCGGAACGTGTGGAGCGGCAGCACGGCCGCGCCGGTGCGCCGCGCCAGCGGGCCGATGACCGAAAGCGTGTCGACGCGCGTCTTGAAGAAGACCACGGGCATTCCCATGGGCGGGCGGGCGTATTGGTCGTTCATGAACGCCACCGTGCCGCCCCGGCGCAGCGTCTTGATCACCGCGATCATCGAGCCCGGGTGGAACGCCGCGTCCATGCCGACGGAGGCGCGGCTCGCCGTGATCTTTTCATGGAGCCAGCGCGGCGTCAGCTTGGTCGTGACGACCGTCGCCGGGACCCCGTTGAGCGCGATCGCGGCCGCGCCCGCCTCCCAGGAGCCGAGGTGCGAGCAGAAAAAGATGACGCCCTTGCCGCGCGCGTGCGCTTTGCGCCAATTCTCCAGCCCTTCGGCGCGCGCGGCGGTCGGCACGTAGCGGCGCCAATGGCTCTTGATCGGGGAGAAGAAGTGCATGTACTCGAAGAGCAGCACGCCGTAGTGCTCGTAGTTGCGCCGGACGAGCGAAAGCCGTGAGGCGCCGTCGAGCCTCGGAAAGCAGCGCGCGAGGTTCGCCTCGACGACGCCGCGCTTGAAAAGCCGCGCGCGGAACACGACCCGCCCGAGGAAGCGGCCGAGAGAGACTTCGACGCGCCGCGGCAGCATCGTGGCGAAGAGCCCGAGCGCGCTCAGAAGAGCGATCAAGGGGGCCGCTTGCCAGCCCGGCAGCTCGCGCTTGGCCACGGCTAGCCCCGGACTCTCCCGGCGAGGGCGCGATGGTGCGTGCAGAGAAGGATCGCCCCGATCTTCCGCAGTCCGCTGCGCTTGAGGCAGCGGTGCGAGGGAGAGTACGTGCCGGCGAGGGTGAGGGCCTGGCACTGGCGCAAGAGTATCTTCATTCGGCTTGGCTCCTGAACGTCAGCAACAAGCCGCGTGGTGTCAGGACGGTGCTTGGAGGGGCGCGACGTACGACTAGGATACCATATTGGAGAGCTAGGCGCCGAGGTTGCGCTTGAGCCGGGCCGCGCCCTCGTAGACGACGACGGCCTGCTCCTCGGTCAACTCGACGCTCTGCAGGATCTCGATGGCGGACTTGCGGGCTCCGGCTTTCACGGCGTGCTCGAAATCGTGGAGCTTGCCGGCGGCCACGAGCCGGTCGAGCGTCGTCATCCCCGTGTACTTGCCCATCGGAGAAAGCCGCTACCCCAGCCGCGCTAAAGCCAGCACGCCCGCGGCGGCGGCCAGGCAGTAGTAGCCGAAATAGCGCCAGCGCCCGCTCTCGAGCCAGCTCGAAAGCCAGCGCAGCGCGAGCAGCCCCGCGAAAAAGCTCACGGCCATGCCGAGCAGGCCCGGCGCGAACGCGGCCGAGTCGAGGACGGCGGACGCGCGGCGCAGGCGCAGCGCCTCACGGGCGACGACGGGAGGCGTGAGGATCACGGCCAGCGCGAAGCTGAAGTCCTCCGCCGTCGCGCGGGAAACGCCCGAAAGAAGCGCCGTCGAGATCGTCGCGCCCGACCGCGAGAAGCCGCGAAACGGCAGGCAGAGTCCCTGGACGAGCCCGATGCGGGCCGCTTGGCCGGAAGAAACCTCGGGGCCGCCGCCGGCCTCTTCGCGCGACGCCCAAAGGATGAGCGCGCCGGCCGCCGCCAGCGAAAAGGCCATGAGCGGCAGGTTCGAGAACAACGCCTCGATCTCCTCTTTCCCCGAGCCGCGCAGCCAGACCTTCTCGATGAGCTTTTTCAAGACGAGCCCGACGACGCCCGTGGCGAGCGTCGCGATCGCAAGCCCCTTGAGGTTCTCGAGCGTCAGCCGGCGCTTCCAGCGGGACCAGAAATAAAGGATCACGGCGAAAGTCGTGCCCGCGTGGAGCATCACGAGCAGGAACGTCATGCGCGGCGAGGACGGGTCGAGGCCCATCAGCGTCTCGGCCACGATCACGTGCGCGGAGCTCGAGACCGGGAGCAGTTCGGCCATGCCCTGGATGACCGCGAGCAGGACGACCTGAACGCTCGTCATGATGTCGCAGGGTACAAAAATAAGAGCGCCGACAAATAGATCGCCGCCGGCAGGCCGGTGAAGATCAGGACGAGCGGGAAGAGGTTGCTGCCCCGGGAATAGGCATATATCGTATAGAGCACGACGGCCGTCATCGGGAGAAGCGGCAGAGCGGCGGCCAGCCGCCAGCCTCCGCGCAAGCGCGTCAGCGCGAGCACTTGCAGGATGAAGTAGCCCGGCACGCCGAGAACGAGGGCGAACAGCAAGAGATTCGTCCACGGCGGCCAGGAGCGGTTCATGTAGGCTTTATAAGCCGCGTCTTGGCGCGCTTTCTCATCGGCCCGCAGCCGCGCCAGCCAATCGGGCGCGGACCGCTGGCTCGAAGGCTGGACGCCCGACCACTGGACGTCGACGGCGAGCGCGGCCTGGGGACCGATCGGGGCGCCGCTTTCCTCGGCTGCCTGCACGACGACGCGGTCGCCGCGGGCGGCGTCGACGTGAGAGAACCACAGCAGCGCGTCCGTCGATCCCGGACCGCACGACGGCATCCCGCTCTGGGGCCCGAGGACCTCCGTCGCGCCGAGATAAGTCCGGCCGCGAAGGCGTACGGGCGCGTCCGACCGGCAAGCGACATGCAAAGAGAAGTTCTCCCACTTGCCGAGCGCGGCGGGCGAGGCCGGGTCGGTCTCGAGGATCTCGAGTTTCGTCGCGGCCGACGCCGCGGCGATGAGCCCGCACGCCAAGACGGCGCTCGCGAAGGCGACGCGCGATGGAGTCATCAGTATTGACAGCGGATCCCGAAAAACGGGATCAGCGGGAGCTCCTTGTCGACCTGAGGCGTCACCGTCGCGTGGCCGTTGTTGCTGCTCGAGAAGTACCGGATATTGAGGACGTTCGCGTGGTTGGTGGCGTTGATGATGTCGAAGTAGTACGAGATCGTCCATGACTTCTTGACGACGGTCTTGGTCAAGCGCAGGTCCAGGCGCTGGTAGGACGGCAGCCGGGCCGAATAGACGGGCCCGTAGACGCCGTGATTGCCGCCGCCGACGTTGATGACTTCCTCGAGCGGCGTGTACGGGTTGCCGGAGTGGGAGTTCCACTTCGCGCTGAACTCCCAGCGCCGGGAGAATTGGTACGAGCCGAGGATCGTCATGATGTTGTTCTGGTCGTAAGCGGCCGGGATCTGGGGCTGCCCGGGCGCCAGCGTCCGCCACGACCTCTCGTAGGTGTAGCTGGCCCAGCCGACGAAGCGGCTGCCCACCTTCTTGCGCACGAAGAACTCGCCGCCTTTCGCCCAGCCGCGGCCGGTATTTTGCAGCTGCGACGGGCCGACGACGAGGAGGTGCTGGTTCTCGTTGTTGACGTCGGGCGTCGGATCGACGATGAGATTGTTCATGGTCTTGTAAAAACCCTCGACCCGCGCGAATACGTCGCCGGGCAGGTCGCGCTCGAGGCCCACCACGTAATGATGGGCCGACTCCGCCCTGAGTCCGGGATTGACGAGCACGTCGAATGGCGGCGTGTCGAGCGAGGGCCATTGGTAGTACTGCCCCCACGAGCCGCGCAGCTTCGTCTTGGCCCCGAGCGCGAGCTCGAACGAGGCGCGCGGCGAGACGTGCGTCTCGCGCGTCCTCGCGGCGCCGATGAACGTCGAGACGCCGACGTCGAAGAAGTTCTCGGCCACGATGCGCTCGTCGACGCGGCCGCCGAGGCTGATCCACAACGGCTCGAAGACGCGGATCTTCTGGTCGACGTAGCCCGACACGGTCTGAAAAGTCCCCGTCAGCGACTCGCGGTTGACGATCTGCCCCGCGCTCTCGTTCTCCTGGTCGATGTAGTTCTGATACAAAGCCGAGCCGGAGAACTTGTTGTCCTCGTAGTTTCCGCCGAGCGTCGTCTTGAGCCACGGCAGCCACTCGACGTCGGCCTGCCCGCGCGCGCCCCAAAGCTGCTTCGTGAGCCCGACGTCGTTGATCTGCGGAGGGTTCGGCTGGGAGAACTCCTCGTCGACGCTCGACAGTCCGTCGGCGCCGTGATAGAGCGTGAAGTCCGTCTTCACGTCGTCGGTCCAGTACCATTTCCAATCGGTGAACTCGCGCGTGAGGTGCTTGAAGAAGTTGGTGCTCTGGCCGCCGTTCGTGTTCGCGCCGTTGTCGACGGCGAAGCCGTCGGTGGCGCCGAGCGCCGTCACGGCCAGGATGCCTCGATTGTCGAGGTCGTAGCTGACCTTGACGATGCCGTCCTCGAAGACCGGGACGACGGTCAGGTCCTTGATGTGATGCAGCAAAATGTCGAAGTAGCTGCGCCGCGCCGCGACCATGATCCCGCCGTTGCCGGGGAGGGGCGCCTCGAGCATCGCGTCCGGCAGGATCGGGTTGAAGTTGAGGTCCGCGGCGAAGCGGTCGCGCCGCGGCTCGCGCGTCGTCACCTCCAGCGCGCCGCCGATCGCGTCGCCGTAGCGCGGCCCGAAGCCGGCGGAATAGACGTCCGCCGACTTGATCGCGTCCGGATGGATCGTCGAGACGAAGCCTCCCAGATGGAACGGCAGGTCCACCGGAACGCCGTCGACCAGGACGGCGTTGTCGTATTGGTCGCTTCCGTCGAGCAGGAACGTCGTCGCGAAGTCGTTGGGCGAGGCCACGCCGGGCAGGACCTGCAGGCCGCGCAGCGGGTCGTCGAAGGAGCCGGGGATCTTCTTGAGCTCCTCGCGCGTCAGCCCCTGCTGGCCGACGGATTTCGCGCGCTGGCCCTTTACCAGGATCTCGTCGCCTTGGAAGAACGGCGTGTCGAGCAGCACCTCGACGTCGGTCGTCAACCCGGCGTCGACGTGGACCGCCTGCGTCGACGAGGGCAGGAATCCGCCGCCGACGGCCGTCAGCTCGTAATCGCCGGGCGGGACGTCCTTGAGCGTGAAGCGGCCGTCGAGGGCGCTCCACGTGTGGAACTTCGTGCGCAGCAGCATGACCTCGGCCGTCGGGACGGCGTTCTTGGAGCCCTTTTGGAAGACGCGTCCGGTCACCGTTCCAGTCTGAGCGAGCGCGGAGGGAGGGAGCAGCAGCGCCAAGAGCAAAAGCGCCGGGCTTTTCACGCGCCGTTCAGCTGAAGTCCATCTTGAAGCGTATGGGGACGCGGTAGCGGACGGGCACCGCCGTCTCTCCGATGCGCGCCGGGGTGAAGACGGCCTCGCGGATCGCCTTGAGCGCGGCCTCGCCGAAGCCCCAACCCGGCTCCTCGACGACGCGGGCCGAGATCACGCGGCCTTGCGCGTCGACGTCGACCTCGAGGATCACGACGCCTTCCTTCTGGAACTCGCGGGCGCGCTCGGGGTATTTGAGCTCGAGGGGCTTGAGCAGACGGGGCGGCTGCGTGACGCGGTAAAGCGGGGCGAACGCATAGCCGTTTTCCTGGACGTAGCCCTCGGGCAGCGCCTCTTCGGAGAGCCGCGGAAGGCCGGCCGGGACTGGATCCGTCGAGACGGCGACTTGGACGCCGGCGCTGGCCGAGGCGGC
>CAZRIP010000050.1:0-25420 GCA_964600165.1 uncultured Elusimicrobia bacterium | reverse complement strand
AACTACTACCGCACGCAGATCGGCCCGAGCGTCGACCTGGGGCGGCTGATCAGCAACGTCGAGGGCAAGGGCGCGCCGGCGGACACGTTCACGATGGACCTGTTCTGGTCGAAGACGGGCGGCACCGACGACATCAATCAACAAGCCGTCGGGGCCTCCATATTGAAAGGCTTCACGCTCAAAGACGACACGGGCAAGCCGTGGATGCTGATTCAAAACAAGGCCACCGGCGAGCTGGGCCGGCAGTACAACACGCTGACCGACAAGCTCTCGGTCACGCTGCCCAATTACGGCGTCGTCATCAGCGGCCAAGGGGAGCTCCTCGGCGACGCGAAGGCTTACTACGCGTCGATCGCCAAGAAGCTCGGCGACAACTCGACCGTCGAGGTGTCCTACGGCGCGCCGTACGTCGGCCTCAACGACCGCCTCGCGGTCACGATGAACTCGGCGTTCACTCTCGGGCAGCTCTGGCAATCGGTCATCGGCGGCTCGAAGCAGACGCTCGAAGGCGGCGTCGCATTACAGGAATTCAATCGAGACATGAATGACTTCTTTAAGAGCGCCGCCGACGACAAGCGAGTCCAGGAGCTCAAGCGCGTCTGGGCGCAGGACATCGCGAGCAAGCTCCTCATGCAGGACATGGGCGCGCTCGCGCGCGAGATCGCCGAGCTGCGCAAGGCGGGCGCGGTCATGGACAACACGCGCATGCGCGGGATGGTCGGGTGGGTGAGCAACCCGATCTCCGACGACACGGCCGATCGCGCCGTCGGCGGCGGTTTCGTCGTCGGCACGCAGACCGACATCACGCTCAGGAAAACCCAGAAAGCGCGGCTCGACGCCGATCTGGCCGACCTCTTCGTCCTCGGCGTCAAGCTGCAGAACGACCTCGTCGCGGCCGTCGAGAAATGGCAGGCCTGCGTCGTCGAGGTCGCGCAGCAGCAGTGGCGGCTCAAGGCCGAGACTTACATGGTCAAGAACGGCCCGACGGCGGCGAGCCGCCAGGAAGCGGCGGTCAAGGCCGGCGAGGCCGAGTCCGCGCTCCATCAGGCGGTCATGGAATACAACGCGCTGACGGGCCGCGACCCGGGCCAGCCCGTGCCTTTCGACGACCTCTCGCCGGCCGATCTCCAGTCGCTGACGGCCGAGATGCGCAAGACGATCGCGCTGCCCGATCGCCTGGCCCAAATGCTCAAAGCCCTCGACCCGGACCGGCTCAAGAAGCAGATGGGCGACAATCCGCTCGATCTCGCCGATTATCTCCCGATCGTCGACCAGTTCACGCTCGGCGTCGGCGTCCAGCTGCAGGACTTGATGGCCAATCAGATCTTCGGCGTCGGCGGCTCGATCCGCATCCCGCTCTACGACCCGTCGTCGAAGGCGCAGAACCGCGCCTACACGCTCGAGAGCAGGGCCGCGGCGCAGCAAATGATGGAGGCCTTCGCCGAGGCGCGTCTGGAGGCTCAAAAACAGCGCCAGCAAGCGCAGCTCTGGCGCGACAGCGCCTCGGCGCTCGCGCCGGGGCTGGCCGAGGCCGCGCAGCGCCTGGGCCTGGCGATCCGCGCTTATCGCAACGGGCTCTCGAGCTCGAGCGAGCTCGACTCGGCTTTCGACGCCTGGCACTGGTACATCATGGCCGCGCTCGACGCCGACGCGCGCGCGGCGGTGGCCGACGCCTGGGCTGCCCTGGACGCCAACGTCCGTCCTGAGGGCGTCCAGGGCGGCTCGCTGCCGCTCGCCGCCGTTCACTCGATCGACGACGCGATCTCGCGCGTCTTCTCGGAGAACCACGGCCTCGAGGAGATCGCCCTGCGCGGCGAGGCCGCCGGCGAGATGACGCAAGCCAACGATCATCGCATCCAAAAAGCCTTCGTCGACGTCGTCGTCGGCGCCAACCTGACGGCGTCCGGGACGGGCTGGCTGCCCTCGATCGGGATCACGGGCATCCCCGTGACGCCGATCCCGGGCTTCGAGTTCAAGCCCGAGGAGCTGCGCGAGCTCGAGGTGCATCGCGATCAGAGCCAGGCGCTGTATTACAATCAGCTCCAAGGCCGAGTCCGCGCTCAACTCGCCGCGCAGTTCGCGCGGAACGTGATCGACCGCGGTCTCGCGCAGCGGACCTTGGCTCTATATGACGGGCAAATCATCCCGGCTCTCGGAAACGGCCAAGACCGGCAGAAGCTCGACGCCGCCATCCAGCAGCGCGACCTCGCCAAGCTCGCGGTCCAGCAAGCCGAGGCGAACCTCAATTTCCTGCTCGGCCGCGCCGCCGGCGCGCCGCTGACGATCGACGTGACCCCGGAGCAGGCGCTGGCGTCGCTTCGAACGCAGCTCGCCGCGCTCAAGCCCGTCGAGACGCAACAGGGGATACTCGACTCGCGCGTGAAGGTGGCTCAAGACGTCGAGACGATCGCCGACAAGGACCTGAAAGTCGAGCAGCTCGCCCTCGAGCCGGTCTCCTTGACCGTCCGCGCGCTTTCGCGGCTGATCTCGGCGCTCGGCGGCGGCCCCATCGGCAATCCCGACCTCGTCGCCGCCGCGCGCGTGCAGACGTTGACCGAGGAGCGCGCGCGGGAGTCCTACGACGCGCAAGTGAAAGCGGGCCGCGCGCAGGCGCGCTCGGCCCTTTCCGAGGCGGAAGCCGAGCTCGCGCGCTTGGGCTCGTCCTCCTCGCCGGACGCCGAGCTCCAGCGGTTGGCGCTCGAGCAGCGCGCTTATTCGCTTCAGGCCGACCTGCTTTCGCTCGAGGACGATCCCGCCGCCGCGTCAGGAAACTACGCGACGGCGCCCTCTTCCTTCGCCGAGCTCACGCGGCGCGTCGAGCAAGCCGAGCGCGGCGCCTCGGCTCAAGCGCCCGACGCCCCGGTGCAAAACCTCGATCCGGCCGAGCTCGCGCACCAGGCGTCTTCCTTCGCGCGCTACTACTACGCCCACGAGACGCTCGGCAAGACGCCGATCGACAAGAGTTTCGGCGAAGGGTGGCTCGAGGTGCGCTTGAAAAGCCAGGACACGCCGCCCGAGGTACTGCTCTCCCTCGCCAAGCTCCGCGACGAGAAGGCGGACCGCATCTACCGCGCGCAGCTCTCCGGAGCCGACGCGCGCGCGGACATGCTCGTCGAGGACTTCAAGGCCGACGCGCAGATCCTGCGCTGGGCGCGCCGGGCGACGGCCGCGCCGCGCGGGCCGGAGACGCAGCTGCAGGGCAACCTCGACGAGTTCACGCGCCAGATCACCTTGCGCCTGGCCGGCGAGCGCGACGCGCTCGTCGCCAAGCTCCAGCTTCCGCCCGGCACGACGCTCGAGCAGCTCGAGGCCCTCGTCCCGGAGGACTCCTCGGGCGCGCGCGACCTCCCCGCGATGGCCGACCGCTTTCTCAAGGACGTGCGCGACCTGCAGATCGACCGGATCAAAAAGACCCTGTTCGACGGCGCGCCGCCGCCGTCCTTCGGCACTGAAGACAATTTGATCAGCCAGCTCAACGCGGACACGATCGCCGAGCGCATGAGTTATAAAGGATTCACGCCGGTGGCGGCCTTCGGCGTCTTCCGCGGCCAGACCGTCGGCGGCTCGTTCCTCGAGGCCCCGGACCCGCGGTCCATCGAGGCGGGCTTGGAAAACGTGCTGACGGACGCGCTGCGCAAGCAGCTCGTGTCGGACGGGCGCATGCAGCAGCTGACGCTGCGGCTGCAGTCGATGATGAGCCGCGTCGAAGACGGCAGCCGCCAGATCGAGAGGCGCAAGGATCTCATCGCGGCCGCCGAGGCCGAGTACAAGGCCCTGATGGGCCGCGCGCGCGCGCCGGCGGAGCTCGCCGAGGCGGAGCAGGCGCGCGGCCGCGTCGTGGAGGCGTGGCTCGGCTTGACGCAGCAGCTCACCGACACCAAGGCGGACTTCATCTCGCTCGTCTCCGAGCTCGAGGCGCTGGGCGCGGGAGACGGCTCCGGCTTGCGGCCCTACGTGCCTCCGGCGCCGGAGCTTTCTCCTTTAGAAAAGGATTCGCGCGCCGAGCTGTTGGCGTATTGGGCCGACCGCTTCCGCGATCTCGACTTCGGCTTCGAGGCGCTTCTGGACTCGCTGGAGCCGCCGATGCCCGAGGCGTTCCGCCAGCGCCTGCGCGACGACGTCGCGAGCTATCGCCTGGCGCTCTGGAACGCCGACGTGATCCGGCATAAGGACTTTTCTGAGGCGGAGAAGCTCGACCTCCTCGCGCGCACCGACTCCGAAGGACGCCGGATGACCTTGATCTCCGACCTCTCGGAGCTGTTGAAGAGCGCTCCCGAGGGCGCCAAGGCGCGGCTAAATTCGTTTATCAGAGAAGACATCGCCTCCCAATCCGAGGCGGCCGGCGCCGACCGCGCGCGCTACGCGCAGCTTTCCACGGCGATGCGCGACGCGTACTGGAGCGGCGCGGGCGGCGGCCCGGCCGGGCTCTACTCGGCGCTCGAGGCCAAGGCGAAAGTCCTGGACTCGGCCAAGCAGCGCCTCCTGGAACGCTATCTCACCGAGGTCGGCGGCGATCCTTCCCAGTTCATCCTCAAGGACGTCGACCTCGACGCTTACCTGAAGGCGCAAGAGGACTTCGACCGCGAGCTGATCGCGACGCTGCAAAAGCCCGAGGTGCGCTCGGACCAGGAGCTCGCGCGCACGTTGGACGCCCTCTACGGAGTACGCGGCGCGCTGGAGCGGCGCGCGGCCCAGGTGCGCTCGGGCCGAGGGCTGGGCGCGCTGGACGCGCTGATCATGCTGCAAGAGGCGCGCCTGGCCGCGGCGCGCTGGGACAGCCGCGCGCCCGACGAGCTCGACGCGATCGCGGGCCGCTTGGAAGATCTCAAGGAGACCCGAGCGCGCTGGAGCGCGGGCGCGGCCGCCGCCGACCTCTCGCCGCTCTACGCGGTCACGACCGTCGACAAGGACGGCGCGCGGCAGTGGAGCGTCAAGGGCTGGATGACGCGCCAGGAGGTCGACGCCGCGGTCAAGGCGGGAACGATCGTCGAACGCGACGGCGGGCTCTTCATGGGCGACAACGAGGTCGTCGGCGGCGTCGACGCGGCGCAAGACGGGCGCGACGACGCCCGGCGGGCGCTCGACGCCAACGACCGGCGGCTTTCGCTCGCCGAGCGGCTCGATCGCTACGACTTCGCCCTCGACCGGCCGGCCGAGGACGGTTCTCAGGGCCTCTCGCTCGACCAAGTGTTCGGCCCCGGCGGCAAGAACGAGCAGGGGCGCGTGTTCTACTTCGAGGCGCCGCAGCCCGGCGAGGCGCCGGGCCGCCTGCACGGCCAGCTCAACCCGCTTCAGGCGCTCGCGCTGCCGCCTGAAAAATACGTGATGTTCGTTTATGAAGGAGATCAGGCGCTCTCTCGCGACCGCTACCCGACGCTCGAAAGCCTGAGCGGCTCCGACGACGAGAAAGATTTCGCGAAGCTCACGCTCTCGGCCAAAGGCGCGTCCGCGCTCGCCGCGGAGGCCGAAAAGAAGCGCGGCGCCGAGCTCGCCAAGGGCTGGATCGACGTCAAGCTCAACTCCTACGCCTTCGCGCGCGCGCCCGACGGCTCCGTCGCCGACGTCTACACGACCGAGGACGACTACAACGCCGTCGTGAAGGCTTTCAAGAACGCCGAGCAGGATCTGGACAAGGCGCGGCGCGACGCGGCCGATACCCAGGCGGAAGACGCGCGCCAGAAGGCCCGGCTCGACGACCGCAAGGCGGCCGCCGACCGCGCGAGCGCCGAGTACCAGCGCGCGCAGCTCGCGGTCCGCGAGCGCGTCCAAAACGACCTCGCGCGCGCGTTCCCGCCCCGCGCTCCGAGCGAGAGCGAGCAGCTTTACCAGGCGCGCTTCAAAGTCGAGCTCGATCGGCGCGTTTCGCAGGATCCAGCGTTCAAAGAAGCCCAGAAAGCCTTCGATCCGGTCGCCAAGGCGTTCAACGACGCTTCCGACAAGTACAAGCTGGCTCACGCCAAGGCGCTCAACGCGGCGAAGGCGCTCGACGGGGCCGTGGCGCTGCTCCAGCGGTCGAAGACTTGGAGCCTTTACCTCTCGGACAACCTCCAGCTCGGGCTCGACCAGGACGGCGCCGTGGTCGCGGTTTCGGCCTTGCCGGTCTACGGCTGGCTCAAGCTCGAGGATCAGATCGCGAGCGCGCCGTCGGCTCTCACCGTCAGCGGCCCGCTGCTCGCGGCGGAGCTCGATGGAGAAGGCCGCCTCAAGGCGCGCTGGCAGGACCAAGCCGCCGTCGCCAAGGCCGCCGCCGGCTGGGCGCTCAAGTCCGTCGTCATGAAAGGTGAAGACGACGAGATCGCGCCGGACGGCGTGACGACCAAGCCTGTCTATCGCCTGAGCCATTACGAGGACACCTCGACCGGGCTGTCCGTCTCCTTGTCGCGGCGCTACATGACCCAGCGCGTCAAGGACGCGCGGTCGGCCGTTTCGCGCGACAAGAATTGGGGCCTGATGCCGTGGAACTGGGGCAATCTCGCGCTCGAGCTGCCGCGCGGCGTCGTCGGCGCGCCGATCGAGCTGATCACGGGCCGCGACCCGAACCAGCAGCACTACCTCGGCCGCGTCAACATGTACAAGACCGAGGGCGGCGAGACCGAGCATCACGGCTTCTTCCGGAAGGTCGCCGGCGTCGTCGACGTGCTGAACTTCCTGCCGGACCCGGTCAGCCGCTTCTACGACCCGAGCCAGTTTCCTCCGCGGGTCGTGCTCGACTCGCCGGTCCGCCCCGGGCAGAGCGTGCTCGACAAGGATCCGCGCGACGGCGATCGCGACGTGCACTACGGCGTGGGCGAGGCGCAGAGAACGCTCGACCAATCCCTCGAGGACCTCACGACGGCGAGGCAGCGCACGCTCGCGCACTTCCACGGCGGCGCCGAGGAGACGATGATCGAGGCGATCCGCGGCCGCGCGGGAGAGTACGAGCAGTCCAAGCGCGTCGCGCAATCGGGCGAGGCCGCGCTCCAGCGCGCGCTCGCGGACCCGCTCGTCGGGGGCGATCCGTCCTCGGACGGCTCGGGCGTCGTCGTCTCCGGCGCGCGCCCCGGCAACGTCGCCGTCGACCGCGTGGAGCGGCAGATCCAGATCCTTCCGGGCGCGGACCAGTACGCGGCGCGCCAGCGCGCGCTCGACGGCTACGACGTGCGGCTGGCCTCCTCGACGCGGAACGCGGCGCAGGATGAAGCGCGGCTTAGGGATTCTCTGGCGGCCCGCGATAGCGACCTCGATGCCGCGTTGTCGGACCGCGCCCGCGCCCATGCCGCGCGCGAGAAAGCGATCGACCAGGCGATCCTCGTCTCGGACCGAGAGCCGGCGGACGCCGGCTGGCTCGCGCGCTGGCAGGCTTACGTCAAGCAGCTCTACGCCGCGCTGGCCAAGAGCTAAACCCGCTTTTTAGCGGTCGAGCGCCGTGGTCGACGCGTAGGCGATCAACTCGACTTTCACCGGGCCTTCGAGCGAGCTGACCTCGACGGCGGTCGTCAGGCTCTCGGCGACGGGGTGGTCGGCCTTGGTCAGCAGGATCACGCCGAGGGGCTTGCTCGGCCAGGGCTGCATCTCGACGATCCCGAACTCGGGGATCTTGCGCAGGCAGACGCCGTAAGCCTTGATGAAGTCGGCGCCGGTGGAGATCTCGCGCACGACCATCGGCAGGATGCACTCGTTGAGCGCCTCTTGCGGGGTCTTCCGCTGCTCGGCGACGACGACGGCCGGGTGGCCGAGCAGGCGGCCGCCGCGCGCCGCGACGGCCTTGTTGAGGTCCTTCATCACGGGCGCTTCGACGCCGGTGCCGGCCGGGACTTCGAGCATCAGCACCTCGACTTGCGCGCTCATGCGGCCCTGGGCGGAGACCGTGCCTTCGCCGATCGCGACGCGCTTGCCGTACGTGGCGGTGAGGGCGGCGACGCACGGAGCCAGCAGCTGGCGCGCCTCTTCCAGCGAGACCGGCTTGATGAACTGCGCGTCGGCGACGCGGCAAGCCGCGACGCCCTCGAAGGCGTCGTGGGGCTTGACGCCCTCCAGCGTGCGGGCGATGATGCCGTCGAAATCGGGCTCGGGCATGTAGCGGATCGGCGTCTCCTGGGCGGCGGCGGAGGCGGCGAGGGCGAGCAGCGCGGCGAAGAGGAGCTGGCGTTTCATAGAGGGATGCTACCCAGAAGGCCTAGGAGCCCTATAGGACTCTCGTCAACGCGCTTTATTGATCCAGATCAAGTCCTTTTCGTCATCGGCCCGTGACGGCGCGCGTAAATCTCCCCAACGCGCGCGGGCGTACAATGAAGCTGCCCCTCGGGAGACGCCAATGAAGAGCCACACTGCTCGCCCGGCGGCTTGGGCCGCCATCGGGCTGCTGGGCCTGGTCGCGGGCTGCGCGCCGCCCCGGCATCGGACGACGGTCGTCGAGCGCCAGGCTCCGGCCGTCGAGACGAAGACGGTCGAGACCACCACGACGACGAAGGTCAACGGAAAGATCGTCGACCGCTACGTCGCGTCCTGGCCCACGGCCTCGCACGGCGCCGCGGACCAGATGATCGCCAAGTACGGCCCGCCGGACGAGGCCACGCCCTCGATGCTCGTCTGGTATAACAACGGCGACTGGAAGCGAACGATCGTCCATCGGGACGTCTACGATCACAACTTCCCGCAGCCGCACCAGGACGTGCTCGAGCAAGTCATCGACTATCGCGTGCCGCCGGAGAGCCTCGCCGACCTCGACCGCTTCGACGGCAGCCTCTCCGTCAACCGCACGCGCGGCGAGCTGACGAGCTGGGCTCAGTCTGAGGACGAGAACCGGCGCGCGATCGACCGGGCGGACGACATCATCCATGACCGCCTCGCCGTCGACGAGGCGCGCCAGTCGATGGCGCGCAGCGCGGCGCTCACGACGTCCGGAAAGAGCGTCGAGAGCAAGCCGGGCTGGAACTGGAAGAGGAGCGTGGGCAGCCCCGCCGATCCCGACTCCGCGGTCGAGCCGTCGGAAAGCTTGCCGTCTACGCCCTGAGCCGCCGCAGCAGAGCGTCGGCTCGGCGCAGGCCCTTGGCCGGGTCGCCCAAGATGAGCGCGTGGCCCATCTTGCGGCCCGGCGCGGGCTTGGCCTTGCCGTAGAGATGGAGCTTCATATCGGCGCCTAGCGCCTCGAAAAAGCGGGGCTCGCCGTTCGCCCAAAGCTCGCCGAGGAGGTTGACCATCACGACGGGCGACAGCAGCCGGGCGTCGCCCAGCGGCAGGCCGCAGACGGCCCGGACGTGCTGCTCGAACTGCGACGTCTTGCAGGCGCCGAGCGTGAAGTGGCCGCTGTTGTGGACGCGCGGCGCTATTTCGTTGACGAGCAAACCCCGGCCGTTTCTAAGGACGAACATCTCGACGGCCATGACCCCCACGTGGCCCAGCGCGCGCGCGATGTCCGCCGCGAGCCGCTGCGCCCGGCGCGCGAGACGCGCGGGGACGGCCGCGGGCGCGCGCGTCGTGTGGAGGATCCCGCCGCGGTGGACGTTCTCGGCCAGCGGAAAGGCCGACGTCTCGCCGGACTGGCCGCGCGCGAGGATGACGGACACTTCCTTGGAGAACGGCACCCAGGCTTCCAGGACGCACGGGGCCTCGAGCATCGGGCCGGCCGTCTCGAGGTCGCGCGGGCTCCGGAGCTTGAGCTGGCCCTTGCCGTCGTAGCCGTGACGGCGGCGCTTGAGCAGGCACGGATAGCCGAGCTTCTCGGCGGCGAGGAAGAGCTCCGCGTGGCTCGACACTTCGGCGAACGCGGTCTGGGGAAGCCGGCGCTTCTTGAGAAACTCGCGCTGGACGAGCCGGTCTTGGATCGTCGACAAGACGCTCGACGAGGGGAAGACCGGCGCGCGCGCGGCCGCGGCCTCGACGAGCGCCGCGGGGACGTTCTCCCACTCGAGGGTGACGACGTCGGACTCGGCGGCGAGCGCGCGGGCGGCTTTCGCGTCGAAGGGCGCCGTGATCGCCTCGTCGCAGACCTGCGCGGCGGGGCAGTCGGGCGTCGGGTCCAGGCACACCGTGCGATAGCCCATGCGGCGCGCTTCGACGGCGATCATGCGGCCGAGTTGGCCGCCTCCGAGGATGCCGAGGGTCGCGCCGGGAAGGAATGTCTTGCGGCTCAAAGCTTCATCGCCCGCACCGCGGCGGTCTGCTTGGCGCGGAAGGCCCTCACGCGCTTGGCGAGCGCGGGGTCTTGCAGCGCGAGTATCTGCGCGGCCAAGTACCCCGCGTTGGCCGCCCCGGCCTCGCCGATCGCGAGCGACCCGACGGGCACGCCCTTGGGCATCTGCGCGATCGACAAAAGCGAATCGAGCCCCTTGAGAGCGCGGGTGCGGACCGGCACGCCCAAGACCGGCAGCGTCGTCTTCGACGCCGTCATGCCGGGCAGGTGCGCGGCGCCGCCGGCGCCGGCGATGATGACCTTGACGCCGCGGGCCTCGGCCGACGACGCGTAGGAAAACAGCAGGTCCGGCGTGCGGTGGGCGCTGACGATCTTGCACTCGTGCGGCACGCCGAGGGCCTTCAACGCGTCGCTGGCGTGGCGCATCGTCTCCCAGTCGCTCTTGCTGCCCATGATCACGCCGACGAGGGGCTTCATGCGGGCACCTTCTCCATGCCGATGTCTTTACGATACTGCATCCCGTCGAAAGCGATCTGAGTCGCCGCCGCGTAGGCCTTGGCGCGAGCCTCGGCGAGGTCCTTGCCGAGGCCCGTCACCGAAAGCACGCGCCCGCCGTTGGTGACCCAGCGCCCGTCGGCTTTCGCCGTGCCCGCGTGGAAGACGAACGCGTCTTGGACGTCCTCCAGACCCCGGATCGCCACGCCCTTCGAGCCGCGCGCGGGATACTCGCCGGAGGCGAGCGTCACGCAGACGGCGGCGCCGGCCTTCGGCTTCAAGACGCCCTTGCCGAGCTTTCCGACGGCGCAGGCGAGCATCAGCTCGAGCAGATCCTCGTCCAAGAGCGGCAGCACGGCCTGCGTCTCGGGATCGCCGAAGCGGCAGTTGAACTCGAGCGTCATCGGGCCTTTCTTCGTGAGCATGAGCCCTATATAAAGGAGGCCGCGATAATCGAGCTTCTCGGATTTTAGGCCGGCGAGGACAGGGGCGATCACGGTTTCCTCGATCGTCCTCATCAGCCCCGGGTCCACGGAGACGGGCGCGAACACGCCCATGCCGCCGGTGTTCGGCCCCTGGTCGCCGTCCTTGAGCCTTTTATGATCTCTAGAAGGCGCGAGCAGGCGGTAGTCCTTGCCGTCGCAAAACATGAGAAGCGAGAGCTCGGGGCCTTCGAGGCCGTCTTCGATGACGATCTCCCGGCCGGCCTCGCCGAAGGACCCGTGCTCCAAGATCTGCGTGACGGCTCCCAGCGCGTCGTTGGTCTGCTGGCAGACGAAGACGCCTTTGCCGGCGGCCAGGCCGTCCGCCTTGATGACGACGGGCAGCCGCCAGGCCTCGGCGGCGCCGCGCGCGATCATGGGGTCCGAGTGGACTTCAAAACGCGCGGTCGGGACCTTGTGCTTCTTCATGAACCTCTTGGAGAACGCCTTCGAGGCCTCGAGGCGCGCCGCGGCCTTCGACGGGCCGAACACTTTGAAGCCGGCCTCGCGCAGCGCGTCGGCGACGCCGGCGGCGAGCGGGGCCTCCGGACCGATCACGACGAGTTGGGCGTGGACCTTCTTGGCGGCCTCGACCACGGCGGCGGGATCGCACGGATCGCCCGGGACGTTCTGCGCCCACTGCGCGATGGCGTCGGAGCCGGGCAGCGCGTAGAGGTTCTTGAGCCGCTTGCTTTGCGCGAGCTTCCACGCGATCGCGTGCTCGCGTCCGCCGGATCCCAGCAGGAGAACCGTCGTGTCCGGCTTCACAGCATCGCGTTCTCGCCCGAGGCCTTCGCGGGATCGGGCGTTTGATAGTCGGGGATGGGCGTCGGGTAGACCTTCGTGAAGCAGGCGGTGCAAAAGCCGTCGGGCTCGCCGCCGCCGGCGGCCGTGAGCATGCCCTCGAGGCTCAGATAGTGGAGGCTGTCGACCTCGAGGAACTTGCGGACCTCCTCGATCGTGTGGCGGTTGGCGATGAGCTCCCCGGCGCGCGGCGTGTCGATGCCGTAGTAGCAGGGGGAAACGATCGGCGGCGAGGAGATCGCCATGTGGATCTCTCGCGCGCCCGCGGCGCGCAGCGACTTGCAGATCTTCTTCGACGTCGTGCCGCGCACGATGGAGTCGTCGATGAGGAGCACGCGCTTGCCCTTGAGCGTCTCGGGGACGGGCGCGAGCTTGAGCTCCGCCGCCAACTCCCGCAGCTCCTGCGTGGGCTTGATGAACGTGCGGGAAACGTAGTGGCTGCGCACGAGGCCGAGCTCGAAGGGGATCTTGCTCACGTCGGAAAACCCGAGCGCGGCCGAGATCCCGGAGTCCGGGACCGGCACGACGATGTCGGCCTTGATGCCCTCCATCTCGCGCGCGAGCGCGCGGCCGAGGTCTCGGCGCACCGCCTGCACGTTGCGGCCGAAGATCGAAGAGTCGGGACGCGCGAAGTAGACCTGCTCGAAGACGCAGCGCGCCGCCTTCACCGGCTTGAAGGGCTTGAGGCTCTTGAGCTTCTGGCCCTCGATGATGACGATCTCGCCGGGCTCGATCTCGCGCACGACCTGCGCTTTGACGAGGTTGAGCGCCGACGTCTCCGAGGCGAGGACATAGCTCTTGCCGATCTGCCCGAGGATGAGCGGCCGGAAGCCGTAAGGATCGCGCGCGCCGACGATCATGTTGGGCGTCAGGAACAGGAGCGAGTACGCGCCTTCCACTTGGCGCAGGCTCTCGACGATGGCGTCTTCGAGCGGGCCCTTGGCGCGGGCGAGCAGATGGACGATGACCTCGGAGTCCGTCGAGGATTGAAAGATGGCGCCGCGGCTTTCGAGCTTGCGCTTGAGCTCCAGCGCGTTGGTGAGGTTTCCGTTGTGCGCGATGGCGAGCGGGCCGTGCATCGTCTTGAAGACGAGCGGCTGCGCGTTCTTGAGGTGCGACGCGCCCGTCGTCGAATAGCGCACGTGGCCGATCGCGTGGCGCCCGACGAGCCTCTCGAGCTCGGCGCGATGGAAGATCTCGGAGACGAGGCCCATGCCCGTGTGGGCGAGCAGCTCCCCTTTATACCCGGTGACGATGCCGGCCGATTCCTGGCCGCGATGCTGCAGGGCGAAGAGCCCGAGGTTGGCGAGCTCGGCCGCTTGGGGATTGTCGCTGACGGCGAAGATGCCGCACATGCCGGGCTAGTATAACACTTTGAACACTGGTGGGGTCAGGCGCTCACAGATTCACAGTTGGCTCAAAACAGTTCGTTGCTTTAACGCAACGAAGTGTTTTTAACCAACTTCAGGCGGACGGGCGAATGAAGCGGCGTAGCGCGAGGAAAGCGAGCGCGGCGGCGATCAGGCCCGCAAGTCCGAGCGCGACCGGCTTGCGGCGCTCGGGCGGCATGAACGAGAGCGCGGCGTCCAGGGCGGGGATCCCGGAGATCGCCTTCGCCCGCGCGGCGACGGCTTGGTTCGCGAAAGACGACGTGGCGCCGCCTTGGGCGAGCGCGCCGACCTCGCCGGAGGTGAGCGTCGGGTCGAGCTCGCCGGCCATGGCGTAGTCGACGGCGACGTCTTGGGTCGTCCGTCCCAAACCCTTCTTCGCCTCGGCGCGCAGCCAGTACGCTTCTCCGAGCTTCGGCGCGAGCTTGGCGGCGTTATCGGCGTCCGAGAGCGAGGCGGAGAAGTCTTTCTCGGCGCGCTCCAGGCGCGCGCGCGCGACCAGGCCCGCGACGTTCTTCGGATCGGCGGCGAGCGCCTGATCGAGAAGCGACTTCGCGGCGGCGGCGTCCAGCGCGGCCTTTTGGGCGGCGAGATTGACGAGGCGCGCGGCCTCGAGCTGCGAGGCCGTTTGCGAGCGCACGCCGAGCGGCGTCATGATCCCGCCGAAGCCGCCGGAGTTCATCAAAGCGTTCCCGGAGGCGCCTTCCGCCGCGCCGGCCTGCGAGTCTGCGCCCGGCCCGTTTTGCCCGCCGTCCATGCCCGTCTTGATGTCGCCGCCGCCGTGCCCCGCGACGCGGCCGGCGTAGAGTGAGACGAGCATCTGGGCTTGCTGGTTGCTCGGGTCGAAATCGAGGACGCGCTTGGCGTCTTTCACTATAGAAGGATAATCGTGGAGCGCGGCGTCGGCGGCCGCGCGCGCGAACAGCGCTTGGCCGAGCGTATTGTTGTCGCCCTTGGCTTGAGCGATCGTGATAGCGCGGTCGATCAACGGCAGCGAGCGCGGCGCCTCGCCGACGCTGACGAGCGCCTGGCCGGCCTTGATGTTGATCGGCGCGCTTTGCGGGTGCGCGTCGCCGACGTCGACGATGTTCTGGACCTGTTGGCCTCGATCTTGCTGGGCCTGCGCCACGGTCTGCTGGCTCTGAACGTCGCGGTTGTTGCGGTTGGCGGAGATCACGTTGTCGTCGGTGCGTATTCTCTTGGACGACGTATCGATCGATAGGTTCGCCCCGTCGAGATCCTGGTCGGTCGTGCTGGCGGAGGGCGTAATTGCTGGCGGGATCGCGGCGGGCGTCGGGTCCGTCGCGTTCGAGGTCTTCGCGGCGATCAGCAATGCTGCAAAAAGGATGGCTTTCACCGGTCGAATTGGAGATCTAACGATTGTTTCTCGATGAAATCGAGCTCATTTCGAAACGCTTTCTTAACTTCGCTTGAAGTGATCGGCATTTCCTCGGGTTTGATCTCGCCAGCGTAGCCTTTATTGTGCAGCGCCTTCGCAAGTTTACCATCGAGGTCAGCGAGGAAGATGATCCCATCAGTGAACATCTTGTCTCCGACTTTGCCCCCAGAGACACGACTGAGCTGAATAGCGATGGGCTTGAGCGTTCCATCCGGATTCCTTTGCGCGACAACTCGAAAGTTATGCTCATGCTTGTCCGGGCAGATCGATTGCTTGAATCGGAGTCGCTTCTCAGGCAGATCGGACGCACCTAGACCGAGCTTATCCGCCATCGCGCCGCTCAATGTCGAGTCCTTGCCCTGCTGGATCGCGAGGTCGATCACCTCCTTGAGCGTGCGCCCCGATTTCTTGGGCGCGACGGGAATTTCGGCGGCGAAGAGGGGCGAGGCGGCGATCGCGAGGAGGGCAATCAGGGAGAGCGATTTCATCTTGCGCCTAGTATACCGCTCCGGACGTGGCTCGACCAGGGGGCTTCGCGCGATCTAAGCTATAATCCGATCATCATCGTTAACCTCCGCGTCGTTATCTTGTCGGCGCTGCTCGTGGGAGCGGCATGGAGCCGCGGAGGCGCGCAATGCGTCGACGACGCCGGCGGCGGCGCGAGCGGCTGCAATTGCGAGAACAACCCGGGCAATTGCACGAACGGCGGAGACGTGTGCGAGCGGCCCAATCCCGTCTATCCTTTAAGATGCTGTCCTCCGAGCGCCAACTGCGGAGGAACCAACTGCTTCGGCGGAGGCCCGTGCGGCTCGATCACCGTGTCGCAGACCGGGCCCGGCTGCTGGAGCATCTCGCCGGGCGGTATTTCCGGCTGCGCGTCGGGCACGTTCGGAGCCGGATGCGGACCTTTGGGAAATGGACAGAGCTACACGATGAGCGCCCCGGGCGCCGTCTCCGGCAACGGCGCCGTCGGCTCCGTCGCAGGCTGCGGCGGCTCGGCCAGCTTCAGCGTGGTCTTCTGCTCCCGGGATTGCTCCTGCGCCTCCTCGACCTGCGGCGGCTCGAGCTGCTCCGACGGATGCGGCGGCACCTGCCCCGGGACGAAGACGTGCAACGTCGCCGACTGCGGAGCGTGCTCCTCGAACGGCGACTGCGCCAGCGGCAACTGCAGCGGCGGGCAATGCGCCCCGGCCGGCGTCACGATCGGCGCGTCGTGCGGGACCAACCCTTGCGGCGGCTCGGGGGGCTACAGTTGCGGCGGCTCGTGCACGAATCCCGCTCCGCCGTCTTGCTTCGTCGGGACCTGCCCGAAGTCTTGCCCGACGTGCCCCATCAACTGGACGGACACGAATCCGACGACGATCAGGGCGATCCACGTCAACGAGATCCGCGATTGCATCAACTTCTTCCGCATCAGGGACGGCTTGTCGCTCTTCCCATGGACGGATCCGTCCGTGCTCAACGTCAGGGTCAAAGCCGTCCATTTCACGGAGATGAGGACGGCGATCTCGGAGGTCTACTCGAACGCGCACCAAACGCCGCCGACTTGGATCGATCCCGTGCTGGTCGACTCAGCGTCGAAGGTGCGGCAAGTCCATATCATGGAATTGCGGTCGGCCGTGACCGGCGCGCCCTGAGGCGTCAGTACGCCAGCTGCTCGCGGCGCTGCGCGTCGCGCGCCTGCTCGAGCGCCTGCTCGAGCGCCTCGATGCCCTCGCGGCGGACTTCTTCGGCGACCTCCATCACTCGGCGCATCTCTTCGGCGAGCGCTTGGCGCGCGATCTTGTCGGCCTCGGCGAGGACCTTGGCGCGCTCGGCGGCCGCCTTGCGCAGCTCCTCGTTCTGCCGCTCGACGACCTCTTGAAGTCGCCGGCGCGACTCGCGCTCGACTTGCAGTGTCTCCTCGAGCTGGCGCGTTAGAAACGAGCAGGCGCTCGCCTCGCGCTGAAAAACGCCCGTGCGCTCCTCGAGCTCCTTGAGCTCGCGCTCCTTCTCCTCTAAAAGGCGGATCGCATCTTCCGGTTTCATCTTAGCGTCCGAGCCCATCGCGCAGGCGTTCCCAGAGGCTCGACGGCTGCTCGGGCTTGGGAGGAGTCTTCGCCGCTTTTGGGGCGGGCGGCTCGGCCTTCGGCGGCGCCGCGGGAATCTTCACTTCAGGCACGGGCGCCGGCGCGGCGGCGATCGCGGCGAGCGCTTCCTCCGCCTTGGAGAGCGCGGCCTGCGTGTCCGCCGTGATGCGGGCGCGCTCGACGCCGGCGTTCGAGCGCTCGGCTTGGCGCTGCGCGGAGAGCTTGGCCTCGGACTCCCAGTGCGCGTGCAGGCGCTTCTTCTCGGCGGCGAGCTCGGCGGACGCGGTCTCCGCGGCCTGGGCGAAGGCGACGGCTTTCTGAGTCTCGCGCGCGAGGTCCTGGCGCGTCTGCGTCAGCGTCTTTTCCGTGAGCTTCTGGGCTTCGGCGAGCTTGCGCGCGTTGTCGCGCGCCGCGCGGGTCTCGTTCTGCGCCGCGGCGGCTTCGTCGCGGGAGGTCTTCAGATGGCCGCGCAAAGTCTCGATCTCGGCGGAGGACTCGGCGGCGCCGTGCTTGAGGGAGCCGATCTCCTTCTCGAGCGCCTCGCGGCGCGCCTTGGCTTCCCCGCGGTCGTGCTCGCGCTCGGCCGCGGAACGGCGCAGCTCTTCATTCAAGCGCTGAGCCTCCGTCTCGCGGCGGGCCGCTTCCTGGGCGAAAGTGCGATGGGACTCGTCTTGCAGGCGCCGCAGCTCGGCGAGGTCGACCTCGGTGCGCCCGAGTTTCTCCTCGAGCCTTAGGGCGCGCGTCTGCTGGGCCGCGGCTTCGCCGCGCCAGCGGTCGAGCTCATGGCGCTGCTTCTCTAGCGCCGTCGAAAGCTGGGCGCGCGCCTGGTCTTGGGCGCGCAGCGTCGTCTCGAGCTCGACGATCAGGGCCGAGCTCGCCGTCGCCTCGCGCTGGAACTGCCCCGAGCATTCCTCGAGCTCGCGGACGTGGCGCGCGAGCTCCTCGACGCGGCGCTCCAGGTTCTCCTCGCGGCTCGGCGCGACCGGCGCGCTCGGCGCGGGCATTTCCTTGGTCGGGACGGCGGTGTTGTCGTTCACGGGGGCCTCTCTATGAGCCTGATTGACGGCGAGCGCGCGCTGACGCTCGCCTCGCAAAACGTCGAGCCGCGCTTGTTGGGCCGCCGCGATCCTTTCGTCTCGAGGGCGGGGCGCCCAAGACGGACGGCCGAGAATGCCCTCGACTTCCCGTTGGAACTCGTCCTCCCAATCGATAGGGGATTCCATTAGCCCCAGTGTAATGGAAAAGACGGGGGGAGGCAAGACTAAACGGAAATTTGAGCTTTAGCTGAGGCAGTACTGGACGGCGTTGCGGAACATCTCGAGGCCGACGCCGTTCTTCATGAACGTCTGGCGCGTCCAGTTCGGGTGGTGGTGGATGGCCGTGAAGCGCTCGGGATGCGGCATGAGGCCGAGGCAGTTGCCCTCGGGGTTCGACAGCGCGGCGATGCCGAAGACGGAGCCGTTCGGGTTGTGCGGATAGCCCGCGAGCTTGCCGCCGTCGTCGACGTACTGCATGGCGATAGACTTGTTCTTCTTGAGCTCTTCCAAGACGCGCGGCGACTTGAGAACGAGCTTGCCCTCGCCGTGCGCGACGGGCAGCTCGATCATCTCGGGCAGGCCCTTGAAGAAGATGCAGGAGCTCTGCGTGTTGATGCGCAGGTGCACCCAGCGCGACTCGAACTTGGCGGAGTCGTTGAACGTGAAGCTCGCGGTCTGGTCGCAGGTGTTCGACGACGGCAGAATGCCGGCCTTGACGAGGACTTGGAAGCCGTTGCAGATGCCGATCACGGGCCGGCCCAGGCGCACGAACTGGCGCAGGTCCTTCAAATGGACGCGCACTTGATTGGCGAGGATGCGGCCCGCCGCGACGTCGTCGCCGTAAGAAAAACCGCCGGGGATGACGAGCATGTCGTAGCTCATGAGCTTCGACTTGCCGGACTTGATCTCGGAGATGTGGACGCGCTCGGGCGCCGCGCCGACCGACTTGAAGGCGTTCTCGGTCTCGAGGTCGCAGTTGGTTCCGGCCGCGCGCAGGATCAGGACCTTGGGAGCCTTCATTTCAGCGCCTCCGGCAGCCGGTGCTGCCACGCTTTCTTGAGCTCGACGAGCGGCTCTTCCATCGCGACCATTCCGTCCAAGCCGATGACTTTCAAGATCGGGTTGGCCATCGTCTGGCCGACGCGCTTGACGGTGACGCCCTTCATCGCCTTGAGGAAAGCGGGCTCGTTCTCGGGCTTGACCTCGACGAGCAGCCGCGACGGGCTCTCGGAAAAGAGCAGGACTTCGTTCGAGTAGATGGCGCCGCTCTTGGCGACCTCGTCCAGGTCGATCATCACGCCGAACTCGCCCGAGAAAGCCATCTCGGCGGCCGCGACGGCGAGGCCGCCCTCGGAAAGATCGTGCGCCGACAGGAGCAGGCCCTTTTGCGCGGCCGCGGAGACCGCGCGCAGCGCCTCTCCTGCCGAGCGGACCTCGACTTCCGGCACGACGCCGCCCGACAGGCCGTTGACCTCGTTGTAGAGCGAGCCGCCGAGCTCTTCCGAAGTGCAGCCGACGAGGTAAAGCCCGTTGCCGGGGCCTTTGACGTCCATCGTCAGCGCCTTGCGGATGTCCGGCACCGGCGCGATCCCGGAGATGAGCAGCGTGCCGGGGATCGCCAAGTCCTTGCCGTTCTCGTCCTTGGACTGGTTGTAGAAGCTGTCCTTGCCGGAGATGAACGGCACGCCGAAGCCGATCGCGGCGTCGCGGCAGCCCTCGGCCGCGCGCACGAGCGCGCCGAGCTGGCGCGGGTCCTCGGGGCTGCCCCAGCAGAAGTTGTCGAGAAACGCCGCGCGCGAGATGTCGGCGCCGGCGCAGACGAGATTGCGCAGCGCTTCGTCCGCGCAGGCGAGCGCCATGCGGTAAGGATCGGTCTTGCCGTAGCCGGGATTCATGCCGTGGCCGACGGCGAAGCCCGTGAAATCGTCCATGTCGCCGGTCGCCGCGTGGGGCCAGATCACGCAGGCGTCGCCGGGGCCGTCGTGGCGGACGCCCTGCAGCGGCTTGATGACGGTACCACCCTGGACTTCATGATCGTACTGGCGGATCACCCACTCGCGGCTGCAGACGTTGAGATGGGCGAGGCAGTCGCGCAGGATCTCCGCCGCTTTCTTCTTGGCGGAGGCCGTCGGGGTCTTGCCGTTCTTGGGGGCCTCCCAGGTCGCGTTGCGCTCGACGCGCGGCAAGCCCTTGTGCAGGAACTTGAGATCGAGATCTACGACGGTTTCATCACGGAACGTGACGACGAGGCGGCCGGTCGAGGTGAACTCGCCCAGCACGGAGAGCTCGCAGCCTTCCGCCGAGAAAACGGCTTGCAGCGCCTTGAGGTTCTTGGGCGGCACGGACAAGACCATGCGCTCTTGCGACTCGGAAAGCCAGACTTCCCAGGGAGACAGATCCGTGGCTTTTAGATGCGCGTTCTCCAGGCGCACGCGCGCGCCGCGGCCCTCGGCCATCTCGCCGATGGCGGACGAGAACCCGCCCGCGCCGCAGTCGGTGACGGCGCGGAAGAGCTTCTGGTCGCGGGCGGCGAGCAGGGCGTCCAGCACGCGCTTCTCATTCAACGCAAAGCCGATCTGCACCGCGGAAGCCGGCGACTCCTCGGTGATGTTGGCCGAGGAGAAAGTCGCGCCGTGCAGGCCGTCGCGGCCCGTGCGGCCGCCGACGGCGACGATCAGGTCGCCCGCCTTGACCTCTTTCTTGACCGCCCACGCGGGCAAGACGCCCACGGTGCCGACGAAGACGAGGGGGTTCAAGCGATAGTCCTTGTCGAACCAGATGCCGCCCGCGGCCGTCGGAATGCCCATGCGGTTGCCGTAGTCGCGGACTCCGGCGACGACGGAGCGCAGCGTGCGCGCGGGATGAAGCGCGGTCTCGGGCAAGGCGCCTTGGTAATCGGGCGCGGCGAAGCAGAACACGTCGGTGTTCAAAACCGGCTTGGCCCCGAGGCCGACGCCGAGCACGTCGCGGATCACGCCGCCGACGCCGGTCTCCGCGCCGCCGTAGGGCTCGATCGCGCAAGGATGGTTGTGGGTCTCGGCCTTGAAGGCCAGCGCCCACTTCTTGCCGAAGGCGACGACGCCGGCGTTGTCCTTGAAGACGGAAAGGCACCAAGGCTTCTGCGTCTTCTTGGTCGCCTCGACGATGGTCTCCTCAAACAAGGATTTGATCAGGCGCGTCTTCTTTCCGTCGGAGAAGCGGATCGGCGAGGTGAAGGTCTTGTGCTTGCAGTGCTCGGACCAGGTCTGGGCGATCGTCTCGATCTCGGCCAGCTTGGGCTCGCGCTTCTGCGACTTGAAGTAGGCTTGGACGGCGGCCAGCTCGGCCTCGTTCAAGGACCAGTGGTGCTCGGCCGAGAGGACCTTGAGGTCCTTGACCGGGAGAGTGGTGAAGGTGATGGTCTCGGAAGAGGGCGTTTCTACCGTGTTCATGCGTGGGCCTCGGAAACGATCACTTTGTGGATCACCTGGTTCGCCAGCGAGCGCGCCACCGCTTTCTCGAGCTGGTTGCGCCCGCATTTGCCGGAAAGATGATAGACCTGGCCGACGCGCGCGGACTGAGGCTCCGGCAGGCCCATCTCGGCGATGGCGGCGCGCACGGTCTCTCCCACGGGATCGGTCACGGAGGCCTTGAGCCAGACCTCGACGCGCCAGAAGTTCTGGCCGTTGAAGACGGCGTTGGCCGGTTGCGGGAATTTGAACTCGTGGGTCACCGGGTCGGCGAGCAGCTCGCGCGCGACCTGCTGCAGCTGGCCGACGTTGAGCGCGCCGCGCAGCTCGTAGACCCGGCTGACGCGGCAGTCCTTGATCGCGAAAAGGCCCAGGCCGTGAAGCAGCGCCAGCGCCGCCTGCCCCTCGGCGTCGGGGTAGTCGGGCCTGAGCCTGACCTCGACTAAGTGCGTCGGAACGGGCCGGGCCAGCCTTTCGGTTGTCATGCTGATCTCACGATGTCGAGGAATTCCCGGTAGCGGCTGACGGTGCCGTCGACGACGTCCTGCGGAAGGGTCGGGGCCGGCGGCTGCTTGTTCCACTTCACGCGCTCCAGGTAGTCGCGCACAAATTGCTTGTCGAAGCTCTCGGGGGACGCGCCGGGCTTGTAAGTATCCGCGCTCCACACCCTGGAAGAGTCCGGCGTGATCATTTCGTCGATCACGCAGAGCTTGCCGTCGATGAAGCCGAACTCGAACTTCGTGTCGGCGAGGATGACGGACTTGCCCATGAGGCGCTCGCTCGCGAAGGCGAAGAGCGCGAGCGTGAGCTGCTGGAGCTGCTCGGCGATCTCCTTGCCCGCTTGATGCGCCAGGCGCTCGCGCGTGATGTTCTCGTCGTGCCCCTCGTCGGCCTTGGTGGCCGGCGTGAAGATCGGCCGCGGGAGCTTCGAGGACTCCGAAAGTCCGGGCGGAAGCTCGTGATCCAGATATCTTCCCGTCGCCCGATATTCCTTCCACGCCGAGCCCGCGAGATAGGCGCGCGCCACGCACTCCGCGTCGACGCGCTGGGCTTTCTTGACGAGCATCGTGCGGCCGTCGTACTCGGCGGCGTCGGCGCCGCGCGGCAGGAGCTTGGCGATCTCCGCGAAATCCGCGGTGATCATGTGGTTGGGGACCAGATGCTTGGTCCGCTCGAACCACAACGCGGAGATCTGCGTGAGCAGCTTGCCCTTGCCGGGGATCGCGTTCGGCAGGATGCAGTCGAACGCGGAGAGGCGGTCCGTCGACACCATCAGCAGCTTGTCGCCGAGGTCGTAGACGTCGCGGACCTTCCCGCGGCGCAGGAGCTTGAGGCCGTCGATCTTCGATTCGGTCAGCAAGGCGGTCATTCCCATTCGATCGTCGCCGGCGGCTTCGAGGTCACGTCGTAGACGACGCGGTTGATCCCCTTGACCTCGGAGACGATGCGGCTTGAAATCTTTTGCAGCAAATCGTGCGGCAGCCGCGACCAGTCCGCGGTCATGCCGTCGACGGAGTCGACGCAGCGCAGGCAGATCGTGTTGTCGTAGGTGCGCTCGTCGCCCATGACGCCGACGGACTTCGTCGGCAGGATGACGGCGAAAGCCTGCCAGGTCTTGTCGTAGTAGCCGGAAGCATGAAGCTCCTCGCGCAGGATCAAATCGGCTTTGCGCAGGAGCTCGAGCATCCGCGGCTCGACGGCGCCGAGCACGCGGATCGCCAGGCCGGGCCCGGGGAACGGGTGCGCGCCCAGGATGTCCTTGGGCATGCCCATCTCCCGGCCCAGCTTGCGGACCTCGTCCTTGAAGAGCGCGCGCAGCGGCTCGACGAGCTTGAGCTTCATCTTCTTCGGCAGGCCGCCGACGTTGTGGTGGCTCTTGATGACGACGGACGGGCCGTGGACGGAGACGGACTCGATCACGTCGGGGTAGAGCGTGCCTTGGGCGAGGAACTCCACGCCCTTGATGCGCTTGGCCTCCTTGTCGAAGACCTCGATGAACGTCTTGCCGATGATCTTGCGCTTCTTCTCGGGATCGGCCACGCCCTCGAGCTTGCCGAGGAAGAGCTTCGACGCGTCGACCACTTTCAGATTGAGGCCCAGCGCGCCGCCGAGGTATTTTTCCGCTTTCTCGCGGTCGCCCAGGCGCAGCAGCCCGGTGTCGACGAAGACGCAGTAAAGGTTCTTGCCGATGGCCTTGTGGATCAGCGCGGCGGCCACCGACGAGTCCACGCCGCCGGAGAGCGCGCAGACGACCTTGCCGCCGCCGACTTGCGCCTTGATCGCGGCGACCTGGCGATCCAAGAGCGAGGACATCGTCCATTTCTCCGAGAAGCCGCAGATCGAGCGCGCGAAGTTCTCGAGCAGCCGCGCCCCATGCGGCGTGTGCACGACCTCGGGATGGAACTGGATGCCGTACCACTTCTTGTGGTCGTCGGAGATCGCGGCGTAGGGCGCCGTGGGCGTTTTCGCGACGATCTTGAAGCCGTTATCCAGGCGCTCGGCGGAGTCGCCATGACTCATCCAGACCTGCAGGCGCTTGTCCAAGCCCGCGAAGAGCGGGCAATCTGACAGGACCTCGAGCTCGGCGTGGCCGTATTCGCGCCGGGCCGCCGGCGACACCTTGCCGCCGTGCAGCGCGACCATCAACTGCATGCCGTAGCAGATGCCGAGGATCGGCAGGCCGCTCTCGAAGACCTCGGCCGCGGGACGCGGCGAGCCCGTGCGGTGGACGGAGTCCGGGCTGCCGGAGAGGATGATTCCTGCGGGTTTATGCGCGAGGATGCGCTCCCATGGCGCTGAATACGGCAGGATCTCGGCATACACCTCGAGCTCGCGCAACCGACGCGCGATCAGCTGGGTATATTGCGATCCGAAATCCAGGATGACAATACCGGCGGCGGGGTTATTCACCGACTTGGCCCGGGCCGAGTCGGTGGGTAAATTCCGCGCGACCGGCATTATTTGCCCATCCCGATGCGCTGGGTGCGCTGGAAGATCTTGCCCTCGGTCTTGATCGAGGGGGCGATGACGATCTCGGTCGTCTGCATCTCGCGGATCGTCGAGGCGCCCACCGTGCCCATGCACGTGCGCAGCGCGCCGACGAGGTTTTGCGAGCCGTCGTCCAAGCGCGACGGGCCGTAAAGGATCTCTTCGAGAGAACCGGTCACGCCCACATGGATGCGCGTGCCGCGGGGGAGGTTCGCGTGCGGCGTCGCCATGCCCCAATGGTAGCCCAAGCCGGGCGCTTCTTTCGTGCGCGCGAAGGCCGAGCCGACCATGACGCCGTCGGAGCCGCAGGCGATGGCCTTGCAGATGTCGCCGCCGGTGGACATGCCGCCGTCGGTGATGATCGGCACGTACTTGCCGGAGCGCTTGAAGTGGAAGTCGCGGGCGGCGGCGCAGTCGACCGTCGCCGTGACCTGCGGGACGCCGATGCCGAGCACGCCGCGCGAGGTGCAGGCCGCGCCGGGGCCGACGCCGACGAGCAGGCCGCTGATGCCGGCTTCCATGAGCTCGAGCGACACGTTGTAGCTCACGGCGTTGCCGACGACCACGGGAATCTTCATCTTCTTGCAGAACTTCGTGATGTCGAAAGGCGTATAGCGGGTGGCCTTGTGGCGCACCGTCGTCACCGTCGACTGCACGACGAAAAGGTCGCAGCCCGCTTCCTCGGCGATCGGGCCGTACTTGGCCGCGTTCTGGGGGATCGTGGAGACGGCGCACGGCACCTTGGACTTCTTGATCTCCTGGATGCGCTCGGCGATCAGGTCTTCCTTGACCGGCTTGCGGTAGAGCTCCTGGACGAGCTTCGTGGACTCCTCGGGGCCGGCGCCGGCGATCTGGGCGACGATCTCGCGCGGCTTCTCGTAGCGGGTGTTGATGCCGTCGAGGTTCAGGACGCCGAGGCCGCCGAGCTTGCCCATCGCGATCGCGAATTGGGTGTCGACGACGCCGTCCATCGCCGAGGCCAGAAAAGGGATCTCGAGCTTGATGTTCCCGAAATGGAGGCTGGTGTCGACCTCGTCGGGATTGACCGTCACTTCGCCGGGAACCAGCGCGATCTCGTCCAATCCGTAGGCCCTGCGGGCTTCACGGTCGCGGCCGATAAAAAACGCCATCTAGCACCTCCGGAAAATGGGGGATCGTCGACGTGAAGAAATTGTATCAAATTGGCCGGGACCGGACA
>CAZRIP010000049.1:0-25506 GCA_964600165.1 uncultured Elusimicrobia bacterium | reverse complement strand
GACGCTCGCGGCCTGCGCCGCGCCCGCCGCCGTGCTGGGCCTTTTGCCGTGGCTCGTCGCCGGGCTCGCGGGGGTGCTCAGCCCGTGATCGCCATCGCCATCGACGCGGCCATGACGCTCGGCCTGGTCGCCGTCTTCGCGTTCATCGGCCGTCTGCTGGGTCCTCGGCCGCAGCACACGGAGCAAGGGGAGCTTCCGTACGAGACGGGCGAGGTCCCGCTCGAGGTCGCCGCGAACCGCATGAGCGTGCTCTATTGGCGCTTCGCCGTCCTTTTCGTCGTCTTCGACGTCGACCTGGCGTTCCTTCTGCCCTGGGCGCTGGTCCGCAGAGAGATGTCGTACGACGCGCTCGTCGGCGTGACCGTCTTCACCGGCCTCGTCCTCATGATGCTGGCGTATTTCTGGCGCAAGGGCGCGTTGGAGCTCGGCGCGTGAATTTGGGAGAATTGAAAAGTGACTGACGATTACTCGCCAGCCGGCACGATCACGACCAAGCTCGAGGACGCGCTCGGCTGGGCGCGCAAATATTCGCTTTGGCCCTACCCGTTCGTGACGGCGTGCTGCGGCATGGAGTACATGTCGGTCTCGGCGTCGCACTACGACCTCGACCGCTTCGGGGCCGCCTTCCCGAGATTCTCGCCGAGGCAAGCCGACGTCTTGATGGTCGTGGGCACCGTCAGCCACAAGATCGCCCCGGTCCTGCGGCGCATCTACGACCAGATGGCCTCGCCCAAGTGGGTCATCGCCTTCGGCGTTTGCACGTGCACCGGAGGCTTCTACAACGATTACTCGACGGTCCAGGGCATCGACACGATCCTGCCCGTCGATCTCTACATCCCGGGCTGCCCGCCGCGGCCCGAGACGGTGATCCAGGGCATCATGCTCCTTCAAGAGAAGATCCAAAAGATGGGGGGCAAGCTCGGATGACGGCCATGGTCTGGGACGTCCGGCGCGTCGAGCCCGGCGAGCCCGCCTTCGAGCTCTTGAAGAAGCTTAAAGAGGACGGCTACAACGTCCTCGTCGACTTCACCGCAGTCGATTACTCCGCGTGGGGCAAGGGTCCCAAAGGCGACGAGACCGACGATCTCAAGCGCGCCGTGCCCACGGAAGCGCACAACCTGGTCCACGAGATCGCCTCCGCGCGCGGCGAGGAATACGGGACGCCGCACCTTCCCGGCAAGGACACTTTGACGGAGGGCCTTCCGGCGCCCCGCAAGGAGCGCTTCGAGGTCGTGTGGCGCCTGATGAAGCTCGATCCCGAGACCGGCGACGATCGGGGACGCGCGGCCGTCTACGCCGCGTTCGACGAGGAGCCTCCCGTGCTGCGCTCGGCCGCGTCGTTGTGGCCCGTCGCCGACTGGCTCGAGCGCGAGGTCTGGGATATGTTCGGCATCCGGTTCGTCGACCGGCCGGATATCAAGAGGCTCTTGCTGTACGAGGAGTTCAAGGGCCATCCGCTGCGCAAGGATTATCCGATCACGCGGCGGCAGCCTTTGATCGGCCCGAAGGCCGGCGAGCCGGCGGGCAACCCGAGCTTCAACCATCTCGAGCCCACGATCAAGTACGAATGACGACCGACCGCGAGAAGACGACGTACATGCTGAACATGGGCCCGCAGCACCCGGCCATGCACGGCGTCATCCGCCTCCTCTTGGAGCTCGAGGGCGAGAAGGTCATTTCGAGCGACGCCGAGATCGGCTTCCTGCACCGCGCTTTCGAGAAGCACGCTGAAACGGAAACGTGGAACAACGTCGTGCCGTGGACCGACCGCCTGAACTACGTCTCGCCGCTGATCAACAACGTCGGCTACGCGCTGGCCGTCGAGCAGCTCGCGGGCTTGACGAGCCCCGAGCGCGGCCAGTACCTGCGCGTGATCGCCTGCGAGCTCTCGCGCGTGACCGATCATCTGACGTGCGTGGGCGCGAGCGCGATGGAGCTGGGCGCGTTCACCGTTTTCCTCTATCTGATAAAAGCCCGCGAGTGGATCTACCAGCTCGTCGACAGCCTGACCGGCGCGAGGATCACGACGTCCTACACGCGCGTCGGCGGCGTGAAGGCCGACCTTCCTCCGGGCTTCGAGGAGAAGTGCCTCGCCGTCTTCAAGAAAGTGCGCGAGGCGATCGCCGACTCCGACAAGCTGCTGACCAAGAACCGGATTTTCCGCGACCGCGTCGACGGCACGGGCAAGATCTCCAAGGCCGACGCGCTGGCCTACGGCATCACGGGGCCTTTCCTGCGCTCTACCGGCGTGCCCTACGACGTGCGGCGCGCGCATCCATACCTCGTCTACGACCGGCTCGATTTCGAGGTGCCCGTGGGCTCGAGCGGCGACAACTTCGACCGCTATCTCTGCCGCATGGCCGAGATGGAGCAGAGCTTGCGGATCGTCGAGCAGTGCTTCAAGCAGATCCCCGAGGGCAAGCACAGCCTCGAGGTCACGGAGATGAAGGACGCTTTCACCTATCAGGACATGGGCAAGCAGGGCCAGACCGGCCTGCTCAAGAAATACCAGGCGAAGGTCGATCAGACGCTCTCCGAGGGCCAGCGCGGGTTCCGTCGGAACATCTCGACGACCGAGACGGGCGTCACGCTTCCCTCGAAAGAAGACGCCTACGGCTCGATCGAGGGCCTGATGAACCACTTCGAGCTGATCATGTGGAGCTGGGGCATCAAGATCCCTCCGGGCGAGACGTACTTGGCCGTCGAGGGCGGCAACGGCGAGCTCGGCTTTCACGTCGTGTCGTCCGGCGGCGACCGTCCCTATCGCGTGCGCTGCCGCCCTCCATGCCTCAATCCGATGGCCGCGCTGCCGCTCCTGCTCAACGGCGGCTACATCGCCGACATCGTGCCGACCTTCGGCTCGGTCAACATGATCGCGGGGGAGCTCGATCGATGACGACGGCCGCCCTCAAGAACCCTTTTACTCCCGAGCAGATGAAGGAGCTCGAGCGCTGGACGAAGGAGTATCCCTATCCGATCATGGGCCTGCTCGAAGCCCTGCGTTCCGTCCAGCATTGGCATCTGTGCGTGACGCCCGACGACGAGGCCGTCGTCGCCGGCATCTTCAAGACGACGCGCATGCGCGTGCACGAGCTCGTGACCTTTTTCCCGATGTTCACTCAGACGCCGACGGGCCGCCGCCGCCTGGGCGTCTGCCACGGCCTTTCCTGCGCGATGGCCGGCGCCAAGGACGTCTGCAAGACGCTCGAAAAGCGCCTCGGCGTCGAGGAAGGCGAGACCACGAAAGACGGCGAGTTCTCGTGGGAGGAGCTCGAGTGCATCGGCGCCTGCGACTACGCGCCGGCGATCCAAGTCAACGACGAGCTCCAGGGCAAGGCGACGGCCGAGAAGCTCGACGCGGTGCTCGAATGACGATAACGGCAATCCGGCTGTCCCCGGGGACAGTTCGATAAGATGATCAAGATCCTCACGCAGCACTTCGAGAATCCGAAGCTCCACGAGCTCGACACTTACCGCAAGCTCGGCGGCTACGAGGCTCTCGCCAAGGCGCGCGCGATGAAGCCCGCCGAGGTCGTCGCCGAGATCAAGAAGTCGAACCTGCGCGGCCTGGGCGGCGCGGGCTTTCCGACCGGCATGAAGTGGGAGACGGTGCCTCCCGTCGAGAAGGCGCCGGAGCGCTTCGTCGTCTGCAACTACGACGAGTCGGAGCCCGGCTGCTTCAAGGACCGCGTGCTCGGAGACCGCGCGCCGCATCAGCTCATCGAGGGCTTGCTGATCGCTTGTCACGCGATCTCGGCTAAGTGGGGCTTCATCTTTATTCGAGGCGAGTACCAGAATCAGTTCATGATCCTCGACAAGGCGATCAAAGAAGCGGAGCAGTCCGGGCTCTTCGGCGAAACCAAGGTCAAGATCATGCGCGGCGCCGGCGCCTACATCTGCGGCCTCGACACGGCGCTGCTCGAGACGATGGAAGGCAAGAAGGCCTGGCCGCGCCAGCCTCCGCCGTTTCCGACCGTGGTCGGCCTCATGGCCAAGCCGACCGTCGTCAACAACGTGGAGACTCTCTCCATGCTGCCCCACATTGTCAAGAACGGCGGCGAGTGGTTCGCGAAGATCGGCGTGGCCGGCATCCCCGAGAAGAAGTTCAATCCGAGCGGCGGCACGGGCGTCTACTCCGTTTCGGGAGACGTCGAGAAGCCGGGCGTCTACGAGTTCCCGATGGGCACGCCGCTGCGCAAGATCATCGAGGCCGCCGGCGGCGTGAAGGGCGGCAAGAAGCTCAAGTGCGTCATCCCCGGCGGCACGTCCACGCCGCCGCTGACCGCCGCGGAAGTGGACGTCCCGATGGATTTCGACTCGCTGCGCACCGTCGGCTCGTTCCTCGGCGCCGGGGGCATCGTGGTCCTCGACGAGACCCGCGACATGGTCGAGGTCGCGCACAACATCGAGCGCTTCCTCGCGCACGAGTCCTGCGGCCAGTGCACTCCGTGCCGGGAAGGCAGCGAGTGGACGACGCGGATCCTCGAGCGCGTGCTCGACGGCCAGGGCGTATCCGCCGACTTGCCGAACCTGCAGCGCGTCGGCGAGAACATCACCGGCAAGGTCATTTGCGCGCTCGGCGACACGGTCGGCGTCGTCACGCGCGGGTTCATGAAGAAGTTCCCCGACGATTTCAAGAACAAGGTGCCGGCATGAGAGCGTATACATACTGTGTCCGGACACGCTATGTATACGCGGCATCGTCATCCGCCACGTGGCGGATGATGAAGGATGCATCGCATGGCTGAAGCCAAGAAGATCAAGCTGAAGTTCAACGGCCAAGAGCTCGAGGCGAGCGAAGGCCAGCTCGCCATCGACGTCGCGCGCGAGCACGGCATCGACGTTCCGCATTACTGCTATCACCCCGCCCTCGGCAACCCGGGCAACTGCCGCCTCTGCGTCGTCGAGGTCGCCGGCGCGCCCAAGCCGATGGTCTCCTGCCGCCTGCCGGTCAAGGAAGGCATGGACATCAAGTCCGACTCCGAGACCGCCAAGCGCGCGCAGCAGTCTTCCGTCGAGCTGCATCTGGTCAACCATCCGCTCGATTGCCCGGTCTGCGACCAGTCCGGCGAGTGCGGCCTGCAGGACTATTACATGAAGTTCGGCCGCCACGAGAGCCAGGTCCGCGAGGACAAGCTCCACAAAAAGAAGCGCCAGGAGATCGGGCCTCACGTCATGCTCGACCAGGAGCGCTGCATCCTCTGCACGCGCTGCACGCGCTTCACGGCGAACGTGACGAAGACCCACGAGCTCGGAGTCTTCGGCCGCGGCCACGATGAATTCATCGACCTGACGCCCGGCACGACGCTCGACAACGCCTACTCCGGCAACGTCGTCGACATCTGCCCCGTCGGCGCGCTGACCGACAAGGATTTCCGCTACAAAGTCCGCGTCTGGTATCTCGACATGACGGATTCCGTCTGCCCCGGCTGCGCGCGCGGCTGCAACATCTCCGTCCACACCAACACCAAGCGCCCCTGGCACAACGACGGCAAGCGCGTGGCGCGCCTCAAGCCCCGTTTTAATCCCGACGTCAACGGCTACTGGATCTGCGACGAAGGGCGCTACGGCTGGGGGAATCTCGAGGAGGACCGGCTCGGCCGCGTCATGAGGCTCGCTCCTGACCGAAAGGAACTGACGTGGGAGCGGGCCTTCGACGAGCTCGCGCCCAAGCTGCGCGCGAGCGCCAAAAAGCTCGCCGTCGTCTGCTCCGGCATGCTTTCCAACGAGGATTGGGCGGCGCTCAAGAAGCTCTTCGTCGACGGCCTGCGCGTCGACAAGTTCCTCTTCACGCCCGAGCCCGATCAAGTCGGCGAGCAGGACGATCTCCTGCGCCGCCGCGACAAGGTCCCCAACCTCAAGGGCGGCGAGGCCGCGGGGTTCCTGAAGTCGATGAACTGGGACGAGCTCGCGCGGCAGATCGAGAGCGGTCACGTCGACTCCGTTTATGCGATAGAGCGCGACGCCGCCAAAGTCTGGGGCGCGAAAGCCAAGGAGCTTTTCTCGAAACTCTCGTTGTCGGTCTTTCAAGGCCCGAACAAGGGCGCGACCGGCGACTTGGCGCAGTACCGCCTGCCGGCGACCGCCTACGTCGAGGAGAGCGGCCACTTCACCAATTTCGAGGGCAAGGTCCAGAAATACGAGCAGGCCTTGGAGCCCGTCGGCGCGGCGCTGCCCGATTGGCGCATCTTCGAGGCGCTGCGCGAGCGCGTCGGCGCGCGGGAGCGCGTGTCGTGACGGAAGTCGCCTTCACCGCGGTCAAGGTCGCCGCCGCGATCTTCTTCGGCGTCAACATGGCCGGCATGCAGGGCTGGCTCGAGCGCAAGCAGAGCGCGATCACGCAGGACCGCATCGGTGCCAACCGGGCGTCGATCTTCGGCTTCGCGCTGTGGGGCATGGTCAACATGATCGCCGATCCGCTCAAGATGATCACGAAGGAGGACTTCGTGCGCAAGGGCGCCGACAAGCTCTTCCATCCGCTCGCGCCGATGATCTCGATGGGCTTCGCGACCTTCTGCCTGGCCGCTCTTCCATTCGGCGGCTCCGTCGTGGTCCTGGGGCGGACCTGGAGCCTCCAGCCGCTCGAAAGCTCTTACGGCCTGCCGCTCGTGCTCGCCATGCTGTCCCTCGGCGTGCACGGCGTGATGATGGCGGGCTACGCGGCGGGCTCCAACTACGGCCTGCTCGGCGCTCTTCGCGGCGCGGCTCAGATGATCTCGTACGAGGTCTGCCTCGCGGCGAGCTTGGCGGGCGCGGCGTTCTTGTACGGCACGCTCGATCTTCAGCAGTCCGTCCTCTGGCAGGGCGCGCACGTCTGGGGGATCGTCGTCCAGCCGCTCGCGTTCCTCTTATTCTTGACCGCGGGCGCGGCGGAGACCAAACGCGGCCCCTTCGACGTGCCGGAGGGGGAATCCGAGATCGTCGGCTACCACGTCGAGTACTCGGGCATGAAGTTCGGCATGTTCCTCATCACCGACTTCATCGAGACGACGGTGATCGCGGGCATGATCACGACGCTTTTCCTGGGCGGCTGGCTGATCCCGGGGCTCGATCTCCCGTCGATGGGCGCGGCGGGCGCCGTGCTCATGCTCGCCTCGTTCTCCGTCAAGACGATCGCCATGCTCGTGCTGATGATGCAGCTGCGCTGGACGCTGCCGCGCTTTCGCTTCGACCAAGTCCTGCATCTCGGCTGGAAGAACATCCTGCCTTTGGCGCTGATCAATTTCCTCGGCACGGTGTGGGGGGTGATGGCATGGCGATAACGGTCAAGAAGGTCGACCGGCCGCGGCGCACCTTCATCACGCAGATTTACCTGATCGAGGTCTGGAAAGGCCTGGCGGTGACGTTCCGTCACCTCTTCGTCAACCTCGCGCGCCACGCGCTGCGCGCGCTCGGCGTTCCCGGCGAGCCGGGGGCCGTGACGATCCAGTTTCCCGACGTGCCGGCGATGCTCGGCCTGCGCGCGCGCACGCGCCATCGGCTCCTCAAGCGCGCCGACGGCGCGCCGCGCTGCACGGCGTGCCTGTGCTGCGAGACGATCTGCCCCGCCAAGTGCATCCGCATCGTCGCCGAGGACTCGCCGGACGTGATGGTGGAAAAGCGCGCCAAGTCCTTCGACATCGACCTGGGCTTGTGCGTGTTCTGCGGCTACTGCGTCGAGGCCTGCCCCGTCGACGCGATCCACATGGACGCCAACCGCGTCGAGCTGTCCTCTTTTACGAGAAAGGACATGATCTGGACGATGCCCGAGCTGCTGGGCGACGTGGAGAAGAAGCCTTCTCGGCCGCGCGTTCCCGAGACTGGGAAAGCTTAGCGCGCGCCGCCGCAGGCCTGGGCGGCGGCGTACTCGAAGGGGTCGTTCGACGGCGGCGCGGACGCGCCCGGCAGCGGCACGCGATCTCGGGGAGCTCCGACCCTCGGTCCCCCGATGACTCCCAGCTGGGCGCGCCGCATGCGCTCCTCGTTGAACCGTTTGGTGCGCGGATCCATCGGCGGCTTTTGCCCGGGCTTTCCCAAGCGCGCGCCGTCGCGCGGCGGCGCGTCGCTGTAGGTGGGTACGGTTCCGCTCCACGTGCCTTTCCACTGGTAGCAGCGCGCCGCCCCGGCGCAATCCTCGGCGATCTTGTCGAAGCCGTGCGCCGCCAGCCACTTGTCGATGAGCGCGTCGACGTAGCCGTGGATCTTCCAGAACGTCGGGTTGAGCGCCGCCGAATACGGATCGGCCAGCCAATTGTACGCGGGATCGTCGTACGGCCAGTCCGCCGGGAACTTGCCGTCGAAGGGGAGCGGCGCGCCGCCGGCTTCTTCGGCCGCCTCGAAGCCCTTCGGAGGCTTCGTCGTGGCGTAGCGCATGTGGAGGTTGTTGTGCGTGGTGAGCTCGATCGCCATCCCGAGCTGGCTCAAGCTCACCGACGCCAGCCAAGCGGGGTCCTCGAGCTTCGCGTCCCACGCCTTGAGCTGGGCGAGCGTTTCGGGGGACTTCGGCCCGGACGTGTCGCCGTCGGGCAGCGGCCATTGCGCGGGATCGGGGATCGTCTTCCAGCCGGCGACGCAGCGCTGACGGCCGCCGAGCAGCGCCGAGCGCACGCCGCCGATCATCTGGCGGTGCATATAAAGGAAGTCCTCGCCCACCGGGTTGTAGTCGCTCGCGGTGAAATCGGCCTTGGGCGGCGGGCAATACGCGTGGCTTTGGCCCCACGAGGCGCCGTACGCGGCCAGGACCTGCGCCGTCTCCTTGTCGGACAGCCCGCCGCGCGTCGCGTGCCAGAGCGCGTGCTGAGTCCGGTGGCCGCGGCCGCCCACCGCGCCGTTGATGAGCTTCTGCTGGTCGGAGCCGACGGCGTCGGCGAAGGCGCCGGCCTTCTTGCAGTCGTCGGCGGTGGCGAGCCCGGCGCTCATGTGCATGAGGGCGTGGCCGTGAGCTTCCGGCGCGGCCCCGGCCTGCGCGTCGGGGGAGCTCTTGAGCTGCTCGACGGCGGGATCGTCGACGCCGGCCGCCCACGCGGACCCGAAAAAGAGGCAGGACGCGAGGAGAGCTAGTCTCACGAAATATATGTAGCCCCGGGACGGGCTTACGTCAAGCCCAGGAGTCGGCCTTGGGTTGGAGCTTGGGCCGGGCGCGGCGCTGCTCGCGGTCGGCGAGCAGCGCGTAGACGAGCCCCGCGAAAAGGAACAGCCCGCCCGTCGCGCCGAGCGTGATCCAGAACCGCCGCCATGCCTTTCGGTGGCGGTGCTTATGCGGCATAGACAGCGGCTCGCGCGCGTCGGGGAACAGGAGCGTGAGGTCCGAGTCCTGCGGCAACTGGATCGCCGAGTCGGCGACGGGGCGATAGGTCGGATCGAGTGCGGCGGCCTGCCGCAGCTCGTCGGTCATCTCGGCTTTCTGGTGATTGAACGCGAGCGCCTCGGCGCGCGCGTAATGCGCGCGGGCGTCCTTGGGAGCGAGATACGTCGCGCGATTGGCGGCGGCGAGGGCGTCGCGGTAATCCCCGGCGCGCTGCAGCGCGGCGGCCTGAAGCCTCCAGGCGTCCGGGTTCGACGGATCGAGGGAGATGGCCTGGGCGATCGCGCGCATGCCGGCGGCCGGGTCGACGTTCATCGTGCGCGCGGCCTGCTCGGCCACCTGGGACGCGAGGCTCGCCGCCAGCAGCGGCGTCGCCGAGCTCGAGGGAGGCGGCGGCGTGCCGGGCGCCGGCGGCGGGACGGCGAGGCTCGCGTACGGCGCGGGCGAGGGCGCGGAGAGCGCGAGCTCGCCGCTGACGACCGGGGCGGGGGCCGCCGCCGCGTCCGACGGAGTCCCCGAGACCTGGTTCTGCAGGTTGCCGCCGATGGCCCCGGCGTCGGCGACGGTGTTCGCCGCCGGCGCGACCGAGCCGCCCGCGAGGTCCGTGACGGCCTGCGCGGTCTGGTTCGAAGGATCGAGGCTCAAGGCCGTCTGCGCGGCTTGCGCCGCGGCGGCCGGGTCGCCCTGGGCGAGGTCGGCACCGGCCTGCAGCGCGTAAGCGTCGGCGTTGGCCGGGTTCTCGGAAATCGCCTGTTGCGCGTCGGCGGCGGCCGTCGCCGCGTCGCCCTGATCGAGCGCCTCGTCGCCGGCGTCGACCTGCGTGTAAGAGTCGTCGGTCTGGTCGCCGAACATCGCGCTGGAGACCGGCGCGCCGCCCGGCTGCGCGCCGTGGCCGGCGCGGACGTCTTTGACCGCCGCGTGAAAAGCGTTCAGGAAATCCGGCGACTGAGCCTTCGCCTCGTTGGCGAACTGGTTCTTGAGCTGGGCGTAGAGCTGGTTCTCGTGGGCCAGCTGGTCCGGCTTGACCTGGGGATTCTTGGCGTCGCGGGTCTTGCGCGCCCACGCCTGCTCGTATTTGAGGAAGCCGGCGAGCACGTCGCGCGTCGGCGGAGGCGCCTTGAGGAGATCCCCGACGAACCGATCGATGTCCTGTTGGTTCTCGCCGCGGCTCTGGAGATATTTCGAGAGCGTCTGCAGCCCTTTTTGGTAATCGTCGGCGGTGAGCGTCTGGTCGATCGGCGCGGCGCTGCCTGGGACGGACGCGGGCGCGTCGGCGAAGGCGAGGGCGCAACTCACGGCGAGCGCGGCGATGACCACGGATCAAGTATAGGTCCCGGCGGCGGTTCGCGTCAAGGAGCTAGGACGGCTCTATTCATAGGGGGCTTTGGCTCCTTCCGGCTCCCATTGCCCGTACATGGGGTTGGGGACGATGAAGCATCGACCCGCGGACATGCAGTCTCGCAGCTGCCTGCGGCCGCTCTCGTAGACCTGCGCTCCGTACATCTCGATGTGGTCCCTGAAGCTGTCGCCGAACGTGGCGACGATATGCATCGGCGCGAGCGCGGCGCAGCGCGGATCGTTCCCCGTACGTCCCATCTCGACGCAGCGCCGGCGGACATCCTTCTTGTCGCCGGCGTTCCGCTTGGTCAGGATGACGTCCCGCCCTGGCACGAAAAGCCCGGCCGCCGTCAAGTTCTTGATCGTGTCCTCTTCTTGACTTTCCGTTCTGTCGGTGATGTAAACGATGCGGCCATGCGGCCTTCCGCGCCGAACGGCTATTCGGCGCGCTTTGTCGAGGAATTCCCTCGCTCCGGGAATCGCCGGAGCCGCCTTCTCCTTGATCCACTCGTCCCATGAAGCGTCGCTTTGATCGGCGCCGGGCAGGCTCACGCGCCGTTCGTACTCGTAGTTGCCGAGCACCGTATCATCCACGTCCAAGACGATGGCCCAGTCCTTCTTCTGCCGTTTCAACGCCGGCAGCAATTCCAGCTCCGCCAGCCTGAATACTTGCTCTTGGGCGGCTGGGAATTCCACGGATCGTCCCGCGTAGAGCAACTGCGTGGGCAACGGGGGCGCGGAGCCGGCCGCGGCCGCGGGGATCGAGAACGCGATCCCCGCTAGAATAGCCGCTCCCGCGAGCTTCGCCGGAACGGCTCCCGTCATGCCTTTTCGCCCAATCGCCATCATTGACCCCCTCTGCGTCGGGCGTTTGGCCCGCGACGCGATAGATTATCCATAAACTTCGCGGCTCGCAATAGACTCCGGCGCTCCTCTGATCGCCTCGACAAACCGTCTCATTCCTGTTATCCTCTGAACCCATGCCCGCTGGATTAATTCGCTCGCTCGGACTGGCCGACCTGCTCGACATCGCGATGGTCGCCACGCTCGTCTACGCGCTGCTCGTCTGGTTCAAGAGGACGAAGACCGCCTTCGTCGCGATGGGCCTGCTCATGCTCGCCCTCGTCTACACGATCGCGCGCTTGATGGGCATGTACATGACGATCTGGATCTTCCAGGGCTTCTTCGCCGTGCTGATCATCGCCATCGTCGTGATCTTTCAAGAGGAGCTGCGGCACATCTTCGAGCGCATCGCCGTCTGGAGCCTCCAAGGCGGTGGCAAGGAGGACTTAAAGCCGCGGGAGGTCGAGATCATCCTGCGCACCGTCGGCGATTTCTCGCGCGACAAGATCGGCGCGCTGATCGTGCTTCACGGGAGAGACCCGCTCGATCGGCACGTGGAGGGCGGCTGGGACCTCAACGGCGAGCTGTCCGAGGCGATACTCGAATCCATCTTCGACTCGCATAGTCTCGGCCATGACGGCGCCGTGTTGATCGAGAACGGCCTGGTCACGAGGTTCGGCTGCCATCTCCCTCTTTCCAAGGAGTTCGGCAAGATCACCAACCTCGGCACGCGCCACACGGCGGCGCTGGGGCTCTCCGAGCGCACCGACGCCCTCGTCGTCTGCGTCAGCGAGGAGAAAGGCACGGTCTCCCTGGCTCAGGGCGGCGAGCTCACCAACATCGCGGACTTGAACGTGCTCAAGGGCTTGCTCGAGCGCTTCTTCCTGGAGAGGATGCCCAAGCCCCCGCGCCAGACGCTCGCCGACTTCTTCCGCACGAACCTGCGCGAGAAGGCGATCGCGCTGGCCGTTTCAGTCCTGATGTGGCTGTTCTTCATCGGGTTATCGCGATGAGCCGCGTCCCGTTCCACGCGCGCAAGCTCCTGGAGCTCCTCTCCGAGAAAGGGCGTTCGCTGCGCCCGCTCACGATCCTCACGCACGATCATCCCGATCCGGATTCTCTCGCGAGCGCGTGGGCGCTGGCCCATCTCGCGCAGGGCGTCGCCAAGATCCGCACGCGGATCGTCTACGGAGGCATCATCGGGCGCGCCGAGAACCGCTTGATGGCCGAGCGCTTGATGATCCCGGCGTCTCCCTTGCGCAAGGGCGAGATCCAGGAGGCCCAGCACGTGGCTTTGGTCGACACGCAGCCTCCGTTTCGCAACAACCGCTTTAGCTCGAGACGGATACCCGACTTGATAATCGACCATCACCCGCGCCACGCCGATACGCAGGCCGATCTCGCGCTCATCGACGAGAGCGTCGGCGCGACGACGACGGTCCTCGCCGAGGCGCTGCTCGCCTCGGGACTGCGCGTGCCCCAGCGCTTGGCGACGGCGATCGTCTACGGGATCGGCTCCGAGACCCAGAACCTCGGACGTGAAGCCGGCCCGCGCGACATGGCCGCTTACCAGGCCTTCTGGCCGCGCGCGAACATGCGCCAGCTCTGGAGGATCTCCTACCCCAAGCGCTCGCAGAACTTCTTCTCGGACCTCGCGCGCGGCATCCGCAACTCGTTCTCCGTGCGCAACGTGATCGGCGTGCATCTGGGCGCCCTCAGGACGCCCGATCGCGTGGCCCAGGTGGCGGACTTTCTTCTGACGCACGAGAAGATGACGTGGTCGTTCGTGACCGGGCGTTATCAAGGGAGGCTGCACGTCTCGCTGCGCACGAGCGACCCGCTGGGCGGCGCCGGGCGCCTGCTCAAGCGCCTGCTCAAGGGCGGCAACCGCGGCGGCGGGCACGCGATGATCGCGGGCGGCTCGGTCGAGGTCGGGCTGGACGCGCCGGAGAAGAAGTGGCGCGAGGCCGAGGAAGAGGTCGCCCGCGGCTTTCTAGAGAGCCAGGACCTGTCGCCGGCTCAGCGCCAGTTCCCGTTCATCAACGACGCGGCTTAGCCGATCACTTCTTGAGGGCCCGCCAGGCTTTCCACGAGCGGCGGCCGAGGTCGAGGGCGGCGTGAGCGACCATGAGCGTCACGAAGGCCGTGACCGCCGGATCGATCCACTGCCAGCCCAGCGCCCAGGCGGCCAGCCCGCCCGCCGCGACGGCGAGCGAGCCGACGGCGTCGGTCAGCGCGTGGAGAAAGACTCCCTCGGTGCCCACGCCGTCCTTGCGGTGGCTTCCGATGGCGAGCGCTGGCGCCAGGTGCGAGCCGATGCCGAAGAGCGCGAAAGCGGCGGTGGCGAGCCCCGAATACGGCACCGGATGGTGGAACCGCTCGAGCGCGATGCTCCCGAGCTCGTAGGCCGTCATCGCGACGAGCGCCGTGCTGACGAGGCCGACGACGGGCTCGGCCTTTTTCCAACCCCGTCCTTCCGGGTGGCGGCGCGCGAGAATGATCGCGAGCAGGCCGACGGTGTTGACGCCCCAGTCGATCGCCGAATGCAGGGCGTCGGCGCGCAAGGACGCGCCGTGCCCGATGAAGCTTCCCGCGACTTCCGCCGCGACGAAGACTCCGGCGACCGCCATGCCGCGCGTGAAAGCCTTGAGGCGGCCGCGGTCGTCGTCGCGCGGCGCTCCCGGACCGGCCGGGACGGGCGCGGCCGAAGGCCCGACGGCGTGATCGAGCGTCGTGTGCTCGAAGAAGGCGTGGACGACGTTGCCGGCCTGCTCGGCTTGCGGCGCGCTCCCCGTCTGGGCGGTGAATGCCTGAAACGCCGGCTTCTCCGACGCCGCCGCGGCCGCAGTCGCGGCCGGAGGCAGCGCGGGCGCCTCAAGGGATGCCGCGGCGCGCAGCAGGGGCGTGGCGAAAACGAGGGGGAGGAGCGTCGGCGTTTGGGTTCCCGCCGCGGCCGAAGCGGGCGGGGTCAGCGGCGTTTCGGACGGCGAGAGCCGCGGAATCTCGGCGGCGAACGACGCGGCCGGGACGAGCAGGGACAGCGCGAGGGAGAACGCTCGGATCATCGCACCAGCTTCTTGTAGACGACCGCCGCGAGGACGATTCCGACGACGCTCATCAGATTGAGGTGGAACATGCAGCCGAACGTCAGATCGATCACCCGCAGGTCGAGGTTGGTCGGATGGAGGCCCGCGACCAGCTCGCCCGCGAAGAGGTCGTGCACCTTGCCGCTCGGGAAAGTCGTCGCGAGCAGCTTGCCGAGGAAGCCTCCGAGCAGCGCGCCGGAGACGGCGATGAGCACGGCCTCGAAGAGCTTCATCAACAGATTCTACTACGAAATCCGGAAATCTCAGCTGTCACCGGGGATGGCTGAGACCGCAAAAAAGAAGGGCCTCCATCGATGGAGGCCCTTCGGCATCCGCCGCGCGGCGGATTACGATCTCAACTTACCCCGGGGTAAGTTGAGATGAAGCGATTACGCGGTAACGCCCGCGCCGCGGCGCGCCTTGATCTCGGCGATCATCGCGGGGACGATCTCGTTGACGTCGCCGACGACGCCGATGGAGGCGATCTCCATGAGCGGGCAGGTCGCGTCGGTGTTGATCGCGACGATCGTGCCGGAGGACGACATGCCGGCCAGGTGCTGGATCTGGCCGGAGATTCCGCAGGCGATGTAGAGCTTTGGCCGCACGGCGCGGCCGGTCAGGCCGACTTGGTGGCGGTAAGCGATCCAGCCGCTGTCGACGACGGCGCGCGAGGCTCCGATGGCCGCGCCGATCAGGTGCGCGAGGTCGCGCAGCATCTTGAAGCCGTCGGCGTTGCCCAGGCCGCGCCCGCCGGAGACGATCTTCTCGGCCGCGCCGAGGTCGATCTCGTTGGACTCGTCGGCCTGGTAGCCGACGAACTGGATGCGGCTCTGGCCGGGGTCGAAGGCGGCCTTGACGATCTCGCCGGTCCGCCCCGCCTTCTTCTCGGCGCGCGGATACGCGAGGCCTTGGACGGAGACGACCTGGACGGGAGCCTTGAACTCGATCTCGCTGACGATGTTGCCCGAGTACTGCGAGCGCTTGGCCTTGAAGCCGACGCCGTTTTGATAAACCTCGGTCGCCTCGGCGGCGAGGCCGGCTTTTAGACGAACTGCCAGTCTCGCTGAGAGCGCGCGGCCCGCGACGCTCGCCGGAACGAGGATCTTTCCGAACTTGCCGGCCTCGGCGATCTCGGCGACGGCCTTGGTGTGCAGCTCGTCGTTGAAGTTGGCGAGAGCGGCGTTCTCGACGACGAACACCTTGTCGGCGCCGGCGTCGATCAGATCCTGCGCGAAACCGGCGACGGCGTCGCCGAGAACGATCGCGGCGAGCGGCTCCTTGAGCGTGTCGGCGAGCGCGCGGCCGGCCGTCAGCAGCTCGAAGGCGGCGGGGAGGAGCTTCCCGCGCTGAGTGAGAGCGACGACGAGAATGCCTTTCTGGTTTTCCATGTTAGATCAGCTTCCTCTCGATGAGAACGTCGACGAGCTTCTTGGCCTTCTCGACGCCCGTGGCGCCGTCGATCTTGACGCCGGCGGGGCGGGGCGCGGGGGACGCGTTCTTGGTCACGACCGACGGCTGCAGCTCGGCGGGATTGAGGCCGAGCTCGGCGCCCGTCATCTTGGGGATCGCGGCTTTCTTCGAGGCCATCTTGCCCTTGAGCGAAGGCAGCCGGGGCTCGTTGATCTCCTTGGTGGTCGACAAGCACGCGGGCAGCGAGACCTTGAGCACGTCGACGCCGTCCTCCATCATGCGATGGACCGTCGCCGACGCGTCGTCGATCTGGTCGATTTTCTTGATCGAGATGGCGCTCGGCCAATCGAGCCAGGCCGCGGTCTCGGCGCCGACGACGCCTGAGTTGCCGTCGTTGGTGTTTTTACCGAAGAGCACGAGGCTGACGGGCTTTTGAGCGTGGAGCTTCTTGATCGCCTGCGCGAGCGCGTAGCTCGTCGCGTAGGAGCCCGCGTTCTCCAGCTCAGGAGCGGCGACGAGGACGCCGCCGTCGCAGCCGCGGGAGACGGCGTCGCGCAGCACGGAGTCGGACGACTCGGGGCCGACGGTCAGCGCCGTGGCGGTCGAGCCCGGCACCCGCTCCTTCAAGCGGACCGCTTCCTCGACGGCGTACTCGTCGAAGGGATTCATGCCGTAGACGAGGCCTTGGCTCTTGACCTTGCCGGTCGCCGGATCGACTCCGACGTTGGTCGTCGTGGGCGTGTTCTTGACGCAGACGATGATGTTGAGTGCCATGGACGCTCCTTGAGAAAATGGTGGTTGGGGCAGGATTCGAACCTGCGTAGGGCAGGGCCCGACGGTTTTACAGACCGTTGCTTTTGACCGCTCAGCCACCCAACCGGAACTGCAAATTACTCTTTATTTTGCGAAAAGAACTGGTACTTCTCCGTTTTTCGAAAACCCTGAATTTTCGCCGAGTGTCCAAAAGTGTCCACTCCGAAACCAACTACCGACCAAACGGCATCACTTGACGCAAATTGGACGTTTACAAAGAACGAATGGGATCGCGCTGAGGAAGGTCCTCGTCGGCGCCGAACTTCAGAACGATTCCCGAATGGAAATCATATAACTTCTTGACGCGCCGTCGCAAACGGGACGAGAGATCACCAGCCGTCGGCGAATTCCCACCGCATTCCGAAATGCACCGGACAATTCTTTTGCGGCGCTCTTCAAGCAGCTTCCCTGTCGGATCGTGCGCGTCAACCACGCTGATCGCGGCGGTGAGCGTCACCGGAATCGCGCTCCAGTCGGTCTTGCAGTGGGGCTGAAGGTGCGGCCAGTTCTCTTTCAGCTTCTGATGTCAGGAGCGGCCCATTCGACTCCCTTGACCTTCGCCGCGCGCTTGACCATGACGATGATGATGGCCTTGAGGTAGAGTTCGATGGCGTGGCGATAGAGCGGCTTTGTAGAAAGCATCGGCTGTCGCGCCGAAGCCTCCATCGTGGTGGCGCACGAGTGGCGCGAAAAGGAGCCTCCTCTATAGCACGAAAGAAACGTGACAGAATAGCGACGTGAGACCGGGGTATACTGAAGAGACGGGAGGTAGCCTATGGACATTGGATTTCTGGCAGCCCGGTTCCCGCTCGCTCAGTTCAGCGGGCACTCCGCCCCGACGGGCCCTCAACTCTGTGGCTTGGTTCTGGTCGTCCTCGCAGTCGTCGCCTTCGTGGAAGCCTGGCATCTGATGAGTCGGAAGTGGCGTGCGGAACCCCGCTAGGAGCCCTGCCATGAGAACGAGGGGCAAGCGGGCGGCCAGTCGCAGGATGAAGGGACAGAGCTTTCGGACCGCCCCGGAATACTCGAAAGCCTGAAGGAATAGGCGCTGATCACGATGGACAAAGACCTGGATTCCCGGCTTCGATTCGTTGCGGTCGCGTTCCTTGCCTCTTCGGGCGACGAGAACGACCAGGCGGAGGCCATGCGGCTCGGCGCGAACGCTTACCTCAGAAAGCCGTCGCATCTCGGCGCCTATGCCGAAATCGCCGACCGAATTCGCGAGATGCTGGGCGCGACGGCGCCGCGCGTGCGGGGAAGTTAAATCGTTCCGGCACGAAAGAAGACCCGGCCAAACGGCCGGGTCTTCTTTTTTCTCTTCGCGAATTACGAATGAAGAGATAAGAAACATAGCCAGCACTGACATCAGGCTTTCACCTAGACAAAGCTATAGTTCCCGCGGCTTGATGAGGTCACCTAGGGGGTTAAAATGAAAGGAATCAATGAGAGGGGCGGCGGAGCAAGGCGCTTGCTGTCGGCGACGCTGCTGGCGCTGGGCGTGGCTGCGCCGTCGACGGGGCGGGCGGCGACCGCTCCCACGCTGAATTCGGCGGGCAGCTTCGCGATCCTGGGCGCGGCGACGGTGACCAACACGGGACCGACGACGGTCACCGGCAACCTCGGGGTCAGTCCCGGCTCGGCGGTGACGGGCTTTCCCCCGGGCGTGGTGGTCGGCGGGACGATCCATCGCGCCGACGCCGTGGCGCTGACGGCCCGCAACGACGCGAACGCCGTTTATACGGCGCTCGACCAGCCGTGCACGCAGGACTTGACCGGCCAGGACCTCGGCGGGAAAACACTCGGGCCCGGCGTCTACTGCTTCAGCTCCTCGGCGCAGCTGACCGGGACCTTGACGCTCGATGCGCAGGGGCTCCCCAATGCGGTCTTCATCTTCAAGACCGGGAGCACCCTGACGACAGCCAGCAACTCGTCGGTGGTCATGATCAACGGCGGCTCCCTGTGCAACGTGTTCTGGCGGATCGGCAGCTCCGCGACTCTCGGCACGGGCACCCGGTTCCTCGGGAACATCTTCGCGCTCGCCAGCGTGACGATGACGACGGCCGCGAACCTGGCCGGGCGCGCGTTCGGGCTCAACGGCGCGGTCACCCTCGACAGCAACATCGTCTCTCCAGGCACTTGTCTCACGGGCGCCGGCGGCGGTAGCGGGGGCACGGGCGGTACCGGCGGCACCGGCGGCACCGGCGGGACCGGGGGCTCCGGTGGGACGCAGTGCACGGCGTCGACCCCGTATCCGCTCGTCGCGGGCGGCCCTGCCTTCTACTTGACCGTGAATGGCGCGAACTTCGTCGCGGGCTCGTCGGTCGCTTGGAACGGCGTCCCTCTCGGCGGAGTCCTCCAGGGCACGACCAAGCTCGTCGTCTCCGTTCCTGCCGCCGACATCGCAAGACCCGGAACGGCCGTTATCACCGTCGAGACGGCCGGCGTCCAGACCTGCTCGGCCGGCTCCGTCACGATCAGCAGCGGCGCCAGCAGCGGCTCCAGCGGCGGCGGGGGCGCGGTGACGTGCAGCATCTCGCCGGAGTGTAGCCATGAGATCGTGGCGGGCGGCCCCGGGTTCCGCTTGACGGTGATCGGCACGAACTTCACTCCCAAGTCGGTCATTCAATTGAACGGGATCAATCTTCCCGTAGTCCTGCACGGCACGACCCAACTCGTCACGGAGATCGCCGCCGCCAGCATCGCGAGGCCGGGAACGTTCAACGTCACTGTCGAGACTCCTGGAGCGCCTCTCTGCCGGGCTGGGACTCTGACGATCAACCCCGCGAAGAATCCTCGCCCGACCCTGTCGTCCCTGAGGCCTGCGTCGGCGCTTGCGGGCGGCGCCGGCTTGCGCCTGACCCTCGAGGGGACGAACTTCGTGGCCGGTTCGGAAGTCCTTTGGAACGGCTCTCGAAAGAGCGGATCCCTGGAGGGTTCGACCCGGCTCACCGTCTCCATCGACGCCGGCGAGCTGAAGAAGAAGGGCATCGTCCAAGTCACGGTCGTCAATCCGGCTCCCGGAGGCGGCATCTCCAACGCCTTGCTGTTCACCGTGAAATAGGTGCCGAAGCGCCGGCGTTCCTTGGCGAGGAACGCCGCCGCGACTCGGCGTCGGCTGGGCTTCACAGGTCTCTCGAGCATGCTTCTGAGGTGGGGCGCCGTCGCTTTCATCTTCGTCCGCGCGCTCCCCGCGGCGGCTGCGGACGCTTCGGCGCCGCCGGCATACTCGTCGGCGACCGTCAACGCGCCGGATCCGCCGGCTCAGCCGGCGCCGGCGGCGGTCGTTCCGCAGCCGCTGCCGCTTCCTCCGGCTCCCACCGCCGCGCCGCCGCCCCAGGCCTGGAGCGACTCGGCCGATGGCTCCTTCGTCAGCACCACCGGAAACAACAAGAGAAGCACCGCTTCAATAAGGAACACTTACGACTATAGCTGGGGCCACTATCAGCTGGAGATCATAGGCTCCGCCCTCGGCGCTCAGAGCGGCGGCCTAGCGGTCTCCGAGGAGTACAACGCGAGCGAAAAGATCAAGTATGCGATCGGCGACGTTAACCTTCTCTACGAAAAGTTCACCTGGGACAAGAATCGCTTCGTCGGCATCATCAACAGATACGACGCCTCCGTAGGCCTGGGCCGCCGATTGGTCAACGGCCGAAACGACAAGATCGACGTCGAGGTGGGGGGCGGCGAGCTCAACGAGGAGCGCATCGACGCCCCGCGCAATTACTACGTCTCGGGACGGCTATACGCGAAGTACACGCATGTGCTGGGCGCCACCTGGAATTTCAGCCAAGACGTGGAATATCTGGGGGATATAGGCGACGCCCCGGCCTACCAGCTCAACACCGAGACCGATCTGACCTCGGCCATCTCGACGCATTTTTCCCTCAGGCTGTCGTATTTCACGAAGCGGGCCAACCAGCCCGTTCCCGGCTTCGATAAGACCGACACCGGCACGTCCGCCGCGCTGACCTTCAACTACTAGGCGACTCGCAGGTGCGCAGCGACAGGTTCTGCGCGCGGAAGCGCAGGCGGAAAACCTCATAGGCTTGGCCTTCGAGGCGATCTAAGGCGTGGCGGCTCAAGCGAAGGGAACATGGCAAGCGTGCTTGCGGCGCATTTTCGAGGTCGATCCTATTAAATGCGCGGGGTGCGCTAAAAATTCCTACAAGCTAGCGCAGAGCCAGGTTATATTCTGGCACACCGCAAGGAGTTCGGCCGCATCCTCGGTCAATGACACCGGTTTCCCCAGCTGCGCCAGTCGCGCTCGGCCTTCGAACAATGCGTGGCATGCGACTTTATCGAGTCTCGAGCGAAAATTAATTCCGCAGTGGCCGTCGTTGTCGATCTCCCGCGACGCGGCGCGTGTCAGGTCTCGATCTTTCCGCTGATCATGTCGACGTCGAGCTTCCGTTTGAGCCGGCGCGAGGGATCAGCGAACGCCTGCCTACACCACAAGATTCCCTTGTGTAATTTCTGTGGTGTAAGCCCGTGTCTTGCTAGAGCGGAGCGCTCCAAAGGAAAGAGATCCCACGCCGCTTCGAGGCTCTTGCGTGCAAGTTGTCGCCGCTTTGGCGGCAACTCGACAAGAGCGAACCGCAGGTCTTTCGGATCCAGGATCGCCAAAATATAAACCGCTTGCTGGATGTCCTTCTCGCGCTTATCCTTTTTCGCGCGGCGCTGAGCGATCACGAGCTTGTGCAGGCAGAAATTCAGCGGCTTGGGCACTCGAACGCGGACGTTTCCTTCCTTTATGGAGATCGAGTCCTTGAAAGAAACTCGAGCTTTAGCTCAGGATGGATGAAGTAGTTGGAGCCGTCGGGATTGCGTGCCGACCGGAAGCCGAGTTCAGCGAGCGGCCCGGCGAGGTCGAGGTGGGGTCTTTGCGGGTAAGGCCAAGGCAAAAGAAAGTCGATGTCCTGCGTGCGAAGGGGGAGAGGCCGAACGCCTAAGTGACGTTGATAAAGGAGAAAAGACCAGCTCCCGACCAGCTCGACACCGTCTTTCCAGAGGCCCAGCTCATCGAAGAGCCTGAGGAGCCTAAGGAACAGCTCGTCCATGTTTTCGCTTCTCGATCCGCGCCAGCATCTTTAGATTCTGCTCGACCTCTTTCAACTGGTCCTTGAGCAAGCGCCGCTCCTTGATCGCCTTGTCTATGTCGGCCGGCCTTTTCTTCCCGAGGTATCGTGATTGCACTCGGACTCCATCCCGGACTTTCAAGTAAAAGTAGTCCTGCCGGCCGATGCGCCGCTTGAGGATGCTGCCGCGAGGGAGCTCCTTCAAGCGTGCCTTGAGCCGTTTGTCTAAATCCAGATAGTAAATCAGACTTTCTTTCAGGATGCCTTTTAAGATCGCCATAGTGTCTTACACCACAATTAGTATAACAGAAGCGATTTGTGGTGTAAAGGCCCATGGAGGGTGGTTGCCAAACACTCTGGCACCTTCGCGAGTTGTTCGGTAACGGCTCCGCGAGTCTCCAAAAAGTGTCCACTCCTAGTCCAAAACGGGCCATTTCCCGCCCATTTGACACAATGAGAGCCAAGTTGTGGGAATTTAGATTTTGCTGGTAGGAACGGCGTTTTCGAGGAAAAACAAAGACAATTTTTTTGAGGGCCTCGGGGATTTACAGACCGTTGCTTTTGACCGCTCAGCCACCCAACCGTGTGCGATTCCGACGGAGGATTTTAGCAAACTCCACTGATCATTGCGAATCGCGAGCGACCGTTCTCGGAATAGGCAAACCCATAATACGGGCGCCGATCGTCGTCGCGGCGGCACTTTCGAAGAGAGAACACTCAAATTGTATAATCGTGCCATGAAAACCCTTTCGATCCTGGTCGCCGCGGCGCTCCTGGCCCCGCTCGCCGCCCGAGCCGTTCAGACCATTCCGGCCGTCGGCGCCGCCGCCCCCGACTTTACGCTCAACTCCCAGGAGGGCAAGCCCGTCGCTCTCGGCAAGCTGCGCGGGAAATGGGTCGTGCTGTACTTCTACCCGAAGGATTTCACCAGGGGCTGCACCATCGAAGCCCACAATTTCCAAGAAGACCTGTCCAAATTCAAGAAAAAGAAGGTCACGATCTTGGGCGTCAGCGTTCAGACGCCCGATTCCCACAAGTCTTTCTGCGAGAAGGAGCATCTGAATTTCAAGCTCCTCGCCGACGTCGATCACGCCGTCTCTACTCTTTACGGTTCCACGATGGGCTATCACGGCGAGACGCTTTCGGCGCGAAACACTTTCATCATCGGTCCCGACGGCGTCATCCGGAAGGAGTTCATCAAGGTCGCCCCCGCGAAGCACAGCCAAGAGCTTCTCGACGCGTTGACGGAACTCCAGAAGAAGTAGCCGGCGGGGGAGATCATGCCTGAAAACTTAAAACTAAATCCGAAAACCTCTGCCTTGCTGACGCTCGATTGCCAAAAAGGGATCGTCGGCTTCGTGCCCGGATCCGAAGGCATCTTCAAGCCCGCGGCCCGAGTCTTGGAGGCCGTCCGCGCGAAACGAATGCCCGTGATTCACGTCGGCATCGGCTTTCGGCCCGGGTACCCGGAGGTGCATCCCGAGCATCCGATGTTCGCGATGATACGGCAGACGAACAAATTCATCACCGGCACTGAATCCGCGGAGTTTCACGAGTCCGTCGCCCCCAGGGCCGGCGAGATCTCCATCGTCAAGCATCGGGTCAGCGCTTTCTCGGGGAACGATCTCGAGATGATCTTGCGCTCCCAGGGCATCACCCATCTCGTGTTGTTCGGGATCGCGACCAGCGGCATCGTGCTCTCGACGCTCAGGCAGGCGTCGGATCTCGATTTCCGCTGCGTCGTGATCAAGGATTGCTGCTTCGACGGCGACGCGGAAGTACATCGCGTCCTGACCGAGAAGGTTTTCGCGAGGCAGGCGACGGTTATCGACTCCGAGGCTTTTATTCGCGCAATGGCATCAGACGCATGACGATCGGGGTTTGGTTGGGCCGCCGCGTCGGCTGACATGACCCAGGCCCTGGCCGATCAGCAATAGGCCTCAATTCGTCGCGGCGGCCTTCGGCGCGGCCTGCCGGGCCAAAGACCACAGGGCGTTCTGGAGTTCCGGCGGCGCGATCGTGTCGGCGGCGGCCAGCGCGGCGAGCGTGGGCAGATCCGGCACTTCCCCGGCTCCCGACCATCTGAGATGAACGCCGGAGACGAAATCGTCGTACTGATAGGTACCCTTAACGGGATCGAGCGTGAGCAGTGTGTATAAGGGACGGGAGATTCGAAGCCAATGGACCCCGGACGGATCGCCCGACTCCGAGCAGCCCGCGTGCGTAGAGGACGCTACGACTCGATTGCGAATCTTGCAGGCCGCCTGCTCCGAGGGGAACGTCGGATCGTCGCTGCGCACGTATTTGTCGGCGAACTTCACCCAGAATTGGCCCGGAACATTGCTTGTTTCTACAAGCGCTTGCGGCGACCAAGTCGAGTCTGCGATGGCGGGCGGCGCGAGGAGAACTCCCAGATACGCCAAGCTGAATAGGACCATCCCATTCATGCCTGTAGGATAATGGGCCTGCTCGATTAATTCAAGTAAAGTTCCAGTTAGTTCCTCCTCAAGGGATGACTTTGATCGTCCTCAGCCGCGCGAGGCGTCAGAATACGAAGAAGCTCGACACCTGCACGCGGTTGTTCGTCGCGAAGCGGGCGTTCGGGTCGTTGTAGGTGTCGCGGGTCTGGCTGAACTCGGCCGCCAGACGCAGCCAGGGCTTCGGGTCCCAAAACGCGGCCGCCCAGCCGTACTGCGCCTTCGGCGAGATCGCGTTCGAAACCGCGACGGACGTGCTGAAGCGGTCGAGGCCGCGCCCTTCGACCTGAGCGTAGCCCGCGGAAACGGCCCAGCGCGGGTCGGGCAGCGTGTAGGTCAGCGCGCCGCGGAACGTGCGCACTTTGAGAGGCTGGACGTTGCCCTGCGCGTCGAGCGCCGCCAAGCCGGAATCGATCGCGGTCCCGACTTGCTGAGCGGTCGGGCCCGTCGTGCCCATCGTCAGCAGCGGAAGCTCCGTTCCTCCGATGCCGGAGCCGACGACGGACTCGCCGACGAAGGCGAGGTTGTTCGCCTTGTCGCCGGGCTTCGAGGCGGGGATGATCGGGACGAGAACCTGGAAGGCCAGGGCCTCGCACGTCGGGTTGTTGTAGCCCTGAGTCTCCAGCGGCACCACCTCCAGGCTGACGGCGGCCGAGAGGCTCTTGACCGCGGAGCCGTAGCCGGTGTTGACGTTCGACTGGAGCTTCGACGAGAACAGCCGCGTCGCCGCGACGTAGACCGGAGAGCCCGAGTTCATCTCGGCCGGCCGTTGGATCGCCGCCGCCGCCTGGGCGCCGAGGCCGTCGCCGAGGTCCGCGGTGTAGGCCGCGCGCATTTGAGCCGTGCGGTTGTTGAGCTGGCCGGGCGTGGATTGGACGGTGATCTCCGGCGGGAAATACTCGGTCTGCCAGCCGAACAGCGACCAGTATTGGCCCGCCTTGAAGTCCCAGCGGCCGTTCGTGGCGTCGAGCACGGCGTGCCGGACGCGCAGTGACGGGTTGTTGAAGAAGTCGCGCTCGGTCTGCGCGCCGGGAGCGGAGCCGGGGGCGGTGTTCGGACCCTGGTTGCCGTAAAAGTCGAGCTCAAGTAGTCCCTCGGTCTTCCAGCCCGACGTCTCGGGAAGATCGAGCGCGAGACCGAGCCGGCTCTGGCGCGCGCTCATCTGCGTCCTGCGGTGCGAG
>CAZRIP010000048.1:0-25769 GCA_964600165.1 uncultured Elusimicrobia bacterium | reverse complement strand
ACGTCGGCGTAATGGTGGAAGTTCGGGTCGACGTTATCGCTGATCGTCCCGAAGGTCTGATGGATGTCCTTGACGTCGTAGGCGCCCATGAAGCGCAAGCCCGTCGCGTCGGTGGCTTGGTACTCGTAGCGCGCGCCGACGATCGTGCGCCGATCGCGGCGGCCTTGCGCCGCCTGGCCGGCCGACACGTTTCCGACGCCGGTGACGTTGGTGAGCCCCTCCTGGAACTGCCGCTGATGGAGCTGGTCGAGCGTCAGCCGGCTGGGCACGTCGGCGCGGATGTCGTTGTTGAGGAACTTGAAGATCACCTTGCGCTTATCATCCGGGGTGTAGACGGCGGTGAAGTTCTGCGTGTAGGTATGGAAGTCCGAGTGCTGGATCCAGCCGTCCGAGCCGATCGCGCTGCCGAAGAAGGCGTACTCGAGCTCCTTCGACTTGCCTCCCGCGTGGACGTATTGATTGAAGTACTTGTGGCTGCCGAAAGAGCTCCCGACGTCGACGCCGTCGATGTCGGCGCCGCGGCGCGAGCGGAAGTTCACGACGCCGCCGAGCGCGTAGTTGTCGTAGAGCGACGACGACGGCCCGCGGATGATGTCGATGCCCTCATAAGCGTTCGGGTCGTTGATGTCGGTGCGCGAGAGCCCGTCCGACTGCGTCGTCGGGAACCAGTCCTCGTAGGTCTTGATGTTGTTGATGCCGAAAGCGACTTTCGCGCCCGAGCCTCGGATCGAGATCGTGACGTCGCGCGGGCCGTTCGACTGATGGAAGGAGACGCCGGGCGTCGTCTCCATCAGATCACGCAGGTTGAAGGCCTCGCGCGTGCCGATCTGATCGCGCCCCACGGTGCCGACGGCGCGGCCGGCGGGGTTGTGCTCGATGCGGTCGCCGAGCACGGTGATCTCGGGGATGGCCACCGACGGCTCATCCGCGCGCGCCGGAGCGACGAGTGGCAGCAGGAAGACGAAAGCGAATAGACGGGTCATGGTTCTCTCCTTTTATATGAATGACGAGTCGACGAGAGGCGGCGTCAGCTCGGGAGAGAACGAGGCGGCGGCGGATCGGACGGGGAAGGAGCCGGGGAAAGGACGAAGGAAGGCGAGCGTTCGACGGAGGAAGCGGTCTCGACGCGCGCCGGAACGGGAGCGGCCGAGGCGTGCCACTCGAGCCGGCTCGGCGCGACGGTGACCGCGCCGCCGCTCTTGGCGGCGCGGATCTTGAGGCAGAGATCGCAGGGGCGCCGGCCTTCGACGGCCTGGACCACGCTTTGGCCCGAGCGCACCATCTTCGCCCAGGCCAGGCCCTGCGCGAAAGCGACGGGCAGGCCGGTTTGGGCGAGCAGCGCGGCTAGGACGGCGAACCGGGCGAGCTTCACGCGAGGATTCTAGCAAATAGTATACTTCGTGCATGACCCCGCAGATCTCCGTCGAAGAATTGAAGAAGAAGCTCGACGCCAAGGAAAAGTTCCTGCTGCTCGACGTGCGCGAGCAGGACGAGTACGATACCGCCAAAATCCCAGGCTCGAAGCTCCTCCCGCTCGGCCAGCTGCCCAACCGCCTCGGCGAACTCGACAAGAAGACGCCGATCGTCGTGCATTGCCACTCGGGCGGCCGCTCGGCGCGCGCCACCGCGTTTCTCAATCAACAGGGCTTCAACGCGGTCAATCTCGCGGGCGGCATCACCGCCTGGTCCGAGCGCATCGACCCGTCGGTCCCGACTTACTGAAACTTGCCCGAGCTGCCCGAGGTCGAGACCGTCCGCCGCGTCCTCGAGGAGCACCTCAAGGGGCTCAAGGTCACTTCCTACACGCTCGGCCGCCCGACGTTCTACCGGCCGCCGCCCAAGGCCCTGCTCGACTCGATCGTCGGCGCGACGGTCGAGGGCGTCAAGCGGCGCGGGAAGTACCTGATCCTCGCGCTCTCGGGCGGCACGGAGCTGACGCTGCACCTCGGGATGTCCGGGCGGATCTTTCTCGGCGGAACGGGACCGCATCTGCGCTTCTCGATGAGCGTCGAGGGCAAGGTCGTCGGCTTCCACGACCCGCGGCGCTTCGGGCGCGTCGGCTGCGCGCTGCCGGAGTTCGGGCCGGAGCCGCTGGGCGACGAATTCGACGCGGCTTATCTTTTCAAGACCCTGCGCGGGCGCCGCGCCCCGATCAAGGCCATGCTGATGGACCAGGCCGTCGTCGCCGGCCTCGGCAACATCTACGCGACCGAGGCGCTCTTCGAGGCGTCCATCCGTCCGGGAAGAGCCTCGCGCAGCCTCTCGCGCGCGGATTGCGATCGTCTCTGCGCGGCGATCAAGCGCGTGATCGCGCTCGGCGTCGCCCTCGGCGGCAGCACGCTCGAGGACTCGGCTTATCTCGATCCGCTCGGCCGGCCGGGCGGCTTCCAGGACAAGGTCGCCGTTTACGGGCGCAAGGTCGGGCGCTGCGGCCACGCCCTGCGGGCGACCAAGAAGCCGATCTCGGGCCGCACGAGCATGTATTGCCCCCTCTGCCAGAAATGAACGGCTCTCCGCGACGCCCGCGCGCGGCCGCCTGGGTCTTCGTCGCGCTCGCGTCGCTGTGCGCGGCGTCGGCGGGATTTTTCGCGGCCGCCGCGCGCTGGCCGCGCCCACTGCCGCCGCAAGCCTACGTCGACTCGGCGAGGGGTTTTTCGGTGACGCTGCCGCCCGGCTGGCGCGTCTCGCCGGTCGGCGGGTCCGGACCCGGAGACGCCCTCGTCCTGACCGACGAGCCCGCGACGATCTCGGTCTCGATCCTGCCGCCCGCCCAGGCGTCCGGAGAGGCCGTCGCCCGGGCGTTCAACGGGACGGACGCGAAGATCCTCGAGGAGACGGAGGAGTCGATCGACGGCTCGGCCGCGCGGCGCTTCGAGATCTCCGGCGGAAGGACCTATTCGCCGCCCAAGAACGCGGGGAAGCGCCGCTCGGATCCGGAAAATCCGGCCCCCGCCTACGAGAGCTTGGAGTGGAAAGGCGCGCTCGTCGTGCTGAGAGACGGCGGGCGCGACCTCGGGCTCAAATTCTGGTCGGAGCGCTCGGACTTCGAGACGCGCAAGGCGAGCTTCGACGCCTTCGCCGGCTCGCTGCGCCGCCTCAACGCGGCTTCAAGGTGAGAAGCGCGGCGGCGGTCCTGCTCGCGGCGGCGTTGAGCGCGTGCGCGCACTACCGCACGAGCTCGACGCTCGACTCGACCAAGGTCGGGGAGCGCGGCTCCGTCCCCACCGGCTTTGCCTCGGGCGAGACGTCGGCGACCTGGGTCTTCGGCATCGGGCCTTTCGGCAGCGATTCCCCTCAAAGGGCCGCCGCGCGCGCGCGCGGCAAGGCGCTCGAGACGACGCTCACGAACGTGACGGTCGAGCGGTTCGTCACGTGCGTGTTCGAGTGCCAGTTCCCTCTGATCCGATACGTGAGGGTCGTCGCCACGGGGAGCTTGGTCGAGCCGACGGGCTACAAGGACCGCGACCGCCCGGAGAAGCCCGAGCCGGTCATCACGCAGCGCTCTCCCCAGCCTTCGGCCGCGACCCTCGTCGAGCGCCTGCAAAGCCTCTACCTGAGCGACCCCGCCGAGGCCGAGAGCTACTACCAGAGCTTGGATAACGAGACTCGCGGGGAGCTCGGCCACTACATCGTCTCGGAGTTGGGGCTGGCGCCCGTCTACGGCGACGAGTTCCGCGCGCCGGCGTCGATGTCGGCGCCGCAATGCCGCTTCCTGCAGTGGTACCTGCACGAGCACACCACCTACCGCCTCTCGGCGGACTCTTGCGCTACTCTACCTTAGCGGTCTTGACGTAATCGAGCTGCGGGAAGGACGCCTTCAAATAAATGTTGCCTTCGGCTTGGATGCGCCCCTGATCGGGGCCAGGCCCCATCGGCGCGCCCTCGCCGACCTTGTAGAGGGAATCGACGACGTCCATGCCGGAGACGACCTGCCCGAACGGCACGAAGCCCGACGCGTCGAGCCGAGAGTTGTCCGCGAAGTTGATGAAGAGCTGCGTCGTGCGGGTGTTCGGGCCCGCCGTCGCGAAAGTGACGAAGCCGCGCTTATTGGATTGCCCGGCCGGGGGATCGTCCGGGATGTCCGCGTCCCGCCACTTCGCGCTGACCGCCGGATGGCCGTTGATGCCGAACTGGACCATGAAGCCGTCGATGACCCGGAAGAAAGCGGCTTCGTCGAAATAGCCGATCTTGACCAAGTTGAAGAACCGGTCCGCGCCCTTCGGCGCCCAGGAGCGATGGACCTCGACGACGAAGTCCCCTTTGGTCGTCGTGAAGCGGGCCTTGAAGGTCTCGGGCGCGGTCGCGGCGGCCTTCTCCGGGTGCATGAGGGTCTCGGGCTGGTCGGAGTTGGTCTTGGCGGGCCCGGCCGTCTCGCCCGTCGCGGCCGGCGCGGCCGGCGCGGCCGGCGCGGCGGCCGGCGCTTGCGCCGCGGGCTCGGCGGCCTTCTCCTTCTTGCCGCACGCGGCGGCGGACAAAACGATGGCGGCGGCGCTCAGAAGCGCGATGTGCTTGATCGTGGTTTTCATAGTGGTGACGCGAGTCTAACAGATTCTTGTCAGCTTTTCCAAGCCGAGAGCAGCAGCGCGGCGCCCAAGGCGAGAGGCAGCAAGATAAGCCCGACGGCGGCGGCGGCGAGCACGGCCAGGCGCCGGCCGCGCGTGACCGGAGCGACGGCGACGACGCGCGTGCTCGCGACGATGTCATGCAGCGCGCGCCCTTCCGGGTGGAACGCCGCGACGACGTATCCCGCGCCGAGCAGCGCGGCCGACAAGAAATAGCCCGCGTAGCGGCCGAAGCACTGCCCGTATGTCAGCGGCTCGCCGCGCTCGTCGACGATCGCCACGCCCGCCGCCATCTTGCCGAAGGTCTGGCCCTCGTAGGCGACCGGCATCCAGGTGTAATAGCAGGCGGCTAAGCCCAGCGGCACGAGCCACGGCGCCCCGGCCGCCTTGAGGAGCAGGCGCCCCCCGCCGACGAGGACTCCGTCGATGACGTACGCCCCGGCGCGCAGCGCGAGTTCCGCCGGCCGTCGCGCTTTCGTCGGCTCGCTCACACGCGAAGTATAACTTAATCGGCTATCATAGGCCCGTGACGACGACGCGCAAGGCGGTCGCGATCTGGCTCCTCGCCGCGCTGGCGGCCCTGCTCGCCTGGCAAGACGGCGCGCCGCCGCCTTCGCCCGCGGTTTGGCCCGCGGCCGTCGTCCTCGCGTCTTCGCGCGCAGGCGTCTTTTGCGGCTCGCGCGAGCTGCGACGCGCCCTGGGCGACCGGACCTTCGAATGGGTCTCGGGGCCCGAGCGCCCGCCGGAGCTTCCCGACGCCTTCGAGATCGTCTGCTCCGAGCGCGACGATCCGTCGGGGGCCGTCCTCGGCGGCGTCGAGCTGCGCGCCCCCGGCGCTCGCGCGCCCATCTACACGGACGCCTTCGCCTCGCGGGGCCCCGCGTCCCGCCAGGAGCGGGCGCGCTTGGCCGATGAGCTCGCCGCGCGCATGGCCGCCGAGCCGGCCGCGGCCGCGGAAGTCGAGCGCGTCTTCCTCGAGGGCCAAAACGCTCTCGCGCAAGCGGGCGCCGCCGCCTTCGCGCGGGGAGACTGGCTGTCGGCGTCGCGCCTCCTTTTCAACGGGCTCGAAGGCCTCGACGACCCCGCGCAAGCCTATTACGGGCTCTCCGCGGCGAGCGCGCGCCTGGGCCTCTCCGAGCCGGCGCTGTGGTACGCGCTCGCCTTCATCAAGTCGAGCGGCGGCACGGTCACGCCGGCGAGCCTCGTCCATCTCCGGGGCCTGCCCCCGGCATCGGGCTTCGACGCCGGGGCCGCCCGCCTCTACACGGAAGCCCGCCGCCTCGTCGAGCGCCGGCAATTCCGGCAAGCCTTCGTGATCCTCAAGCTCGCGAGCGAGTTAGTGCCGTGGGATCCCCGGCCCGCGGAGGCGGTCGCGCAACTCTACGAAGGCCTCGGCTTCCCGCTCGTGGCGGCGAAGTGGCGGGCCCGCGCCAAGCTCGCGCGCCGCATCTCCGAGGACCCGGCGCTCAAGGACTCGCTGCTGACCGAGGTCCCCTGAGCTATTTCGCGTGCGCGGCGGCCGGATGCTTGCGCGCGCCCGCGCCTTCGATCTGAAGCCCGCCGTTCTTCCAGCCCTCGAAGCCCCCCTCGAGCTCCACGCAGCAGTAGCCCTGCGCGCTGAACTCGAGCGCGGCCGACGCCGCGAGATGGCACGTTTGCGTGTAGCAGTACACGACGTTGATCTTGTCCTTCGCGAGGCCCTCGGGCGTCGCCCACGATCCCATCGGGAGGCTGATCGCGCCGGGAATGTGCCCCTTCTCGTAATCCTCCTTGGCCCTGACGTCGACGATCACGATGTCTTCCTTGTCCTTGATCCACTTGCCGAGCTCGACCGGGCCGGTGCTAAACGAAAGCTTCTTGTCGAAGTATTCCTGCGATTGCCGCGGGTCAGATAGTTTCGGTTTCATGATCCACCTCCAACTCCAGTATAACGCCGCAGGCGTGACGGCGAGTTGTCCAACGCATTTGCTATCCTCGACGAATGAAGAAGCTCATCGCCGTGCTGCTCTGCATTTGCGCCGCGCCCGCCTTCGCCGCCGAGGATTTCTACGCGCTCAAGGCGCGCTCGATCGACGGCCAGGACGTGACTCTGTCGGACTATCGCGGGAAAGTGGCGCTCGTGGTCAATACCGCGTCTAAGTGCGGGTTCACGCCCCAATACAAGCAGCTCGAGGCCGTCTACGAGAAATACAAGGACCAGGGCCTGGTCGTTCTCGGCTTCCCGAGCAACGACTTCCACTCCCAAGAGCCCGCGCCCAACGGCGAGATCAAGAAGTTCTGCGAGCTCAACTACGGGGTCAAGTTCCCGCTCTTCGAGAAGGCGCCGGTGACCGGCGACAAGACCCAGCCCGTCTTCAAGTTCCTGAAAGCCTCCGCGGTCGGCAAGGCCGACGGCGAGATCGGCTGGAACTTCACGAAGTTCCTCGTCGCGCGCGACGGCCGCGTGGCCGCGCGCTTCGCCACCAAGATCAAGCCCGACGACGCCGCCGTCGTCGCCAAGCTCGAGGAGCTCTTGAAGCAGAAGCCCGTCGCCAAGCCCGCGAAGAAGGCGTCCGGCCGCTAGCGCCGCAGGATCTGGCCCTTCGTCTCGCCTCGGAGCACGACGTCGCCGTGCTGGTTCTTGACGGTGAACGAGAAGCGGACCTTCTGCCGGGACTTCTGGTTGATGACGGCCTCGACGATCCCCTCGCACGAGAGCGTGTCGCCCGCGTAGACGGCCTTCAGGAACTCGAACTGCATGGTGCTCGCCATATAATCGACTTCGCCGCCGAGCTTGGTCGGCAGCGTCGCCGTCAGAAGCCCGTGAGCCATGAGCCGCCCCTGCTCGTCTTTCTCGACGTGATGGACGCCCTTGTCGCCGGATAATTCGGCGAAGCGGGCGATGTCCTCTTCGGTGATCGCGCGCGACCAAGATAAGCGCTGCCCTTTCGTGACCTCGGCCATCAGGCGAGTCTAGCAATCTCGACTACCGCCGGCGATAGTCTAAACGAAAGCGCCCGCCGCTTTCGCGACGGGCGCCTGTTCGTCATCCGCCGCGCGGCGGATGATTATTTACGGTTAAGCGAGCTTCTTGAGCTCGGCCTCGAGCTCGTGGTAGTCGCGCTCCTTGGTGATGTCCTTCTCGACTTTCACCCAGGCGACCTTGCCGTCCTTGCCGACGAGAATCGTCGCGCGCTGAGAGATGTTCGCGGCCGGAAGGAACAGGCCGTACTCCTTCGTGACCTTGCGGTGCATGTCGGCGAGCAGGCGGTGCTTGAGGCCCATCTTCTCCTGCCAGGCCTTGTGCGACCACGTGGAATCGATCGAGACGCCGCAGATCTCCGCGTATTGGGAGAGCTTCGAGAAATCGTTCGTGAAGCAAACGTTCTCCTTCGAGCAGGTCGGCGACCAGTCGAGCGGGTAGAAGAGCAGCGCGACGGCCTTCTTCCCTTTATAGTCGGAGAGCTTGAATTCCTTCTTGTCCTGGTCTTGCAGCGTGAAGTCGGGGGCGACGGAGCCGACGGCGATCGGGGTGGTCTCCGACGCGGGGTTCGCGGTGGCGGTGGTCATGGTTTCTCCTTACTTGGTTACCGTCAATTTGATCTCGAGCGGTTTTGCTTGGGCGGCCAAAACGCTGACGCGCGCGGCGGCTTTCCGGGCGATGTCGCGGAAGGCCTTGGCCGGCGCGGAGTCGGGCTGCGAGACGGATACGGGTTTGCCGGTCTCGCCGGTCTCGCAGACCTTGGGGTCCAAGGGAACCGAGCCCAAAACGGGGATGCCGTATTTGTCCGCGAGCGTCTTGCCGCCGCCGTGCGAGAAGATCTCGCTCGTCTTATTGCAGTGCGGGCATATGAAAGCGCTCATATTTTCCACTACGCCGAGCATCGGCACGCGAAGCTTGGTGAACATCGCCGCGGCCTTGCGCACGTCGGAAAGAGCGATCGACTGCGGCGTCGTCACGATCACGGCGCCCGCGAGCGGCACGGTCTGGCACATGGTGAGCTGCACGTCGCCCGTGCCGGGCGGCAGGTCGACGACGAGATAATCGAGGTCGCCCCACTTCACGTCCTTCAAGAATTGGGTGATGGCGCCGTGCAGCATCGGGCCGCGCCAGATGACCGGGGCGTCGGGCTCCATCAGGAAGCCCATCGACATGACCTTCACGCCGTAGTTCGACGGCGGGTCGATCTTGTTGTCCTTGCCGACGACGGGCTGCCAATCGGAGACGCCCATCATCTGCGGCTGGTTCGGGCCGTAGATGTCGGCGTCCATGAGGCCGACTTTCGCGCCGTCCAGGGCGAGCGAAACCGCGATGTTGCACGCGGCCGTCGACTTGCCGACGCCGCCCTTGCCGGAGCCGACTGCGATCACGTTCTTGATGCCGGACGGCACGACGTTCTCCAGGCGCGCGTCCTTCTTGACGGAAGCCGTCATGTTGGCCTTGACCGAGGTCACGCCGGCCACCTTCTTGACGGCCTCCTCGGCCTCGAGCTGCATCATGCCCTTGAGCGGGCAAGCGGGCGTCGTCAGGACGTAGTCGAAGGCGACGTTGCCGCCGTCGACGACGAGGTTCTGGATCATCCCGAGCGTGACGATGTCTTTGTGCAGCTCGGGCTCGATGCAGGCGCTGAGAGCTTTAAGGATCTGTTCTTTGGTCGGCATGGACTCCTCGGCGGAACGGCGAAACCATGATACTAAATTTGCCCCGCCCGGTTCCGGCGAGCGCATTTGATACGATGACGGCGCCCATGCGCCGTTTCCTGCTGGCCGCCCTCGTTTGCGCCACCCCGCTGCGCGCGCAAGACGACGCCGCCTCGCTCCATCTGCGCCGCGCCGAGCATTTCGTCGAGGAAGGCGACGCGGGCCAGGAGATCATGGAGCTGCGCGCCGCGCAGCTGCTGCTTGCCGAGAAAGACCAGCGCCAGGCCGAGATCCTCGAGCGCCTCGGCATGGCCTACTTGAGCGAGGGCGACCAGGCCGACGCCCACGACGCCTTCATCGGGGCGCTCGAGGCCGCGCGCGCGCTCGGAGTCCAAAACGCCTTCGTCGCCGACGCCTACGCCGGCATCGGCTTTTGCCTCACGGCGGACGCCCATTACGAGCGCGCCGGGGAGTATCTGCGAAAGAGCCTCGCGCTCGGCCCCTCGCCCGAACTGCGCCCGCGCGTCGAGCGCGCGCTGGCGAAAAGCCAAGAGCGGCTCGGCTTCGACGAAGCGCGCGCCGACGTCGGCCCGGACTTCCGCGTCGACAAGATCACCTTCAAGGGCAACCGGACCGACGCGGACGTGCTGCGCCGGCAGCTGCCGTTCTCGGAAGGCGCGACGATCAACGCGCGCGAGCTGGCGGCCGCCAAGGGCGCGCTCTATCGCCTCGAGCTCTTCAAGAGCGTCGAGGTCTCGACGGCTCCGGCCGACGTGGGCGCGGAGGTGATCTTCACGGTCAAGGACGGCTGGTACGTGATCCCGTTTCCGGTCGCCGCCTTCGGCGCCGGCCATGGACGCGGCGGCCTCCTGATCGAGGAGCGCAACTTCCGGCGCCGCGCGGAGTCGGCCGATCTCGCCGTGCTCTCCGGCGCCGGCGGCCGGCGCGCGGCTTTGAGCGCGGCCCAGGAAGGCTGGTCGGCGCGCTTCTCCACCGAGCGGCGGGATTTCACGGAACGGGTCTACGCGGACGGGGCCTTCAGCGCTACGCCGGGGCCGGGCGCTCCGCTCGACGAGAACAATCCGACGCGCTTCGGCTTCATCGCCGACAGCTACGGCAAGCACACCCAGGACGTCGTGTTGTCGGCCGAAGGGCCGCTCGGCCGCGGCTTGTCCGGCGAGGTCGGCTTCGATCACGGCAGCGTGCGCTACGACGCGCCTTCGCCGAGCGTCCCCGGCGACGACGGCAAAAAAGAAGGAAACGCCTTCGCCGCGCTCAAATACGGCGCGCCCGAGCGCCGGACGCTCGACCTCGGGGCGATCCTCGGCTTCGGCATGGCGGGGGTCGACGAGCGCTCGCGGCCGCTCCGGCGGCCGGCGTTTTCCTCGAGCGGCGAGGCGCGCTTGATCCAAGCGAGGAAGTGGACGGCCTCGAGCCAGCCCTACGGCATCGGTCTGCTGCGCTGGCAGACGACCTTGGCCTGGGGCGGCCATCAAGCCGTCTCTCTGTCGCTCGCCGCCGGGCACGGCTACAGCCTGCCTCCGGACAAAGCGCTCGCGACGGGCCGGCTGACGGCGCTGCAAGGCGTCTACGCGCGGGAGTTCCGAGGAGACTCGGCGGGCGGCGCGAGCTTGAGCTACGGCCGGCGCCTCTGGTCCTCGCGCCTAGGCTACCTCCAGGCCGGCGCCTTCATCGAGGACGCGCGCGCTTGGTTTCATCCCCTCGCGCGCGACAAGCAGGGCGCCGGCGCGTCGCTCTACTATCGCTTTTGGCGCTTCCCGCTGCCTCTGGGCCTCAACTACACCTATAGCCTCGACGACCGCAACTCGCAGATCGCCGGCGGGGTGGCGGGGCGGTTCTAGCTCGCCGATCTTCCGCCGAGCAGCTCGGCGATCGTCGACGCGAGAACGTCGAGGTCGAGCGGCTTTTTGAGCAGGCGGCCCTTGGCCGCGGGCGGCAGGATCGTGACTTTTCGGGCCTGTTCCTCGGGAAGCCCGGTGATGAAGATGACCGGGATCTTCCCCGTCATCGCGTCCGGCAGGGAGCGGAAAGCCGTCGGCCCGTAGAGCCCGGGCATGTGCACGTCGCTGATGATGAGGTCCGGGCGCGTCTCTTGCGCTTTCTGCGCCGCCGTCGCCCCGTCGTGAGCCACGACGACGTGGTGGCCCTTTTTCTTGAGGAACTCCTCGAGCACCGCGGCGATCGCGAAGTCGTCCTCGGCGATCAGGATCAGCGCCATCGCACCACCATAGCAAATCGCCGCCGACCCGAAGCGACATTTCCTGACGCCTCGGGGCTGGGTCGGACCCGGTTTCCCGGTTAACCTTTCCCCATGGAGACCATCGTCGACCCGTTTAGCGAGGTCCAGCTGTCCCAGGTCCCGAATCCCTGCGCCGTCGCCGCCGGGCTCGTCCGCCGAACGATCAGCGAGGCGTGCCAAACGCACCCCGAGCAGGCCGCGGCTATCGTCACCGACGCCTGCGGCGCGGCCATGAAGGCGCTGGCCCGCGCCGACCAGGACCTCGGCTGCGGCGCCGTCATGATCGTCAGCGCGGTCTGCGACGGCAAGAACGCGACGGATCTAGAGCCCGCGGCGCTGCTCAACGCCGCGCTCGCCGGGATGGCGCGGGCCGGCAAGTCCCTGCCGTCGCCCCAGCTCGCCGACATCCAGAAAAAGCTCGAACGGCGCTACAGCGGCGCGGGCGAGGCGTTTTCACAAGCGGCCGCCGCGGCCTGAGGCTCGCGGACTTTCGAGAGGCACCGCGCCGAGAACAAGCTGACGGCGAGGCAGCCGGACCAGAGCGCGCCGGGCCCGAGCCGCTCGAGCGCCAGCGTGCCGAGCCACGGTCCGATCGTAAAGCCCAAGCTAAACGACATGATGTAGAGGCCCATGTACTCGCCGCGCCGGGCGTCCGGCGAGATCGCCGCGACGTAGGCGCTGCCGCCCGGCATGAAGATCATCTCTCCGAAAGTCCAGACGGCGGTGGCGAGCAGCGCGGTGGCCAGGCCGCTCGACAAGCCGTACGCGCCGAAGCCCAAGCCGAACAAGACGGCGCCCGTCGCCAGCGTGCGCGCATGAGGCCAAAGCGCCGTCGCCGCGTTCAAGGGGATCTCGATCGCCACGATCAGGAGCGTGTTGACCGTGAACGTCAGGCCGTACGCGGCCGGGCTCAAGCGCAGGTTGCGCACGAGAAAGAGAGGCAAGCCCGAGTCCAGCTGGAAGAAGACGATCGAGATCGGCAGGCTCGCGACAAGAAACCACAAGAGCCTCGGGTCGCGCAGGGCGGAGACGGAGGCGCCGCGCTCGCGCTCCGTCGGCGCGACGAGCTCGAGATCCTCGAGCCCGCGCCACAAGACGACGGCGGAGGCAAGCGAGGTCAGCCCGTCGATGATCCAGAGCCAGAGATACGATTTCGCGGCCAGAAACCCGCCGAGCGCCGGGCCTACGCTCATGCCGAGGTTGACGGCGGCGCGGTGCAGCGCGAAGGCGGGCTTGCGCAGCTCCGGCGGCGCGCTTTCGGTGACGGCCGTCATGTTCGCGGGGCGAAACGCCTCGGAGAAGACGGCCCAAAGGACCGTCATCGCGGCCACCGACGCCGCCGAGCGCGCGAGCGGGAAGACGAGGGCGAGCAAGCCCGCCCCGACGAGGCTGAAGCGGGCGATGCGCGCCGCGCCGAAGCGATCGCTCAGGCGCCCGGCCCAGGGGCCGGCGACGAGCGCCACGCCGCCGTAGAGCGCGAGCATGGCGGCCGCGCGCGGCGCCGTCCAGCCCAGCGCCGACGTCAGATAGAGCGTCAAGAACGGCAGCGCCATCGTCCCGAAGCGGTTGACGAGCGCCGCCGCGCTCAACACCCACACGCGGCGCGGCAGTTTCTTTAATTCGAGCCAGCCTTTCATAGTCCGATTTCCACGGGAATCCGTTCGTCATCCGCCACGTGGCGGATGACAAGTCGGCTCAAAATCGAGGGCCCCCGTGCAGACGGTGCACGAGGGCCCCGATCGCGACGCGTTGCGGCTTAAGCTAGATGATGAACAGCATCTCGCGGTACTTGGGCATCGGCCACTGATCGGCCGGGACCAGGCCCTCGAGCGCGTCGACGGCGCCGCGGATCGTGTCGAAGAGCGGCTTGACCTTGTGGCAGTAGGCCAGCGCCTTCTCGCGGACGTCCTCGGTCTTATCGGCGGCGGCGAGCGCCTTCTCGAGCGACTCGACGCCTTTGCGCATCTCGGCGACCTTGGTCGCCAGCTGCGACAGGAGCTCCGTCTGCGACTGGACGCCGGCGCCTTTGATGCCGACGTCGGACAAGCCCTTGACCAGGGCGACGAGCTCGCTCTGGTAGCGCACGGCCGTCGGCACGAACATCGTGTTGACGAGCTCGACGATCAGCTTGGCCTCGATGTCGATGTCCTTCGCGTACTTCTCGAGCTTGATGTGATAGCGCGAGTGGCTCTCGACCTCGGACAGGACTCCGAGCTTCTCGAACATCTTGACCGTCTCCTTGAGGTTGTAGCCTTCCAGCGCCTCGGGAGTCGTCTTGACGTTCGGGAGGCCGCGCTTCTGCGCCTCGGCCTGCCACTCGGCGGAGTAGTTGTTGCCCTCGAAGCAGACGCCCTTGCTCTCCTTGTAGAGCTTGCGCAGGACCTCGATGACGGCGTCCTTGAACTGCTTCTTGCCCTTCATCTTCTCGTCGATGAGCTTCTTGGTCTCGAGGAGCTGATTGGCGACGATCGTGTTGAGGACGGTGATCGGGCCGGCGTTGTTGAAGGAGGAGCCTACCGCGCGAAACTCGAACTTGTTGCCCGTGAAGGCGAAGGGCGAGGTCCGGTTGCGGTCGGTGTTGTCCTTCAAGATCGTCGGGATCTTGTCGATGCCGAACGACATCCATTCCTCGTCGGTATCTTTCGAGGTCACGCCGCGCTCCATGTCGCTCAAGACTTTCGTGAGCTGCTCGCCCAAGAAGATAGACATGATGGCCGGCGGCGCCTCGTTGGCGCCCAGCCGGTGGTCGTTGCCCGAGCTCGCGATCGACGCGCGCAAGAGGAGCGAGTGGTCCTTGACCGCCTTGATGATGGACACGAGGAAGATCAAGAACTGCACGTTGGCGCTCGGCGAGTCGCCGGGCGTCAGCAGGTTCTTTCCGGTGTCGGTTCCGAGCGACCAGTTGTTGTGCTTGCCGTTGCCGTTGACGCCCGCGAAAGGCTTCTCATAGAGAAGGCAGGCCAGCTTGTGGCGAGCCGCGACGCGGCGCATCATGTCCATGACGAGCTGGTTGTGGTCGGTGGCGACGTTCGCCTCTTCGAAGACCGGCGCGACCTCGAACTGATTGGGCGCGACCTCGTTGTGCCGGGTCTTGAGCGGAATGCCGAGCTTGTAGCACTCGCTCTCGAAATCCGTCATGAACGAGAAGACGCGGTCCTTGATCGTGCCGAAGTAATGGTCCTCGAGCTGCTGGCCCTTGGGCGAGGCCGCGCCGAAGAGCGTGCGCTCGGCGAGGATCAGGTCGGGCCGCTTCTTATAATAGTCGGCGTCGATCAAGAAATATTCCTGCTCCGCGCCCAGCGTCGAGACGACCTTGGTCGCGTCGCTCTTGAAATACTTCAGGATGCCGAGCGCGGCGGTGTTCATCGCCTCGATCGAGCGCAGGAGCGGAGTCTTCGTGTCCAACGACTCGCCGGTGTAGCTGACGAAGATCGTCGGGATGCAGAGCGTCGAGCCGCCCGGGTTCTCGAGGATGAACGCGGGAGACGTCGGGTCCCAAGCCGTATAGCCGCGGGCCTCGAAGGTCGCGCGCAGGCCGCCCGACGGGAAGGAGGAGGCGTCGGGCTCCGCCTGGACGAGCTGCTTGCCCGAGAAAACCTCGAGGACGTTGCCCTCGCCGATCGGCTCCATGAAGGAGTCGTGCTTCTCGGCGGTGGCGCCGGTCATCGGCTGGAACCAGTGGCAGTAGTGCGTGGCGCCCTTGCTGATCGCCCACGTCTTCATCGCCGAGGCGACGGTATTCGCGACTTCGAGGTCGAAGCGCTTGCCGCGGTTGATCGCGTCCTGGACCTTGCGGTAGGTCTCCTTGGGCAGCAGGAGCTTCATCGTCTCGGGCCCGAAAACGTTGCAGCCGAAATAGTCGGAGACCTTGGGCGTCTGCGAGGCGTTGTGAGAGCCGTTGCTGAGGGCGGATTTAGAGGGCATAGGCATCAAGCTTCCTTCGACGCGCGGATAGGGCATTCTCTCTCCTTGTTAAATGTGCCGGCGATTGATGGCGAGCCACGGATGTTGGACCTGAGTCATGATAGGAATTTTCACGTCGGAGACGCAAGTTCCGGCCGGATGACGGCCTCTTCTTGCAGGAGCAATAAAATCGTAATATAAAATCAGCAGAATGACGGGACCGAGACCTTCAAAAAATACGGAGCCATGCGCATGACGACTCGTTGGGCCGTGGGAATCCTCGCCGTCGCGATCGCCGCGCTCGCGGCCGCAACGGGCGCCGCCTGGGCCGCGCCCGCCAAGAGAAAAGTCAAGCCCGCGCCCGCGGCCGAGGCCGACGCGCAAGACGACGCGGCCCTCGCCGCGTCCAAGGGCGTAGACAAGAAGCGCTTCGAGTTCTATCTGAAGGAGCGGCTCAAGAAGATCAAGGAGGCGCATCAGGTCCGCGTCGATTTCTTCGCGAAAGAGCAGTCGGTCTGGACCTCGTTCTGGGATAAGGTGCGCGACGAGCGCGAGCAGTTCGAGATCCGGATCACGCGTCAGACCCTCGACCTCTTCGAGTCGCTCGCCTCCCTCGACCCCAAGGACTATCCGCTCACGATCGCCAACTTCGAGAAGCTGCAAACCGACGTCATCAAGGCGTTCGAGTCCCAGCAGAAGAACAAGATGACCGAGTTCTTCGCGTCGCGCGACGCGCGCTGGAAGGAATTCGCGGCCGACCAGGAGAAGGAACGCTCCGACTTCGTCGCCGACGCCGAGCAGAGCTGGGAAGACAACAAGAAGAGCCTGCGCGATCCCGAGAACTCCGTCGTCGTCGATTCCCCCCAAAAGCCCGCGAAAGCCGCGGCCGCCGACGAAGGCCAAGACGCCCCCGCCGAGGACGCCGCGGCTCCCGCCGAGCCCAAACCCAACCCGAAACCCAAGGCCAAGCCCCGGGCGGAGAGGCCGAGCGTCAGCCCCTCCCAAGCCGAAGACCAGTGGCACTGACCTGAAGTTGGGGGACCGGAATTATCCCCTGGCGCGCCACCTCGCCGACGGGTATAATATGTCTATGCTCACATTGACCCCCAAGGCCGTCGAGAAGATCACCTCTTTTTTTCAAGCCGAAGAGACCGCCAAGGGCAAGGCCCTGCGGATCATGCTCAAGCCCTCCGGCTGCGCGGGCTTCGAGTATGCCCTGGGCTTCGACGAGAAGCGCGCCGACGACGAGGTCATCCCGCAGACCGGCTTCGAGGTCATCGTCGACAAGAACAGCGCCCCCTACCTCGCCGAGGCGATCATCGACTACGGCGAGGACGCGATGAGCTCCGGCTTCAAGATCAAGAACCCGCAGGAAAAAAGCTCCTGCGGCTGCGGCAAGTCCAAGCAGTTTTGATTACCCTCACCGAGAAGGCGGCGAAGAAGGTCCTCGCGCTCGCCCAAGCCCAGGGCAAGAAGCCCGTCCTGCGCGTCAAAGTCGGCGCCGGCGGCTGCTCCGGGATGAGCTATGACGTCGCGCTCGCCGACGAGGTCAAGCCCGACGACGTCGTCAGCGAGGCGTTCGGCGCCAAAGCCGTCGTCGACCCGCGCTCGGATTTTTTCATCGGCGGCTCCGAGGTCGACCACGTCGAAACGATGATGGAGTCGCGCTTCAAGGTCCAGAACCCCCAGGCCAAGTCGACGTGCTCCTGCGGCACGTCGTTCAACGTCGCGTAACAAAACCGCTGAAATAGGCCCACGAGGGTCTTGCGCCGCGCTCCGCCTTTCCCTAGAATCGGCCGCATGAACGCTCCCCTCGCTCTCTGCGCGCTGGCGCTCCTGGCCGCCGCGCCCGCTCAAGCCGCGCTCGACGGCCGCGTCTCCTCGCTGCGCGAGCGCTACTTCAAGGCCGGCTGGGCCGCGGCGAGCGCCGCCGTCCCGCCGCCGCCGGCGGCGGGCTCCCCCGTCGAGGATCCGGCCGAGCCCGCGCCGAACCCGGACGAGCCCGTCCACGACGAGCACAGCACCGTCGCGCACATGTTCATCACGCGCAGCGCCTACGCGTACTACGCCTCGCGCTACGCGGGCGGAGAGCTCGCGTCCTTCATCGGCGAGGCGGCAGGCGACCATCCCGGCTCGGCCAATCACGACACCGTCGTCGCCGGGGCGTTCGAGGAAGACAAGCCCTTCTTGAACCCGTGGCACGAGCTGATGTCTTTTAACCGGCATTTCTGGGATTATAAAAAAGGCGACGGCGCGGGCTGGCTCGGCTTCGACAGCTCGGTCGAGCGCGCCCACAAGTACTGGACCGGCGGCCACGACCTCGACGGCAAGTTCGACGGCGGCTGGAGCGGCGGCGGCGACTTCAGCGGCGTCAAAGACGAGGGCGTCCTGGCCCTCTACGCGAAGGGCGACAAGGCCAAGGCCTATTGGTACCTCGGCCACGTCGCGCATCTCCTGGAGGACCTGACGGTCCCCGCCCACAATCTTCTCTACCCGCATCCGTTCCACGACTCGGACAAGTACGAGACCTACATGGGCGAGCACTTCCAGGACTGGGGCAAGCTGCCGTCCGGCCCCGTCGAATCCTTCGACTCGCTCTACGCGCTGTTTCGCGAGACGGCGAAGATCACGCATCACTACGACGCCGGCAGCGGTCCCGGGCCGCTCGGCGCGGACGGAGACCTCGACCGAGGCAGCCGGCGCAAGACGCATTTCACGGAAGAGCAGCTCAAGGACGAGGGCCGCGTGCTGATGCCCCTGGCCTACGCGCGCGTCGCGGCGCTCTTCGTCTACTTCTACAAGCAAGTCGACCACGCGCCGCCGCAAGTCGAGCTCGAAACCCCCGCCTCGACGTCCCTCCCGAGGCTTCGGCTGAAGGCCCGCGCCTGGGACGCCCAATCCGGCGTCGACCGGGAGAGCCTGCGCTACGAGTTTCGCCGCTGGACGGGCGGAAGCTGGACGGCGTGGACGGAGACGGATCCGGTCTTCGTCGCGCCCGTGGACGGAGGCCTGTTCTCGTTCCGCGCCTGGGCCAGCGACGCGGCGGGCAACCGGGGCCGCTCGCCGGTCAAGATCGTGCGCTTCCGGCCGGCCGGCCTCGTCCTCTTCAGAACGTCTTCTTCTCGGGCTGGGCGCTCTTGAGCTTGAAGTACTCGTAGAGATCGTCGAGCTCCGCGTCCTTCAAGTCCAGGTGGTCCGGCATCTGCGTGTAGCGGTACTTCGAGGGCTGCAGAATCCAGCTCTTGAGCCACTTCTTCGTGCGGTACTGCACGACGCTCATCGGCGCGTTCAAGTCCGGGCCCACCTTGCCGCCCTCCTGATTGATGGCGTGGCAGCGCATGCAGCGTGCGCGAAACGTCAAGTAACCCCGATAAGCCGCCGAGTCTTTCGCCGCTCCCCGGGGAACGACCTCGGGATACGCCTTCTCGAACTTGATCAGGTCGATCGCCGCGAGCTGCCACGGCCACGGGTACGCGTTCTCCGTCGTCTGGCCCGGCTCGGTCCAAAATAAATAGAACGGGCCGGGGTCGGCCTTCTTGTGCCCGATCGGCTCCCAACCCGGCGCGCGCTCCGGGTCCTCGAAGGCGACGCAGCCGCCTTTCTCGGCGAGCTTGGCCGAAGAAACCTGCGAGGCGTAGCCGTCGAGGGCGATCAGCGACGCCTCGCTGTGCTCCTCGTCGCGCCAGCCCGCGCCGTAGACGGCGTCCATCAATTTCTCGATCGGAAAGCAGCGCAGCGTCTTCTTGTGCGCGTAAAACGGGTCGTCGTAGGTCACGCTCGCCGGCGCGACCTTCTTCTCGAGCTCGGCGACGGAGAGCGAGGCGACCTCTCGGCCGTCGCGCCGGAAAGAGAGGCTCGGCTCGGCCGCCGAGGCCGCGGCGCAAAGGAAAAGCAGCAGGCCTACGCGGAGACCCATCCGGGAACGCCTCCCCACGCCCGCTTGGGCGTGTAGCCGTGCACTTCCCGCAGCGTCTTGAAGATGCCTGGCCCGGTCCCCACCTCGACGTCGTCGGCCGTGAACTGCGCGGGGTGCTCGTAGCCGCAGGCGTGCGTGACGGCGAGGAGCTCGTTGCGGAAGCTTTCGCAGTAGCGCTGAAAGCGGCGCGCTTGCAGCTCCGGGTCCAGGCCGCGCAGCAGCCACTCGCTGTGCGTCGTCACTCCGGTCGGGCAGAAGCCGGAGTGGCACTTCTGCGCCTGGATGCAGCCGATCGAAAGCATCGCCTCGCGCGCGACGTTGACGAGGTCGGCGCCGAGGCAGAAGGCGACGACGGCGCGGTCGGGAAAGCCCAGCTTGCCGCTGCCGATCCAAACGACGCGCTCGGCCATGCCTTCGTCGAGGAACGTCTTGTAGACGCGCGTGAAGCCCACTCTAAAAGGAAGCGAGACGTGGTCGGCGAAGGTCAGCGGCGCCGCGCCGGTCCCGCCTTCGCCGCCGTCGATCGTGATCCAGTCCGGCCCGCGGCCGCTCGATCTCATCTCCTGCGCGAGCTCCTTCCAAAATGAATCGTGCCCCACGGCGGACTTGACGCCGACCGGCAGCCCCGTCGCGTCGGCCACGCGCTCGATGAAGGCGATCAACGAGCGCGCATCCTTGAAAGCCGAGTGGCCGTTGGGGCTCACGCAGTCTTCCCCCGCGCGCACGCCGCGGATCGCGGCGATCTCGGGCGTCACCTTCGCGCCCGGCAGCACGCCGCCCTTGCCGGGCTTGGCGCCTTGCGAGAGCTTGAGCTCGACGCCGCGCACGGAGGGGCAAGAGGCCACGGTCTCGAGCAGCTTATCCAGCGAAAAGCCGCCTTGCGGGTCACGCGCGCCGAAGTAGCCGGTGCCCACTTGATAGATGACGTCGGCGCCGGTCTTGTGATACGGCGACAAGCCGCCTTCGCCCGTGTTGTGCCAGCAACCGGCCAGCTTCGCTCCGCGGTTGAGCGCCTCCACGGCCTTGCGCGAGAGCGAGCCGAAGCTCATCGCGGAGATGTTGACGATCGACCCCGGCCGCCACGCCTTCTTGCGGCCGTGGGATTCGCCCAGGATCTTCGCGCAGGGCAAGGACTTCAGCTCGTCGCGCGAGGAGCCGGTGAATTTCACCTCGCCGTACGGGAACACGGCGTGCTTGATGATCGGATAACCGATCGCGAGGATCTGGTCGTCGGTGCCGAAGCCGAAGTAGTTGTTCTCGCCGCGCGCCGAGCGGTAGATCCAGTCGCGCTCCTCGCGGTTGAAGGGCGCTTCCTCGCGGTTGTTGGCGACGATGTATTGCCGCAGCTCGGGACCCAATTCGATCAGCAGGTATCGCAAATGACCTATCAAAGGAAAGTTGCGCAGCACGTTGTCGTCCGAGAAGAACAGATCGTGGCCGGCGACGGCGGCCAAAACGGCGGCGAGAAGGGCGAAGAGAAACGTCATGATTTGGGCGGCGCGAAATAGCGCGCGTATTGAGTCTTGCCGTGGTGGGTCCGGCTATCGTACTCCGCGTTGCGCGCGTCCTGGTCGGCCTGGGCGCGCGCGATCTCGTCGTTGACGCGCGCGTCGAGCGCGTCGCACGTCGGCTGGGGCGGCACCGACTTGATCGCGTCGAGCAGCGCTTGGCCGGAGTCCTCGTCGATGCGCTTGTGGCCGTCCTCGTGCTCTTGGATGGCGGCCGAGAACCGCCGCCACCAATCGCGCGCCTCCTCGGTGCCGGTTTCCGCCGAGTCCCAGCGCGGCAGGCGCTGGCGGACCGTGACCGTGACTTTGGCCGCGATCAGGACGCAGCCCTCGTCCCTCTTCTCTTTCGAGAAGCGCGCGGCGAGCTCGGAGACGGTGCCTCCGGCGCCCTTGGTCCCGTCCGCCTGATCGCGCACGCCGGAGACCGCGCTCGCCTTGGAGAGCTCCCGCGGCGTCGTGCCGACGAGAGAATAATAGGACGGCTGCGCGTCGAGGGCCACGTCGAAGCCCTGGAGCGGCTCGGCGGCGAGGGCGACGACCGCGAGACTCAGCAGAAAGGCGAGCACGGGATCAGTTTAAGCCGACTTGCGGCCGGCGTCAAGGCTTCCCGAACGCCGCCTCGAACTGCGTCCGCCCGTGGCGCGTCTCGGCGTCGTAGGCGACGTTTTGCTGCATGCCCTCCAGGTTCGCGCGGTGAAGCTCGGAGGCGACGGCGCCGTCGAGGTCCTCGCACGTCGAATAGGCGCCGAGCCGCTGAAGGTAGCCCAGCGCCGCGCGCGCGGAGTCGACGTCGATCTTCTTATGGCCGTCCTCGTGGAGCTTGATGACGCCGAGCTCCTTGGCCCACCACGCCTTAGTCTCGGGCGAGGCATCGGCCGTCTCGTCCCACTTGGGCAATCGCTGCGTCACCTTCATCGTGAGCTTCGCGGCCGAAAGCCGGCAGCCGTCCGCGTCTTTCTTGCGCGAGTATTTCGCCGAGAGATCGCCGCCGGTCGAAGCCGCGCCCTTGCCGCCGTCGATCCCGTCGACGATCCCGGACCGGCCCATCGAGCCGAGGATCGCCGCGGGCGTGCTCCCGGCCGCCGGATAATCCGCCGGAGCGTCCTCGACGGCGACCTCGAAGCCGTCCGCCGGCGCCTCTTCGCTGACCGACGCCGAGAACGTCAGCGCGTCGACGGAAGGCCCGCTGGCCTTGCCGGCCGAGCCCCACACCGGCTCGCTCTTGCCCTTGGGCTTGCGATCGCCGAGCGCGGACTGGCACTCGGGGGTGGCGTTGGCGGAGTATTCAGCCAGGCACTCGGACAGCGCGCCGCCGGACTTGCCCTTGCAGAAGAGCTGCGTCTCGTTGAAGCAGGCGGCGGCCAGCGCGACGGCGGCGATCACCCTTTAAGGATAGCCTACAAACGGTAAAGCATCCAGTACACGACGACGCCGGTGACGGAGACGTAGAGCCACGCGGGCAGCGCGCGGCGCGCCCACCAGACGTGGCCGTCGAACCTCTCGTTCCAGGCGAGGAAAAGCGCGCGCAGGATGAACGGCAGCACGGCGACGGCGAGCAGGGTGTGCGACAGCAGCAGCGCGAGGTAAAACGGCCGGCCGGGCCCCGCGTAATGCTTGGAGCCGATGTGCGCGTGATAGTAGAGGTAGCAGGCGAGGAACGTCGACGACGACGCGAACGCGCCGAGCATCGCCGCCTTATGAAGTCCGATCGCGCGCCGCTTGATGCAGACCCAGCCGGTAAAGAGGAGGCAGGCCGAGAGCGCGTTGAGGCCGGCGTCGATCGCCGGGAAAGACGACAGCGGCACTAAGCGGCCTCTTCGACCGTGACGCTCCCGTATTTCCCCGAGGACGGCGCGGCCCCGGAGTTGAAGCGCGGCTTGTGCTTGGCGACGAGCGCGCCGGCGATGTCCTTGAGATCCTCCAAGGACTCGATGTCGGCGTCGGCGACGTAGTCGAAATAGACGTCCTTGGCGGCCGCGAAGAGGTCCGCCGAGGCCGGCGCGCGCTTGCCCATCAGGTGCTCCGAGAGGCAGTCGTAGACGGTCTTCTCCAGCGCCAGGCCGACGTAGAGGACTTGCGCGTTGCGCGCCTCGTCGAAGGTCACGAACTCGTAGACGCCGGGCTTCTGCGGCGCGTGCGAGGGCAGGGCGTCGGGCTTGAAGCGGAAGCAGCGATCCGACATCGTGACTTTGAAGACGCGGCTCGGCGCGGCGCTCACGGCGTCCTCCAGATCGCGCGGCCGACGAAGAACGGCCCCATATGCGCGATGTATTTCGAGGTCTGCTGCGTCGGCCGCATCGTCTCCACGAGAGACGAGAGCGGCGAGAGCTTCTTGCCGACCAAGCCGATCACGAAGTCGTTGTCGTTCTTGTCGAGGCCGTGGCAAGCCAGGCGGACGTCCTGGGCCACGCCGGCGTCGCCGAACTGCCGGCCGATCTGGCCGTGCTCTTTCAAGACCTGCATCTGCTCGGGACGAGGCAGCTGCGCGAAGGCGCCAGTGCGCCGCAGCGGATACCAGACGGCCCAAGGCTGCAACGGGTCCTTGACGACGCGCCGCGGCCGCTCGAGCAGCCAGTCTTCCAGGTTCGGCTCGTATCCGAGCGCGTAAGTGCGGCCGAGCATCGAGAGCTCCGGTTTGACGGAAAGCGGCGCGAACGCGCCCTTGGCGAAGGCGCCGCGCAGCTTCAGCGCGAAGTCGTCGGGATCCTCGCTCATCGCGAGCACGGCGGCGCCGCGCGGATCCGCGAGGTCGGCGTAGACCACGCAGTCGACGCCGCAGCCCTGCAGCTCGGCGGCCAGCGACTCCGGATGCGCGCAGCCGCTGAAAGCCGTCAGCTGCATGAACAGCCGGCGGTCGAGCTTCTGCGGCTGGCCGTTGCGGGCCCCGCCTTTTTCGGAGAGATCGAGCGGCTCGGATGCCGGCGGAGTCGGATGGGACGGCGGCTGCTGCGCGGTGGTCATGGGCCGATTCTACTCGTTTTCCGACGAGACTGTCGAGGACGCGGCCGATCAATGAACGTCACGGGAAATCAAATCGCGCCTGATATGATCCCTTCATGATCGACGCGCTCGTCGCGCTGGCCTGGGCCGTTTCCGCGCAAGAGATCCCGCGCGCGCCCATGCGATTATCGGCCTGGATCGTGCCGTGGGACCGAGCCGACGCGAGCGGCGCGGACTTCTCCTGCTTTTCCGAGATCAATCCCTTCGCGTTCATTCTCGACGAGGCCGGCGCGCCCAAGCTCGCGCATCCGGAGCTCATGCTCGCGCGCGCCGCGGACCGGCTCGTCATTCCCGTCGTCGTCAACGACGTCGTCGACCGGCGCGGGCGCGTCGAGGAAAAGAGCCCCGCGGCGCTGGACGCGCTCCTTGAGCGCGGCATCGAAGGGATCGTCGCGGCCCTGCCGCTCGACGCAGTCGACGGCGTGGAGCTGGATTTCGAGCGCGTCCCGATCGGCGCCTGGCCGCGCTACGCGGATTTCCTGGACCGGCTAGCCGCGGCGCTGCACGCGAAAGGCAAGCGGCTCTCGATCGACGTCGAGGCCGCGCCGCTTTTCAAAAGGGACGGCGGACGCGGGACGATCGGCGAGGCCGCGCGCGCCGTCGACGCCGTCAAGGTCATGGCTTATTATCAGCGCGGCTCCTGGACCGGCGAGGACGGGCCGGGCAGCTCCATTTCCTGGATCGAGGACGTGGCGCGGCGCGCGCGGGCCGTCGTGCCGCGAGAGAAGCTCTGGGTCGCGCTGTCGCTGGCCGGCAGCGACTGGCTGCTGCCCGAGCCGCGCGTCGCCTCCGTCCGGCGCGTGACCCGCCTTCATTACGGCAAGGTCCAAGCGCTGCTGGCCGCGCGCGCCGGCAAGCCCGGCTGGAGCGAGCGCGAGCAAGCGCCGTTCCTCGACTACGAAGAGGACGGCCGGCGCCACCGCCTGTGGTACGAGGACGAGCGCTCGCTGGCGGCCAAGCTCGACGCCTTGCGCGGCGCGGGGATCGCGCGCGCGGCGATCTGGTACGTCGGCAAGAAGCATCCCGGCTTCAGTACGTCAGCCCCATGCCGGCGCTGAGCTGCGTAAGATTGTAGAGCGGCGTCGTCGTGTACTCCGCACGGGTGTCGAAGAACAGCACGTCGCTCAGCCGCCACGTGAGGTCGGCGCGCGCCGTCTCCACCGCGCGAGAGTCCGTCTGCTGAAAGCCGTAGCCCGCGCCGAACTGGAGGCGTAGGTCGAGCCGCGGCAGCCCCGTTTCCTCGATCCTGCCGCCGAAATCGTGCCCGTAGCCCAAGAGCGCCATGTGCTGCTGCAGCCCCCGCGGCGACCAATAATCCGGAGAGACGAAGCGCGAGTCGGCCGCCCACAGGCCGTAGCCGGCCGAAAAATCGGAACCGAGCTTGCGCATCAGCTCCATGCGCCCGTCCCATTGGCGGTTCTGGTCGGTGAAGCTCAAATTCGCGTAGCGCGCGCCGAGCGTCCAGTTGAGCGCCGGGTCCCAGTCGAGCGTTCCTTGCTGGAAACGGTAGCGCGTTCCGTTCACGATCGCCGCGGCGGTGCCGACGTCGTCGGCGCCGGCCGTGGCGTCGACGCGCAGCCCTTTCCAGAACGTCAGGGCCGCGCCCGCCGCGTAATCCTCGGCCGGCGGCGCGGCGGCGCCGAAGTCGCGCCGCAAGCCGCGCGCGTGAAGATCGAGCTTCGAGCCCGCGTGGAAGACGGCCGAGGCGCCGCCCTCGTTGCTGTCGACGGCCGGCGTCGCGGGATCGACGTAGCGCCCGTGCCCGGCGAAGCCCTCCAAGTCGAGCCGTCCCGCGGACGCCGTCGCGCGGCCGAGCGCCCGCGCGAACCCCCGCGACGTCGAGTCCGTCCACCCGTCGCCGCCGAAGAGGACCTTCGGCTGCGCGGCGTGGCGCGATTGGTCGAGCAGCATCTGGTACTGCGCGTTGCCGGGATCGTCCTCCAAGGCCTGGCTCAGCCGGCGCTGGGCGTCGTAAGGCTCGCCGACGCGCTCGAGGTCCT
>CAZRIP010000047.1:0-26214 GCA_964600165.1 uncultured Elusimicrobia bacterium | reverse complement strand
CGCGGCGCCGAGTTCATCGTCGAGATGGACGCCGATTTTTCACATCAGCCGCGCCATCTGCCGGACCTGCTCGAAGCCCTGAAAAGCTGCGACGTCGCGGTCGGCTCGCGCCTGTCGCGCGGAGGCGGGGACGATCGGGGCCCGTCGCGGCGTATTCTGTCGAGCTTGGCCAACGCCTACGCCCGCGTCCTTCTCGGTTTGCCGATCCGCGACGTCGACTCCGGCTATCGGGCCTTCACGCGCGCCGCGCTCGAGTCGATCGAGCCGCGCACCTTGCGCAGCCGCGGGCCCTCGATCATCCATGAGGTCCTTTTTCGCGCCTCGAGGCGCGGCTTGCGCGTGCGGGAAATCCCGATCGCTTTCGTCGATCGCAAGAAGGGCGACTCGAAGCTCGATTGGCGCAAGCTCGCCTCGGGCTGCCTCTTCGTCCTCAGGCTGCGCGCCCTGGGGTCGCGATGAGAAGGGCCGACGCCTGGCTCGCCGCCGGGACTTTCGCGCTGCTCGTCTTTTCTTTGCTGCCCTCGGGACTTGCGCCATGGAGCCTGCCGGCGGGCTTCGGGGATCTGGTCGCGTATCATTATCCGATGAGGCATCTCATCGCGACGTCGCTCATCTGCGGACGCATGCCTTTTTGGAACCCGTATCTCTTCGCCGGCCTGCCGCTCGCGGCCAATCCCCAAAGCGCGCTCTATTACCCGCCCGCGGCGCTGGGCTGGCTCTTTCCGCTGACGCTCGGGCTGTCGTGGGACTGCTGGCTGCATCTTTTTTGGGCGGCGCTCGGCGCCTCGCTGCTCGCCCGGCGAGGCGGGATCGCGGGCGTCTCGGCCTGGGCGCTGGGCCTGGCCTACGCGGCGTGCCCGTTCGTCGCTTACCGCGTCGTCGAGGGGATCCCGACGCTGCTCGCGAGCCTCGCCTGGGCTCCGTGGTGCTGGCTCTTCTGGGTCTACGGCGCGCGAGGCTTGCTCGCCGCGGCGCTCGCGCTGCAGCTTCTGTCCGGCCACCCGCAGTTCTGCGCGGTCAACGCCCTCGGCCTGGCCGTTTGGACGGCCTGCACGCGGCCTTCGCGGCTGCGCGCGCTGGCTTTCGAGGGCCTGTGCGCCGCGGCGCTGACCGCCGTCTTGTGGGCGCCGCTCTTCGAGTTCCTCGGCCAATCCGTCCGGCGCGGCTGGCCCGCCTCGTTCTCGCTCGGCTATTCGGTCGGCGCGCGGGAGCTGTCGACCTGGCTTTGGCCCGGCGCGCTCGGCGATCCGCTGAGAAAGACCTGGGGCGGGCCGCCGTCCGTGTTTCTCGAGACGACCGGAGTCTGGCTCGGCCCCGCGCTGTTCTTGTCTTTCGCCGGCCTCTCGGCCGCGCGAGCGGCCCTGCTCGCGGCCGGGCTTTTCCTCGCCGCCGGCGCGCACAATCCCGGCTATCGCTGGCTGCTCGAGCACACGGCGCTGGGCTTCTTGCGCACGCCGTCTCGGGCGCTCTTCCTGGACCTTTGGGCGCTGTGGCTTTCGGCCGGCGCGGGCTGGCTCGCCTTCTCGCGCCGCGGCGGCCGGCGGACGGCGACGGCGCTCGCCGCCGCGGGCGTCGTCTGCATGCTCGTCTGGGACGGGCCTTTCCTGAAGGCCGCGGACGCTTATCCCCTGCTCGCGATCAACCCGACGCTCGCCCAGCAAATGGGGGACGTCCCCTTTCGCATCCTCGGCGATCCTCAGCTGTCGAATCAAAACAAGGTCATGCTCTACCGCGCGATGAACGTCAACGGCTACGAGGCGTTCTACCTCGCGGGCTATCCCGCCTACGCGGCGCGCAGCGAAGGCGGCCCGGCGGCCGACGCGAGCCGCACCTATCTGACCCGAGCCGACACGCCGGAAATGCGGCGGCTGGGCGTGGCGTATCGCCTGACCGTCGCCGGCCGGCTCGAGAAGGGGGGCGCGAAAGCCTTGCCCCTCGCGTTTTTCGTCGACGCGAAGGGCGAGCCGGTCCCGGGGCCGGTGCGCCTTTCGCGCGAGCGCCCCGAGCGGTGGAGGGTGGAGGCCGCGAGTTGGCCCGCGAGGTCGGCCGCCCTCGTCTTGTCGCAGTCGGCCTACCCCGGCTGGCGCGCCTGGCTCGGCGGGCGGCCGGTCGCCCTGGAGCTTTACGACGGGCTTCTGCAGTCGGTGCGCCGGCCGGATGAGGCGGAGCCTCTGAATCTGGTCGCCGAGTTCTCTCCGTCGCGTTACGGCCTCTTGGCCGCGGCGACCGCCGCGGCCTGGGCGTTGTGGCTCGCGTTGTGGAGGCGCGCGTGAGCCGCAAGAAAGCCGCGTCAGCGGCGCTCGCGCTCGCGGTGACGGCGGGCTGCCTCATCTTAGCCGCGCGCAACGTGCGCTTCGGCGAGCTTTGGATCGTCCTCTCGGGGGCCAGGATGATCTGGCTTATCCCGCTGCTCTTGATCAGTCTCGTCGATCTCGCGATCCGCGCCGCCCGCTGGAAGATCCTGCTCAAGCGCGCGGCGAAGGCGCCGACGCCGCTGCTCTTTCGCCTCGAGGCGATCGGCATCGCCTTGAACAACGTCTTGTTCATGCGCCTGGGAGAGGTCGCGCGCGCCTTCCTGGCGGCGCGCGAGCTGGGCATCCCCACGATGACCGTGCTCGCGAGCGTCGCCGTCGAGCGCGCGCTCGACCTCGCCGCGCTGCTCGCGCTCTTTTGCGCGGCGAGCGCCGGCCTGCCGGCTCTCGTGCCGGCCCCGTTGCGCCGCGCCGGCCTTCTCCTCCTGGCGGGCGCGATCCTCGCTCTCGTCTTGCTCGCGCTGGCCGAAAAGCCGCTCTCTTCCGGCGGGGCCTGGGAGCGCCGCTTGCGGCGCTGGCCCGCGCTCCATAAGCTCGTCGCGCAGCTCTCGGCCGGCGCGGCCGTGCTGCGCGAGCCCGCCGCGGCCGCGCAGGCCGTCCTCTGGAGCCTCGTGCTGTGGTCGATCGACGCGCTGTTTTACTGGGCCGGAGCGCGCGCTCTCGACATGGGCTCCTTCGTCGACTACCCGCGCTCGATCTTGATCCTTTCTTGGGCCGGCGCGGGCGCGGCGCTGCCCGCGGCGCCCGGAGCGTTCGGGACCTTCGAGGCCCTGGTCAAGTCGATCCTCGTCGATCTCGGGGCGCCGGACGCGGCGGCGTTCGGCTACGCGGTGTTCAACCACATGACCGGCTACATCATGGTGACCGCCATCGGGTTGGCGTTCTTGTGGAAGATCGAGCTTTCGTTTTCGGAGCTGCAGGGCGCGTTGTCGCGGGAGAAAGGCAAGTGAAATCGAGCTTGCTGCCGCTGCTGCGCTCGCCTTGCTGCGCCGCGGCGCTTAAGTTCAAGAGCCTCACGGAGCTTCCCCGCACCGAGGAGATCGACGTGCAAGGCGGGGAGCTCTCCTGCTCGACGTGCAAGCGGGCGTATCCGATCATCGGCGGCGTGCCTCGGCTTCTCATCGGCGCCCAGAGCGCCAAGGTCGTGAAGACCCGCGACAGCTTTTCTTGGGAATGGAGCCGCTATCCCGGGGCGCTTCCCGAGGACGAGAGCGTGTTCCTCGAGGAGACCCAACTCTCGCGCGAGGACTTCGCGGGCAAGCTCGTCCTCGACGCCGGCTGCGGGATGGGCCGCTACTCCATGGTGGCGCTCGCGCTGGGCGCCGAGGTCGTCGCGCTCGATTTGTCGGAGAGCTTGCGCCGCTTGGCGGCGCAGGCGCCCGACCACGCGAAGCTTCACGTCGTGCAAGGAGATCTGCTCAACCCGCCGTTGAAGAAAGAGGCCTTCGACGTCGTCTACAGCCAGGGCGTCCTGCACCACACCTCCGACACGAGGAAGGCCTTCGACGCCGTGGCCCCGCTCGTCAAGCGCGGGGGGCATCTCAGCGTCTGGCTCTACGGCAAGGCCGGACGCTTCGAGGATTTTTCGACCAATCCGCTGCGCCCGGGGCGCGCGTGGATCGCCAAGCGGCGCCGGCTCGCCTGGACCATCGTCGGGACGCGCCATCTCATCAGCGATCTCATCCGCTTCTTCACGACGCGCCTGCCCGCGCCGATCGTCTACGCGTTTTGCTTCCCGCTCGCCGCTCTGGGAGCGGCGCCGGGCTTGAAATACTTGACGTTCTCGGTCCACCGGGACTTCATGGTCCGCGTGATCGAGAACTTCGATTGGATCTCGCCTCCCTATCAATATCACCATACCAAAGAGGAGCTGGCGGGCTGGTTCAAGGCCGCGGGCTTCGACGTCCTCAAGGTCCTGCCGCACGGCCTGATCCCCAAGCCCGGCGTGCTCGGCCGCAAGCGCGAGGGCGGATCTTGAGCGGGGGCGTCGTCATGGTCAGCGCGAGCTTCCATCCACACGTCGGCGGGGCCGAGAAGCAGGCGCTCGAGCTCTCGTCGGCGCTCAAGGATCGGGGCGTCGCCGTGCGCGTGCTGACGCGGCGGCTCTCCGGCCTGCCCGCCGCCGACGAGGTGCGCGGCGTGCCGGTAGAGAGGCTTTGGCGCGCGGGAGGCGGCCTCGTCGACTCCATGACGTTCATGGCCTCGCTTTTCTGGCGGCTGCTGGCGGGCGCGCCCTATGACGCGATCCACGTCCACCTGGCTGGCTCGCCCGCGCTCGCCGCCGCGCTCGCGGGAAAGCTCCGCGGCAAGCGCGTCTTCGTCAAGCTCGGCGGAGGGCGGGGCATCGGCGAGCTCGCGGTCTCGTCGAAAAGCGCGGCGGGCCGCCTCAAGCTGCAAGCGCTCGCGCTGCTGCGCCCGCGATTTGTCGCGGTCACGCGCGAGCTCGTCGTCGAGGCCGAGCGTTATCTCGGCAAGGGCGTGTCCGTTCATTTCATGCCCAACGGCGTCGACACGCGCCGCTACCGCCCCGTCCCGCCCGAGGAGAAGTCCGCGCTGCGCGCGCGCCTCGGCTTTCCCGCGTGCCTCCTCTTCATTTACGCCGGGCGGCTGTCGTCTGAAAAGCGCCTGCCCGATTTCGTGGAGACCTGGGCGCGCGCCACGCGCGGCGCTCCGGGCGCGGGCCGGGCGAAGGCGCATCTCGTCGTTGTCGGCGACGGCCCGGACCGCGAGCGCATCGTGGAGTCCGTCCATCGCTCCGGCGCCGAAGACAGGGTCCTGCTTCTTCCCTCGCGGCCGGACATCGAGCTCGCCTACGCGGCGGCCGACGTCTTCGTGCTGCCTTCGATCTCAGAGGGCCTGTCGAACGCGCTGCTCGAGGCGATGGCGTCGGGCCTGGCGGTCTTGGCCAGCCGCGTCGGAGGAGCCGTCGAGGCCGTCTCGGACGCCGAGTCGGGCTTCCTGTTCGCGCCCCTGGACGAGGCGGAGCTGATCCGCCAGCTCGACAAGCTCCTCGCCCACCCCGACCTCGCGGCCAAGCTCGGCCAAGCCGCGCGCAAGACGGCGGTCGAGCGCTACTCGCTCGAAAAGCTCGCGGCCGACTACGAGAAGCTCTACCGCTTGGGGCTGCCGTGACCCGCCCGTTCTTCTCGGTCGTCATCGACAACTGCAACTACGGCCGTTTCCTGCGCCAGGCGATCGACTCCGTGCTGGCGCAGGATCTTTTTATCGAAAAAGAAGCCGAGCTGATCGTCGTCGACGACGGCTCGACGGACGACTCTCGAGAAATATTGGCTTCCTACGGAAGCCGCCTGAGCGCGATCCTGCAGCCCAACCAAGGCCAGGCGACGGCATTTAACCGCGGCTTCGCGCAGGCGCGCGGCGAAGCGGTGTGCTTGCTCGACTCCGACGACTGGTGGCTGCCCGGCAAGCTCTCGGCCTGCGCCGTGCCCTTCGACGACCCGAAGGTGTCCGCCGCGCAGCATTTCCTCGAGGATCGCGACGCTTCGGGCCCCATCGCGAGGCAGACGTTTCCCGATTGGCCCGCGCGCTACGGCATCGACGACTTTCTCGACGCGCGCACGCATTTCGCGGCCACCTCGGGTCTGTGCGTGAGGCGCAAGAGCCTCGTCGAGATCCCGAGCGAGCTTTTTTATTACCTCGACGATTATCTGACCGTGCGCGCGCTGTTGGACGGAGCGCTCGCGAACATCCCGGAGATCCTCGGCTTTCACCGCATCCACGGGGCGAACTGGTGCGCGGGCGGCTTCGAGAACCCGCGCAAGCTCGAGCGCGATTTTCGCATGCGCGAGCTCTTCGCGCGGGCGCTGGCGAAATGGCTCGAGGAGCGCGGCATGTCGACGACGCCGCGCTACCGCGAGCTCGACGCGCTCGAGTCGTGGCGAAGGCGAGTGCTCCACGCCGCGCTTTCCGCGGCGCCGAGGGAAGCCTTTGATCTCTGGCGGGAAGGCGCGCGCGGCGCCGGGTCTTCATTCGGATTTTTCCGCAAGGCGACGGTCTTGCTCGCCGTTTTCTCGCCGGCGCTCTATCTTGCGCTCTACAAGCTCTACTCGGGCGCCTCGTCCTTGCGCGCGCTGCGGCTGCGTCTTTTCCCGCGCTAGCGGCGCAGGCGCAGCAGCCGCTCGCAGATGAAACCCACGTCCGGCGCGGGCAGCCCGGGGAAGAAAGGCAGGCTCAAGACGTTCAAGCCGAGGCCGCGCGAGACCGGCAGCCTCGGTCCGTGGTAGAGAGGGAGGACGTCGAAGGGATAGAAGCCGGGGCGCGTCTCGACGCCGGACTCCGCCAAGCGCGCGATGAGCGCGTCGCGGCTCATGCCGAAGGCCGCCGGGTCCATCAGGACGCCGAGCGCCCAGACGACGGGCTCGACCTCGGGACGGAACGCCTGCAGGCGGATCCCGGCCTGCCCGTCCAGGCGGGCGCGATAGAGCGCGAAGAGCTTTTTTCGGTCCGCGATCGCGCGGTCGAGGCTCTCCAGCTGCGCGACGCCGACGGCGGCCTGAAGGTTCGTCAGCCGGAAGTTGAACCCGACGACGTCGTGCCAATAGCGCTTGCCGGGACGCATGCCGTGGTCGCGGATCATGCGCATCCTTTCGAGCGTCGCTTGGGAGCTCGCGGTCACGAAGCCGCCCTCGCCGGTCGTGATCGTCTTCGTCGCCTGGAAGCTGAAGCAGCCGACGTCGCCGAACGTCCCGGCGCAGCGCCCTTTGAAGCGCGAGAACGCCGACTCCGCGGCGTCCTCGATGAGGACTAATTTTTCTCGCCGGGCGAGCGCGACGATCGCCGCCATGTCGCAGACGTTGCCGTAGACGTGGACGGCGATGACGGCCTTCGTCTTCTTGGTGACGCGCCTGGCGGCGTCGCGCGCGTCGAGCCCCCAAGTCTCCGGATCGACGTCGCAGAAGACGGGCTTGGCGCCGCAGGCGATGACCATGTTCGCGGGCGCGACGAAGGTGTAGCCGGGCACGAGCACCTCGTCGCCGGGGCCGACGCCGGCGGCGAGCAGCGCGAGCTGCAAGGCCGTCGTCCCGTTCGAGACCGCGAGGCCGCGCTTTGCGCCTACGCGGCGCAGGAATCCGCGCTCGAGGCGGTCGACGTAGGGGCCGCTGGACACCCAGGTCGAGCCGAGGGCGTCGACGACGTACTTCTTGGCGTCGGCCGAGAATCGCGGCCGCGCCCAGGGAATCTTCTTCACGCGGAGATCACCTCGATCTCCGGCAGCGGGAAAAGCAGCTTGCCGCCCGATTTCAGAAAAGCTTTCTCGCGCCGCGCGATGCCCTCCTTGAAATGCCACGGCAGGACCAGGAAATAATCCGGGCGTCGCGCGCGGGCGTCGGCCTCGGGCACGATCGGGATGCGGCTTCCCGGCGTCACGCAGCCGAACTTGTCCTCGTTGACCTCGGCCACGCAGGGAATATCCTCGGCCGTCAGTCCGCAGAACTGGAGAAGAACGTTGCCTTTCGTCGAGGCCCCGTAGCCGAAGACCTTCTTGCCGTCCTTTTCGAGCTTGGCGACGAGCGCGACGAGCTCGTCGCGGTGCTTGAAGACGCGCGCGCGGAACGCTTCCCACGGCGCGAGGCTCGTAAAGCCGTCCTTGTCCTCTTGCGCGAGAAGCCTCTCGACCAAAGCGCGCGCCTCGGGGCGCGGCCCGTCCGAGCGGCCGGCGGTCACGCGGAAGCTGCCGCCGTTGGTGTCGTCGAAAGAAACGTCGAGGATCTTGAGGCCGGCGCGCTCGGTCATCCAATGGATCTGGCGCAGCCCGTAGTACTCGAGATGCTCGTGGCAGACGGTGTCATAGGCGTTCTTGGCGACCATCGTCGGCATGTGGCTCTGCTCGAAGACCCAGATGCCGTCTGGAGCGAGGACGTCCCGGACCTCTTTCATGAAGGCAAGAGGGGATTCCAGATCGTAAAACATCGCGATCGAGGTCACGATCTTGGCGCGGCGGCCCTTGGCCGCGGCCGAGACCTTGTCGGACGAAAAAAAATCCGGGATGCGGACGACGTCCTTCGGATAATACGACTTGAATTTCTCCGAGGTCGGATCGATGCCGACGCGCGCGAGGCCGTCTGGATAGCAGCGCAGGAGCGTGCTGTCGTTGCTGCCGATGTCGACGACGAGCTCGCCGGGCTCGGGCGCGGCGAGCGCGACGGCTTTTTCGACGAGCTCCTTTAAATGGCGCACCATCGATTGGTTCAAGCCCGAGCGGTAGCCGTAGTTTTTCCCGTAGAGCTCCCCCAAGTCGTAGCTGTGGCGCAGCTGCACGAGGTCGCAGCGCCCGGCCTTGCCGTGGCATTTGACGAGCTGGAGCGGCCCGGCCGCGACCGGCACGGCTTCCTTGACGAACATCCCGGTCGGGACCTGCTCCCCGAGATCGAGCAGCGGGGCGAGCTCCTCGTTGCCGCAAAGCCGGCAGCGGCCGATCGCGCGCACGAGGATCTTCTTATCGGCCAAGGTCGACGATCCCCTCGAGGAGCTCCTTGGTGTTCGGACGGAAGCGATAGCCCAGGTTCGCGTAGAGCGCGCGCGCGGCCTTGTTGTCCTTGGCGACGCGCAGGCGGACCTGCCGAGCGCCGCGCTCGGCGGCCGCCGCGTGCAGGAAATGCATCAGCGCGCGGCCGATGCCCCGGCCTTGCGCCGCGGGCAGAAGGCCGATGCCCAGGCTCGGCCGCGCGTAGCCTTCGTCCCAGCCGCGCAGGATCCCGTAGCCGACGACGCGGCTTCCGACGGCGACGACGTAGTGGAGGTCCTTTCCTTTATAAGCGCAGCGGGCGCGGGCCTCGGCCGACGTCATGGGGTGGGGCTCGAAGCGCAGGCGATCTTTCGAGCGCCGGAAAGCCGCGAAAAAGCGCGCGAGCGGCCTTTCCAGGCCGGGGGCGGCGCGTCTGAACTCGAGCGCGGGTCTCATGGCGGGCTAATCATATAAAATACCGGAAGTGACAAGACCGCTGCGCGTGGTGCTCGAGCTCGCCCTGATCGCCGACGCCAAGCGCGGCATCGACTATTACATCGACAACGTCGTCGGCGCGCTGGCCGAGCTCGATTCCCGCAACCGGTACACCCTTTTCGCCTATTTCTTCAAGGGCCACGCCGAGAAGGCGGCTCGCCTGCCCCGCCCGAATCGGGACAACTTCGAGACGCGCTACGTCCGCTTCCCGGAGCGCCTCGTGCGCGCGCTCGATCACCGGCGCGGCTGGCCGGTCGCCAAGGCCCTGCTCGGCGGCCGCGGGCCCGACGTCTACCACGTCCTCGCGGGGGGCTGCTTGCCGCACGTCGCGGGAGCCAAGACGATCGTGACCTTCTTCGACTTGTCCGACGAGACGATCCCGAAGTCGGGCAAGCCCGAGCCCGGAAAAAAGATCTCGAGCCCGTACACCTACGAGCTCGCGCGCCGCGCCGATCTTCTGATCGCGACGAGCGAGAACCTCAAGAAAGAGCTGATCCGCTACTACGCGCTGCCCGAATCCAAGATCCGCGTCCTGACCTCGGGCGTCGACTTGAAGCGCTTCCGGCCCGTGACCGATCCCGAGGCGCTGAGGAAAGTCCGCGAGCGCTACCGGCTCCCCGAGCGCTACTTGCTCGTCGTCGGGCCCTACATCCCGCTCTTTCGCACGAACGCGGATTTCATCGTGCGCGCCTTCGCGCTCCTCAAGGACGGCGCGGCCAAGGGCTGCTCGCTCGTCTTGATCGGCTCGCGCGGCGGCCCGCTCGAAAGTCTTCTCAACCTGGCCGAGGAGCTGGGGCTGCGCGAGCGGATCGTCACGACGGGCTACGTCCCGATCGAGGATCTTCCGGCGATCTACACGCTCGCCCTCGGCTGCGTCCATCCGACGAGCGTGGAAGGCTTCGGCTTCGGCCTCGAGGTGATGGCTTGCGGGACTCCGTTCATCGCCTCGACGACGGCCGGCAACCGCGAGTCCATGGGCGACGCGGCGCTTTCGGTGCCGCCCCAGCAGGTCGCGCCGCTCTCGGATGCGATCAAGCGCCTGCTCGAAGACGAGCCGCTGCGGCGCGCGCTGCGCGAGAAGGGCCTTTCGCGCGCGGCGCTCTTCTCGTACGAGGAGATCGCGCGCAAGCTCGTGGCGATCTACGAGGAACTGGTAAACTGACCGCATGTGCGGCATCTGCGGCGTGGCTTATTCCGACGGGCGTCTCGCCTCGCGCGAGCGGCTGAAAGCCGCTAACGATCTCATCGCGCACCGCGGCCCGGACGACGAGGGCTACCACGTCGGCGCCGGCGTCGGCTTGGCGATGCGCCGCTTGGCGATCATCGATCTCAACACGGGCCACCAGCCGATCTCCTACGCGCGAGGCAAGACGCACATCGTCTTCAACGGCGAGATCTACAACTTTCTCGAGCTGCGAAAGGAGCTGGAAGGGCGCGGCCACAAGTTCGCGACCAAGACCGACACCGAGGCGATCCTCGCGCTCTACGAGGAGCTGGGGCCGGCGTGCGTCAAGAAGCTGCGCGGCATGTTCGCGTTCGCGATCTGGGACGAGCGCCGGGAGCGCCTGGTCCTCGCGCGCGACCGCATCGGCAAAAAACCGCTCAACTATTGCGAGATGGACGGCGCGCTCGTCTTCGGCTCGGAGCTGCGCTGCCTATTCGCCTTGCACGACATCCCCAAGGAGATCGAGCCCCAGGCGATCGACCGGTTCCTCTCGCTCCAATACATCCCGTCGCCCGGCACGATCTATCGCGGCGTCAAGAAGCTGCCTCCCGCGCACGTGCTCGTCTACGAGAAGGGTCAAACGAGAGTCGAGCGCTATTGGGACCTGCCTCTCGGAGGAAGGCCGGTCACGACCGACGTCGAGGAGGCCAAGAGCCTGATCGTCGACAAGCTCAAGGAGGCGACGCGGCTGCGCATGATCTCGGACGTGCCGCTGGGCGCGTTCTTGTCCGGCGGCGTCGACTCCTCGATCATCGTCGCGCTGATGGCCGAGCTCTCCGAGCGGCCGGTCAAGACGTTCTCGATCGGCTTCGAAGAAGAAGAATTTTCGGAGCTCAAATACGCCAAGACCGTGGCCGAGCGCTACGGCTGCGAGCACACCGAGTTCGTCGTCAAGCCCGAGATGGCCGAAGTCCTCCCGAAGCTCGCTTGGCACTACGGCGAGCCTTACGCCGACGCCTCCGCGCTGCCGTCCTACTACGTGGCGCGCGAGACGCGCAAGCACGTCACCGTCGCGTTGAACGGCGACGGCGGCGACGAGAACTTCGCGGGCTACCTGCGCTACCAGGCGATGGCGATCGCGAGATTATTCGACGCGGTGCCGGGACCGGCGCGGGCCGCGCTCAAGGCGGGCGCGGAGCTGCTTCCCGAAAAGAACGCCCCGTACGGCTTCTCGTGGCGGCTCAAGCGCTTCCTGCGCTCGGCGCTGTCGGCGGACGTGCCCAAGCGCCACTTGAAGATGATCTGCTACTTCGCCGAGGACGACAAGCCGCATCTCTACACCGACGCGTTCAAGGCGCGCCTGGGCGCCGAGGCCGGAAGCGCGCAGCGCTACATGGCGGAGGCCTTCGCGCGCTGCAAGGACGAGGACTTCGTCAATCAGCTTCTCTACGTCGATTTCACGACTTATCTGCCCGAGTGCTTGATGGCGAAAGTCGACGTCGCGACGATGGCGACGTCGCTCGAGGGGCGCTCGCCGCTGCTCGACCACGAGTTCGTCGAGCTGATCTACAACTTGCCCGGCGACTGGAAGCTCAAGAACCTGAGGCGGCAAAAGTGGATCATGAAAGAGGCGTTCAAGGACCGCCTCCCGCCGCTGATCCGAAACCGCGGCAAGATGGGCTTCGGCATCCCTCTCGGCAAGTGGTTCCGCGGCCCGCTGCGAGGCTTTTGGGAGGAGCACGTCCTCGGCTCGAAGGCCCTCGCCCGGGGTTATTTCCGCGAAGAGGCGTTGCGCGGGATGTGGGCCGAGCACCAGAGCGGCCGGCGCGACCACGGCTATCGTCTGTGGGCTCTCTTGATGCTCGAGCTCTGGCACGAGACCTGCTTGTGAGCGACGAGCCGATCGAACCCGAGATCGTCAGCGGCCTGCCGCCGCAGCTGCCGGCGAAAAAAGAGTCTTTCTTCCATCCATTAAGCGGCGCCATTATTCTCGGCGTCGATTGGCTCGCGTTCGGGCTCGATCTTTTCTCGGGCTTCGCCGGCCTCGCGGCGGTCAGCGTCCTCGCCTTCGGGGCGACCTACTACGGCGTGTACCGCGTCCAGACGCGACAGCGCGGGGATTCGGCCAACGCGGCGCATTTGAAAGCTTTCCTCGGCGCCTTGGCGGCGGGCGTGCCGTTTCCGGTCACGGGGACGATCGTCGGCGCGGCGATCCTGGCTCTGTCGGGGCTGCCGAGCCTTAGTCGGAATTCCAGCCGCTGAAAGACAGCCGCGCCCCGGTCGTCCACTCGAAGACGCTCGTGCGGCTGAACGGCTCGAAGGCTCCCGAGATCGACGGCGCGCTCGCGCCGAACTTGTAGTACTCGAGATTCCCGCCCGCGAACGTGTGGAGGCCCTTCCACACCCGGCAGTCGAAGTCGAGGCCGTAGCGCTGGATCGGCTTCTCTCCGAGGCCCGCGCCGAACAGGCAGGCCGCGCAGAACCCCGGCGCGACGTTTTCGCTCACCGTGATGGTCGGGTGCGCCGTTTTTCCGAACGAGGCGTCGAGCGTCATCACGACCCGGTCGGACGGCGAGTACTGGACCATGCCGCCGAAAGCCCAATACCAGAAATTGTAGGCCTCGTTGAAGTCGCCGGTCGTCCCGAGGCCCAGCTCGCGGACCCAGTGCCGGTTGCCTGAGCCGAAGAAGGGCGTCAGCATCCAATGCGGGCCGAGCTCGAAGCCCTTGCCGACGCGGAAGTTGAGCTCGTTGATCGTCGCGCGCGACTTTCCTCCCGAGACGGGGCCGCCGCCTTGGAAGTAACCCGTATAATTGACCGCGCCCTCCGTCCCCTGCCAATCGGTGAAGACGTAGACGTTGTCGACGTCGAGATGGCCCATCCACGACAGCGCGACTCGGCCGCCTTGCGTGTAGCCGTACTCGTCGTCGAAGTCGTTGGCGCCGTTGACGTTGCCGGGCTCTTGATAGTGGAGGTGAGACTTCAGATAAGACGCGCTGAAGCTGTTGTCGACGTCTTTGATCGGCCGAGGCTCCTCCGCTGCGGCGCAGCCGAGCGCGACCAAGAGGGCGGCCGTTACGACGGCCGCCATTTTAATTTTAGGCACGCGGACGAAGTATATGGGCTTGCCCGCGGATTGTCAAGATGTCAACCAAGAACCTGGAGGTCAGCGGTAAAAGTCGGCGATCTGCGAGACGACGTATTCCTGCATCTCGGCCGTGAGCTCGGGATAGATCGGCAGGGCGAGCGTGTTCTCGGCCGCCCTCTCGCTCACGGGAAGCTCGCCTTTCTTTCGGCCGAGCGCGGCGAAGCACTGCTGCAGGTGCAGCGGGACGGGGTAGTAGATCTCGGTATCGACGCCGCGCAGCTTCAAATGATCGCGCAGGGCGTCGCGCTTGGAGACGCGGATCACGTATTGGTTGAAGATGTGGTCGTGCCGGAGCCGGGCGTTCTTCCAGATCCGGACGGGAAGCTCGACGCCGAGCGGCCCGATGAGCCCGAAGCGGGCAAAAAGCGCGTCGTAGCGCGCCGCGTTCTCGCGCCGCCCGCTCGTCCAGAGGTCGAGACGCTTGAGCTTGACCCGCAGCGCCGCGGCCTGCAGCGCGTCCAGGCGGAAGTTCCCGCCGACCTCGGCGTGATAATATTTGGGCTCGGCGCCGTGCACGCGCAGCCTCTTCATCCGATCGAAAAGCTCGTCGTCGCCGGTCGTGACCATGCCGGCGTCGCCGAGCGCTCCGAGGTTCTTGGTCGGGAAAAACGACAAGCAGCCGACGTCTCCCATCGTGCCCGCCCGGCCGCGCGGGTGGTCGGCGCCGATCGCCTGCGCGGCGTCCTCGATGACGCGCAGCCCGAATTTCTTCGCCGCCGCGAGCACGCCGTCCATGTCGGCGCACTGGCCGTAGAGGTGGACGGGTATGACGGCGCGGGTGTTTTTGGTGACCGCCTCGGCGAGCGCGGCGGCGTCGATGTTGAGGCTTCCCGGCTCGACGTCGACGAAGACGGGCTTGGCGCCGACGCGCGCGACGGCGCCGGCCGTCGCGAAGAAGGTGAACGCGGGCACCAGGACCTCGTCGCCGGGGCCGATCCCGAGCGCCATGAGTGCCAAGACGAGCGCGTCGGTGCCCGAGGAGACGCCGAGCGCGCGCTTCGCGCCGCAATAAGCCGCGGCCTCGGCCTCGAGAAGCTCGACGTCGGGCCCCATGATGTAGTGGCCGCTCTTGACGACGCGGGCGACGGCGGCGAGCAGCTCCTCTTCGATCGGCGCGTGGTGCGCCTTGAGGTCGAGCAAGGGGACTCTCATCTTGATCGCTGCGGGACTCTTCACGACGAGCGAGTCTAGCATTTATGATAATATGGCGGCCATGACCGCGCCAGCGGGCTACCGCGAGCGGATCTACGCGCGCTACCGCGAGACCCACCCCAACGCCGCGCCGCCCACGGCCGCGGGCTTCGCCTACGAGGCGCGCGTCCACGAAAAGACGTTCGGGCGGCTCTTGCCGGCCGATCGCAAAGCCAAGATCTTCGAAATCGGCTGCGGCGCCGGCTCGTTTCTGAACTACCTGCGCGGCGCGGGCTATCGCGACGCCTCGGGCATGGACCAAGACGAAGGCCAGATCGCGGCGGCCGGGAAGATGGGCGTCGCCGGAGCCTCGCTCGGCGACGGCTTCGCGCATCTCGCGCGGACACCGGCCGCCTACGACTGCGTGATCGCCATCGACGTCGTCGAGCACCTGACCAAAGACGAGCTCTTCGGCAGGCTCGACGCCGTGCTTGCCGCGCTCAAGCCCGGCGGGACTTTCATCTGGCGCGCGCCCAACGCCGACGGCCCGTTCTTCGGCCGCGTGCGCTACGGCGACCTGACTCACGAGCTCGCGTTCACGAAAGACAGCGCGCGCCAGCTCATGGCCGTCGCGGGATTTACGGACGTCGAGGTCTTCCCCGAGGAGCCGGTCGTGACCGGGGCGCGCTCGCTGTTGCGCGCCGCGCTCTGGAAGCTCTTCGCGCTCAAGGCGCGGCTTTATCTCTTCGCCGAGTCCTACGCGCAGGACTCGCTTCTGACCGCGAACCTGATCGCGCGCGCGCGCAAGACCTCGTGACCCAGACGCCCCGCGCCGCGCGCTTCGCGCGCAACTCGCTGCACTTTCTTCTCGGCGAAGGTTCCGTCCTCGTCGTCACGATGGCGGTCATCCCGCCGCTCGTCCACGCGCTCGGGACCGAGGGCTACGCGCTCTACGCGTTCATGGGCATCATGGCGGGCTACATGTCGCTTTTCACGCTCGGCGCGGGCCCGACGGCGGTCAAGCTCGTCTCGGAGTCGGTCGCGACGCGCGACGAGCCGCGGCTCTGGCGCGCCGCCAATCTCTCTTTTTGGGGGCACTTGGGCGGCGCGATCGTCGCGGCGCTCGCCCTCATCGCCTCGCGCGATTATCTCACCTCGAAGTTCCTGCACATCACGCCGGCCGTGATGCCGCAAGCCCACCGCATCTTCTCGTACACGGCGGCGGGCGGCTTCGCGTTCATGATGTCCTTGTGGTCGGCCTCGGTGCTGCAGGGCTTCCAGCGCTTCGACCTCTACAACGTGCTCTCCGTCATGCGCGGCAGCCTCGTGCCCGCGGGCTGCCTGGCGCTCGCGCTCGCGGGCCGGCCGCTCGGCGATCTCGGCGTGTGGTTTTTCGCCGCGAACGCCCTCGTTTTCATCCTCGGCTTTTTCTGGAGCGCGCGGCTGCTTCTGCCCGCGTACCGCGCGCGCCGCGCGCGGGGGCGCGGGCACGAATGGGGCACCCTCGCCGCCTACAACGTCGCGGTGATCGCCTCGCAAGTCTCCTGGTCGATCGGCAACCAGCTCGACAAGCTCTGGGTCGGCGCGCACTTCCCGATCGGCGACCTCGCCTACTACGTGATCCCGTCGTCCTTGGCGCAGCGCCTGGGGACCGTGCCCGCCATCGTCGGCCAAGTCGTCTTTCCGATGGCGAGCGAGATCAGCGGCCTCGGCCACGCCGAGTCCCTAAAGAGGCTCTACCTCAAGGCGACGAAGGTGATCCTCTTGGCGCTCCTGCCCTTCTTCATCGTGCTTTTCGCCTTCGCGCCGCAGGTCTTGGCCGTCTGGCTCGGGCCCGACTTCGAGGCGCGCGGGGCATGGCCCATGCGGCTGCTCTTGATCGGCTCGTCGGCGTCGATCGTGCGCGTGGTCGCGCACCACGTCGCGTTCGGTCTCGGCAAGGTGGGCTCGATCACGGCGACCACGATCGCCAACGCCCTGCTTTCGCTCGGGCTTTGGTGGTACCTGATCCCGCGCTACGGCATCATCGGCGCCGCCGGCGGCTTTTGCCTGGCCCAGATCCTCGTCGTCGCGCCGTTCCTGCTCTACGTCAACCGCGCGCTCGTCGGCGTGAGCCTGGGCGAGTTCCTCGCCGACATCCAGGCGCCGTGCCTGACCGGCCTCTTGATCGCGGGCGTCGCCTACCTCCTGCGCTCGCGCGTGTTCCACTTCTTCCCGCTCGCCGTCGTCACCGCGGCGATCCTCGCCGCGTACTACGGGATGAACTTCTTCCTGCTCGGAACCGAGGAGCGGGAGCTCGTCTTGCGCATCATCAAGATCGAGTAGCCGCGGCCGGCTGGGCGCTTCGTCTAGCCGAGCTTGAGGGCCGTCAGCGCCGTCAGGATGAACTGCACGCCGATCGCGGCGAGCAGCAGGCCCATCAGGCGGGTGATGATGTTCAAGATCGACGGCGACATCCGCTTGGCGCCGCGCGCCGAGAGGATCAAGATCAGGTAGGTCAAGGCCGCGACGACCGGGATCGTCGCGAAGAAGATCACGCGGCGGGGCCAGTCGTGCGCGTGGCCGGCGAGAACGATCGCCGTCGTGATCGCGCCGGGGCCGGCGAGCATCGGGATCGCGAGCGGGGTGATGGCGATGTCGTCCTTGCTCATGCCTTCCTCGAGCTCCTCGGCGCTTTCCTTGAGCGCCGAGCGCTTGGCGCGCAGCATGTCGAGAGCCGAGAGCAGCAGCACGAGCCCGCCCGCGATCTGGAAGGCGGGCAGCGTGATGCCGAACATCTTGAAGATCGCGGGCCCGAGCGCGGCGAAGACGGTCATGACGAGCCAGCAGACCGTGCACGCCGTGCGCGCCATGCGCGCGCGCTGCTGGGCGCTGTCTCGGGCGGTCATCGCCAGGAAGGCGGGGATCGCCGCGAAGGGGTCGACGATCGCGAAAAGCGAGCCGAAGGTCAGCAGGGCGTATTCGAGCATCGAGCGGGGATTCTAGCTTATTTGCAAATTTCCTAGACTATTCGCATGAATAGGCGCGTCGGCGTCGGCGATCTGCGCATCGGCCCGCGCGCCCGTCGCTACCTCGCCCAGGTGATCCGCTCGAGCCGGCTTTCCTACGGCCCGTTCTCCGAGCGCTTCGAGGGCGAGTTCGCCCGCCTGCACGGCAGCAAATACGGCATCTTCTGCAACTCGGGCACGAGCGCGCTGCACGTTTCCCTGCAAGCTCTGAAGGAGCGGCACGGCTGGAAAGACGGCGACGAGGTCATCGTCCCGTCCGTGACCTTCGTGGCGACGGCGAACGTCGTCCTGCACAATAACCTCACCCCGGTATTCGCCGACGTCGACCCGCGCACCTACAACATGGACCCGGCGGAGCTCGAGCGGCGCATCACGCCGCGCACGCGCGCCGTGATCCCGGTCCACCTGCTAGGCCTGCCCGCCGACATGGCGGAGATCATGGCGCTGGCCGCGCGGCACAAGCTGCGGGTCATCGAGGACTCCTGCGAGACCGTCTTCGCGCGCTATCGCGGGCAAGTCGTCGGCAGCTTCGGCGATCTTTCATGCTTTTCGACCTACGTCGCGCACTACATCGTGACCGGCGTGGGCGGCCTCGCGCTCACGAGCGACGACGACCTGGCCGTGCGGGTCAAGAGCCTCATGAACCACGGCCGCGACTCGATCTATCTGCACATCGACGACGCGCGCGGCAGCCGCGGCCGCAAGCTCTTCGATCTCGTCGATCGGCGCTTCAAGTTCGTCTCGCTCGGCCACAGTTTCCGGGCCACCGAGTTCGAGGCGGCGCTGGGGCTGGCCCAGCTCGAGGAGCATGAGGGCATCGTCAAGAAACGCCAGCGCGTGGCCGGGCTCTTGACCAAGGGCCTCAAGCCCTTCGAGGACCGGCTGCAGCTTCCTTATGTCCCGCCCGACCGGGAGCATACCTTCATGCTCTATCCGATCGTCCTGCGGCGCGGCGGAAAGACCGGGCTCGTGCGCCATCTCGAGAGCCGCGGCGTCGAGACGCGCGACCTGCTTCCGCTGATCAACCAGCCGGTCTATCGCCGGCTCTACGGGGATCTCGAGCCGCAGTATCCCGTCGCGAGACGCTTGAACCAAGCGGGCTTCTACGTCGGCTGCCACCAGTACATGGCGGACGCGGACGTGGCGTATTTGTGCGAGCAAGTGCGGCGCTTCTATGCGCGGCGCTAGGCCGGCTCTGCTCTCGGTCCTCGCGCTCGGCTTGGCCCAGGGGTTGATCGGCATTCGCTGGGGGCTTCCGGGGCCGTCGCGCGTGGCCGCGTTCCCGCCCGCGTTCCAGCCCTCTCTCGAGAACGCCCTCGAGATGACGCAGAGATGGCAAAAGCTCTACGAGGGCATCGAGGCCGCGCACAAGAGCCTCGCGCCCGAGGAGCCGGTGACCTACGTCCAAGGACGCGAGGAGATCCCTCCGGGCTGGAGCTTCCCGCCGGACAAGCTGCTCAACTCGTACCGCTCGTTTCTCTTGCGCACCGAGAACCCCGACGAGCAGAAGTCCTTCGTCGTCCTCGCGCGCATGCGCCCCTGGCGTTTCCAGTTCGAGCCGTTGTTCATCCAATACGGCGGGGCGTTCATCTATCCGCTCGGGGCTTATCTGGAGCTCTTGTCGTGGACGCGCGCCGTCCACGTCGTGCCCGACATGGCTTATTACTTGCGGGACCCGGCGCAGATGGGCCGTCTTTTCTTGGCCGCGCGCGTCTTCATGCTCTTGTGCCAGCTCGCGACGCTCTATGTCGTCTTCGACTTGGGCGCCATGCTCGGCGGCGAGCTCGCGGGCGCCGCGGCCTGCCTTCTCTTCATGCTCTGTCCCATCGTCGCCGTCACTTCGCACATCGTCAAGCCGCATCCGTGGGCGGCGCTCTGGATCGTCGCCGCCGCGCGCTGGGCGGCGAGAAAGAATTACCCGATGGCGGGCCTCGCCGCCGGCTTGGGCGCCGGCGCGAACTTCGCCTTCGGGATATTCTTCGCGCTGCCCTGGCTCGCTTGGCTTCTCGACGGACGAAAAAAAGACGAGCTCAAGCGCGCGGCGCTCGGAACGATCCTCGGAATCGCCGTCTTTCTCGCGCTCAATCCCTACGCGCTGCTCGCGCGGCGCGACTTTCTCTGGGAAACGACCGTCTACCCCGGATCGTCCGGCGCGAGCTGGTCGTCCTTGCTCGCGCTGCTCGGCCCCCGGCTCGTCGGCGCGGCGGGCTTGGCCGCGGCGCTCTGCTTTTTGTGGGGCCTAGCGGACGGTTTTAAAAGGAGAGAGGCGCGGCTCGTTTGGTGGACGGCGGTCGGCGGCTTGGCGGTCACTTGGGCCTTGATCGCCACGCGCTGGGGTTTTGTCGGCGGCGTCGGGGCGTGGCGGTTCTTCTATCCGGCCGTGGCGCTTTTCTGCGTCCTGGCGGGCGCGGCGATCGCGCGCGCTCCCAAGTGGGCGCGGGGCGTGGCGCTCGCGGCCATCCTAATAGACGGAGCGCCGCGGTGCGTCGTTTATCTTCGAAACATGGCTTGGGACGCGGGCGGCACGCGGGCGCGCGCGGCGGCGTGGATCGACGAGAACGCGCCGGCGGGCGCTTCGCTCGGCCTTGCGCGCTACCCGCAGCCCGCGACCTCGCCCGTCATGCGCTACGACAAGTACCGTCTCGTCGTCTACTCGGACCCGGCGCTGCTCGAGAAGGACCCGCCGCGGTTCTTGCTGCTCGACGACTCGGGCGCCTCCGAGCTCGAGCGCTCCGCGGCCGCGCCGCTCTACGCGCTCGTCGACGATGAAAAGCCGTACGGTTTTCTGTGGGCTCGGGTCGAAGACGAGACGTTTTTCGCCAACCCGCGGCTGCGAATATATAGGAGCAAGGCATGAGCTTCTGGCGCGGCAAGAAAATCCTCGTGACCGGGGCGGGGGGCTTCGTCGGCAGCCACGTGGTCGAGGAGCTCTTGCGCCGCGGCGCGCGCGTGACGGCGGGCGACCGGTTTTCGTCGAGCGTTTGGCGCGAGAACCTCAAGGCCGTTCTCAAGGACGTCAGAAAGCTCAAGGGCGACTTTCGATCCGTGAGCGACTGCGTGAAGGCTTGCCGAGGCCAGGACGTCGTGCTGAATCTGGCCGCGAAAGTGGGGGGCGTGTCGTATAACTCCACGCACCACGGCTCGATCTTCCGCGACAACGTGCTGATCGCGACGAACATGATCGAGGCCGCGAGGCAAAGGGACGTCGCGCGTTTTCTGGTCGTGAGCACCGCCTGCGTCTACCCGCGCCATTGCGCGATCCCCACGCCCGAGACCGAGGGCTTCCGCGAGGCTCCCGAGGCGACCAACGAAGGCTACGGCTGGGCCAAGAGGATGGCGGAGTACGTCGGCCGCGCGTACAAGGAGCAATACGGGATGTCGGTGGCGATCGCGCGGCCTTACAACGCGTACGGGCCGCGCGACCACTTCGATTCGCCGGACTCGCACGTGATCGCCGCGCTCGTGCGCCGCGCCGTCGCGGAGGAAGATCCCATGATCGTGTGGGGCGACGGCTCGCCGTCGCGATCCTTCTTATATGTGGAAGACATGGCGCGCGGCTTGATCGAGGTCGCGGAGAAGTATCCCGAGGCCGACCCGGTCAACCTCGGCAACGACGAGGAGACGACGATCAAGAGCCTCGCGGAGACGATCGTGCGGCTGTCGGGCTCGAAGGCGCGGCTCAAGTGGGACAAGGCCAAGCCTATGGGGCAGCCGCGGCGGCGGTGCGACGTGGCGAAGGCCAAGAAAGTCGTCGGCTTTCGCGCGCGCGTGCCGCTCGAGGAAGGGCTGCGGCGCGCGATCGAGTGGTACCGCGCGCGGCGCGGCCGAGCTTCTTAAGTGCGAAACCGCCCGCGAGCCTGGACTGAGCCGGCTCACTCGCACCGGAACGCCGCGGCGACCGCGGGGCCGGCGGGAAAATGAAGCCAGTTGTAGCGGCTTGCGATCATCGGCCGCAGGGAATAGATTCCCGATGCGAAAATGATCGCGCAGCAGGTCGCGCAGAGATAGATCCTCGTCTTATCGGTCCAAGACGCGGTGAGGGTCTTGAGCCCGCGCAGGTACAAGATGAGAAACGGCAGCAGCATTCCGAGGGCCAGCCTGCCTGAGATCAGAAATGGCGCCGCTCGGCTGGGATAAGGGTATGGTCCGAAGTCGAAGCGAATAGATGCCCAAACGAGTTGAGCGACGAAGGCGGCCATCGCGGCGAGCGCCCCCAGGCAGGCGAGGCGCTCTTCGCGCGGGAGATTTCGGCGCCTCAGCGAAAGGGCCGCGATCGCTACGAGCGCGCAAGATGAGATCGTATAGAATATATCCAAAGGTCCGGCCGTCGCCGAACGGCCATGCCATTGGAGCTCTCCCCGCCAGAAAGTGGATAGAAAGGCGCTCGTGAAATAGGTGGATCCGCGCCAAGTAAAGAGCGGATGATGCAGTATTTGCGTCAGCGGCTTCGGCGTCCACCCCGCGAACGCGGTCGTCGCCGTCTCGCCCAAGAGCGCCCCTTGATTGTGGTAGACCCACGAGCACCAAAGCGCGACGGGGATCGCCGCGCCGCAGATCAAGGCGGCACGCCGGCTCGCGCCGCCGCCGCGTGAGAGAATCATGAAGACGGCCGCGGGAGCGAGGATGGCGACGTTGGTCCATTTCGCGAGGATCGCGAGAGCCGCGACGAAGCCGGCGAGGCCGTGGAATGCCGCGCCGGGCGACGGCTGTCGGCTCGTTTCGAGCAGCATGAAAAACGCGGCGCCGAAAAGAAGAGCGGACAAGACGTCGTTGCTGATCGCATAAAAGACGTCTTGCGGGAAAGCGGCGATGAATAAGGGGGCCCCTAGGCGATAAAGGGGTTCGCCGGGAAAATGACGCCGCATCGAGTAGTAGGCTAAGAGGACCGTCAGCGCGATGACCGGCGCGTTCAGGAAGCGGATCCAGTAAAGGGCGTCGCCGCCTCTTTGGCCGAGCGCCCGGCCGAGCGAATACCAGAGCGCCGCGGCGGCGTAATAGAGGGGCGGCCGGGTCGATTCGATGTCGACCCTGGCGTTCCAGCGGTCCAGGCGATCCCTGAACTCAGCTGCGGCCTCGCCGGCCGGTCGGGCCCAAATGGGGGCCGGGATCGAGCCCTGATCGAACGAGCTTGGGGGATTGAGAAATTCGTACGTGCCGTAAAGGGCGACGCACCGGTTGGCGCGCGGGTCGTGTCTCTCGAGGCGTCGCGGAATGTGACCATGCGCATACTTGAAGACCATGTCGTAGTGCGCCTGCTCGTCTGTGCTGTGAAAGAACGGGAGAGCGGCGGAGCCTGCCAGGAAGCGCAGTGCCGCCGCGGCCGCGACCGCCACGGCGAATCGGTCCATGCGAGATTATATATCCGTCGAGGTCGAACGCGCGCCTTAAGATCCCGGCGCGACGACGAACCGGCAGCCGTCGCGCCAGTCCGGCTTGCGATTGCCGACGTAGCCGTCGAGGTTCCAGTGCCCGTCGAGGCCCTCGTCCCAGGCCCAGCAGGCGACGTCGGCCGGGATCGCGACCGCGGGCGCGCCGTTCTCGGAGCGCAGGACGCGCGTCGGCAGCGTCGCCGGCTGGTCGGGCGCCGGCTCGCCGGCGTGGTCCTCGAGCGAGTAGACGGCGCCGTCGCCGCCGCGCCCTCGCGTGTTCGGCATGCCGAACGAGGCGTCGAAGTCGGGGCGCGGCGCGTTGATCTTGCGGCAGACGTCGTCCTCGCAGCGGAAGACCCCGCCCGAGCCGAAGCCGACGAAGACGCGCGGGCTCTTGTAGGCGCCTTGGATCTCGTAGACGCCGTGCTCGATGGGCTCGGCGCTCGCCTGGCGGCAATAGGTCGGCCGGCAGTGCCAGGTCCCCTCGAGCGCGCCGGACGCGTAGATGTCGCCGGACGGGCCGGCGGCCGCGGCGAGCGTCAGGCGGTTCGAGGTGAGCAGTCGGCAGCCCTCCGGAGTGCAGCGGCCCGTGCCGTGGTCGCCGCTGTAATAGACGCCGCCCTTGCCGTCGGCGATCGCGTAGCTCAAGCCGTCGAGCAGCCTCGCGCAGCCGGAGCTCGTAAAGTAAAGCAGCCGGCCGGAGTCGAGCAGCGACTGAAGGAAGATCCCTTCTTTGGGGGCGTCGAGCGGGCTGGAAAGAGCGCGCGCCGTCGAGGTCGCGAGCAGAAGCGCGGCGAAAACGTGGAGCGGGTTTCTCATGCCTCAATCATAGCGCGGCCGCGCCGAGGCGCCTTGGGCCCTTCGGGCCAGGCACGCGAGTTCATTCTGCCCAGACCGGATCGGTTGCTAATCCGCGGGTATCGAGACGAGGCGCGGCGGGTCCTCGTCGCGGCCGCCGGGACGCTCCAGCAGGATCAAGTCCGCCTCTCGAAAAACCGGCTGAAAGCCCCGGCGTTGAAGGAAGCCCGTGATCCGCCGGCCGGCGTCCGGCGTGGCGAAGCGAAACCAGTTGGTCGACAAGAGCACCTGGTCCGGCAAGAACAAGTCGGGCGTGAAGGAGGCGTCGGGCAGCTGTCCCGGCAGCGTCCGGACGTGGCGCCTCAGCGCCAGTTGGGGAAGCAAGAACTCGTCGCACCAGACCTTCGCGCCCGGCCTTATCCTCGCGAGCGCGCGCGGCGCGGCCGTCGCCCATTTCGACGGGAAGAGCAGCGGCGAAAGATAGAAGTCCGAGTAGCGCATGAAGAGCGCGCCGCTCGCGCCGCGGCGCTTGGCCGCCGGGACGAGCTCGAGCGCTCGGCGAAACCCGACGATCGCCGCCCAGCAGAGCGTCGCGTAGCCGAGCGCGGCGTTGTGCGCGTTGAACTCGTGATAGCCGGAGCCCAGGCCGGCCAGCTGATGGGGAAGCCAAACGGCCGCGAACGGCAGGAGGACCGGCCCGGCGAGAAGCGGCAGGAACGAGAAAAATCCGAGCGCCCAGACGGGCGTCCAGAGCTTGGCCGCGGGCGCGGCGAGGAGGGCGGCGATCTTCCACGGCCGCGTCAGCGCGATGCGCGCGAGCGCGCCCGGGTCCGAGCCGAGGTTCCCGTAGAGCTGCCAATGCCAGAAATCGGCGGCCATGGCCCAGCCGCGCTGCGCGCGGTGGATCAGCGTCATCTCGCCGGCGAAGATCAAGACGGCGGCTCCGGCGAGGGCGAGGCCCTTGAGCTTGTCGCGGCCCTCGCAAGAGAAGAACACGCAGGCGCCCAGGCCGAAAAAGACGAACGGCACGTCCTCGCAGGCGCTCAAGAGGGCCAGCGCGAGGATGATCGCAAGGACGCGGCGGTTGGCGAGCCGGCAATAGATCATCCAGATGAACAGCGGCGCCTCGAGAGCCGTGCTGTGAACGACGGAGCCGATCAGGCCGTGGAAAAAGAGCTGCGAGGCGCAAAGCGCCGTGATCGCGACGGCGGCGGCCGGCTCCCGCAGGATCCGCCGCGCCAGCAGAAAGACGCCCCAGAGCGCCGCGCCCGTCGCCGCGCCCTGGGCGGCGGCGAGCGTTCCCGTGCTTTCGTGGAGCCACAAGAGCGGCGCGAGAAGCCCCGCGGCGTAGGCGAAGTGCACGGCGATGAAGGGCTTGTCGCCGATCAGGCTGCTGATCCAGCCGTAGCCGTGGGCCAGGTTCCAGACGAGGTTCGCCGTGACGCCGGAATCGAGGAGCAGTTGAAAGCGGACGAATTGCGCGAGCTTAAAAAGAACGATCCAGGCGGTCAGCCAGGCGACGGCGACGGAGACGCGCTTCTCGTGCGCGCGGGCCTGCCGCTCAAAAAGAGAAAGCGAGTTCGCCTTGAGCGCGAGAGCAAGCGACAGTCCGAGGCAGGCGGCGCCGAGGATCATCCACTGCCACTCCATGGCGAGGAAGACCAGCTTCGGCCACGCAGAGGCGAGTGCCGGCATTTTCATGAGTCTAACAATTGTCCTATGATTGTTGGGCCGTGAAAAAAGCCCTCGTCATCCTGACCTATAACGAAGCCGAGTCCCTGCCGAAGATCTGGGACAAGATCCCGCTTTCGGCCGCCGACGAGGTCTTCGTCGTCGACGGCGGCTCCAAGGACGGCACGCGGGCGTTCCTGGAAAGCAAGAACGTCAAAGTCCTCGGCCAGCCCAAGCGGGGGCGAGGCGTGGCGTTTCTCGTCGCCCTCGAGTCGTCGACCGCCGACGCGCTCTGCTATTTCTCTCCCGACGGCAACGAAGACCCCGCCGACATCCCGAAGCTCTTCGCGAAGCTCGAGCAAGGCTGCGATCTCGCCATCGCCTCGCGGATGATGGCGGGCGCCTTCAACGAGGAGGACGTGCACTGGTACCGCCCGCGCAAGTGGGTCAACCAGGCCTTCACGCTCATCGCCAACGTGCTCTGGAACCGCGGCCCCTACGTCACCGACACGATCAACGGCTTTCGCGCGATCCGGCGCGACAAGTTCCAGGCCCTGGGCTGCGCGGCCGAGGGGTTCGCCATCGAGTTCCAGATGTCGATCCGCGCGATGAAGGCGGGCTTGAAGATCGCTGAGCTGCCGACCTACGAGG
>CAZRIP010000046.1:0-26249 GCA_964600165.1 uncultured Elusimicrobia bacterium | reverse complement strand
ATCGACGGTGATATCGTAGACGTCGCCGCCTTCGTCGACGAGCTCGGCGAGCTGGAAGGTGTAGAAGCCCGCGCGTCCGGAGGACACCTGATCGCGCAGCGCTTGGGGCGCGGCGGCGAGCTCGAGCGCCGCCTGCTCGCCGGCCGAGGGCGCGGCGGGGGCCGCCGGGCGCGCGTGCTCGGCGCGGCGATCATGGTCGAGGACCTCGAGCTCGTGGGTTTGGCCGTCGCGCGCGAGGATCGCCCGCGCCGAAGCGGTCGTTTCTTGGTCGAAATCCTTCTGCGAATAGGCGAGGATGTTGGCGGAGTCGCTCAAAGGCGCCGCCGCCGGGCTGGGAGCGCGATGCCGCAGACCGAAGCCCGCCGCTCCAGCCGCCATGACCAACGCCAAGACGAGCGGGCCCCAGCGCTTTTTGGGCGCTTCGAAGCTCGGCATCGACGTGTAGGCTTCGGCCGGCCCGCGGGCGTTCTCGCCGGCGGGCCGGACGCTCGGCCGCGCTTCGGGCGACGGCGCGGCCTCGGGCCGCGGCTCGGGTTCAGGTTCGGGTGAGGGCTGCATGCGCGGCCTCATTATAAGGGGTAATCGCCGAGACGTCCAGGCCTCATGGATCCCAGGCCGAGACGAACAGCGGGTCGTGGTCGACGCCCGGGTTGGGCCCGAGCGGCTGGGGGCTGGCGATCACGACGCGGCCCCCCGGCGCGAGCGCGCCGACGTCCCAACGCTGGTCGCCGTCGTAGAGCACGACGCCGGTGTAGCCGTGGCGGCCGCGGTTGGCGACCTCGTAGCGATAGGCTCCGGGCTTGGAGCACGGCAGCTTTTTCCAGCGCAAGTCGAGGTTCGGCTGCGCGGAATCGACGGCGGCGTGATAGGGCTTGGCGTAAATGCCGGGCGCGGCGCAGGCGTCGGCGCACGGGACCTGGTTGTCGGCCGAGGCCGGCGCGGTCGCGGGGGGAGGAGCGAGGGCCGCGCGGCGCTCGAGCTCCGCGGAGTCGAGGACGTTGATCCGAGCGAGCCTGGCGCCGAGCGCCAAATCCTCTGCTGAAGGCGCTCGGCGCGACGGGCCGCCGCCCGTCGCGAGCGCGACGAGCTCGTCGGGACCGGCGTCGGCGAGCTCGGGCGCTTGCGCGAAAGCCTCGACCGCGGGCAGCGAAGGCAGGGCCCGCGCCGGAGCCGGCGCGGGAGCGGCGGCCTGGACCGGCTGGACTTGGGCGACCTCGAGCGCCGCCGGCGCGGCTTTGAGCGGCGGCAGGACCTGCGGGCGGTAGTCGATCGGCGTGAAGCTTTCCGTCGGCGCGAAGAGCGAGCCGAGCAAACCGCGCTCGCGCAGCCGGTCCTCGCGCACGACGAGGGCGGAGAGCGACAGCACGGCGACGGCGGCGAGCGTGGCGCGCGCGCTCATCATATTAAGGATAGCCGGACGGCCGGGTTTGTCGATCAAAAAAACGGCAAAAAAGAGAAGCTTGCGGGACCTACTGCGGCGCCGTCACGTAATGGACTTTCACCTGCAGGAGGGGGTCCGGCGTGGAAATCTCAGTCGACTGGCCGGCGGCGAGCCGCCCGAGCCGCCAGGTCTTGCCCGGCGTGATGATCTGCACGTCGTCGACGGCTTTCGCTTCGACGTTGATGACCTGGTAATGGAAGTCGCCGAGCGTCGAGCTCGGCAGCACTTGCATCTGCACGGCCGCCGCGGGAGCCGCGGCGGGGGCCGCCGCGGCCGGGGCCGGCTTGCCGGTCATCGTGAACGCCAAGGCCTGCGCCTGCGCGGCGAGGTCGTTGGCGGTTTTCTCCACGGCGTTGCCGGCGGCGGTGACGGCCCGAACGTCGTCGACCGACTTGGCGCCCGTGATCTGGTATTGATAATGCGCTGACGCGCCCTGCGCCTGGCCGTCCATATAGCCCGACATGTTCGGCATCGGCTGCAGGCGAGGCCGCGGCGCCGCGGGAGGCGCGGCCGGCGCGGGCCGCGGGGAGACGACTTCCTCGACGACCTGCGCGCCGGCGAGATCGGGAGCGGCGGCCAGCGGCTGAGCGGCGGCGGCCGCGGCCCCCGACGGCGCGGGCGAGGCCGGCGCGGCGGCCGGAGGCGGCGCGGCTCGAGGAGCGGCGGTCTCGACCGAGGAAACCGGAGGGAGGAAGGGCGCGGCCTCGCCGCCCGGCCGCAGGCGGCGCACGCCGACCGCCGCGACGGCCAGCGCGGCCATGATCGCCGCCGCCGCGAGCGCCTTGGGCCTCATGGCGTGCCGAACGAGATCGCCGACGTGGCGCCCTGCGCGCCGTTCGCGCGCGCGCGCGGCTTGGCGGCGCCGCGCGCGCCCGAGCCGGAAGGCGCGGCGCCGAAGTTCGGGAGAGTGGGAAAGGCGGGAGCTTGAGGCCCCTTGGCCGCGACGGCGGGCGCGGGGCCGGCCCCGGCGGCTAAGAACGCGCCGCTTTCTCCGGTCCCTTCGCTCAGGTAGCCGGAAAGGTTCTGGATCGGCTGAAGGCGCGGCGGCTCGAAGGGAGCCGCCGCCGGCTGCGCCGCGACGCTTTTCAAGCCGTCGTCGCGTCGAGGCGGCGCGGGATCGGGATAAGCCGGCGCGGCCGGCTGGGGCGCGGCGCTTTCCGTCGCCTCGTCCCGCCGCGCGAATTCCTCGCCGGAAAAGGGCAGCGGGCTCGACTCCGGCTTCGCGCCGGGAAGGGCCGAGGGCGCGCCGGCGGGGCGCTCGGTGAAAAGCGGCGCTCCGGGCGTCGTCGCCGTCACGGTCGCGGCCGGGGCGGGCGCGAACAACCGCTCGAGCGAACGCGCGCCTCGCGCGCCGTAGAACACGAGAGCGGCCGCCGCCGTGAAGGCCGCGGCGAGCGCGAGGGCGGCTACGTCCACCGTCGGCGCAGGCGCTTTATGTCCGGGCTTCATGCGGTTAGTATAGGTCGCGGACGCCGGCGGCGCCAGGCGGAAAATAAAAGAGCGCTTTAGGCGCCCAGGAACTTCGCGACGGTGGCGCGCAAGGCCCCGGGATCGAAGGGCTTGGCGACGAAGGCGGCGACCGAGGGGATGGCCTCGAAGAGATGGCGCATGTCGTTCTTGGCGGTCACGACGATGAGGGGGACCCGGCCCGCGCGCGCGTCGTTTTTCATCGTGATCGCGACCGTGTAGCCGTCGACGATGGGCATCATCACGTCGAGCACCACGAGATCGGGCAGCGGCGCGGCCGCGTCTTGAGGGTCGACGCCCAAGGCCTTCAGCGCTTCTTTGCCGTTGTACGCCTCGTCGACGGAATGCCCGGCTTTCTCGAGGATGATCTTGACGAGATCGACGACGGCCGGCTCGTCGTCGACGACGAGGATACGCGCCACGTGCCATTCTACAACAAAAGCGCTATGATCGTGCCGTGACGCACGCGCCGGACGCTCAGCCGCCGGTCCCGCTGCTCGACGAGGTCCGCGATTTCCTGCGCGGGCTCACGCGCGAGCTGCCCGAGGTCTTCCCATCGGCGCGCAAGGGCCGCGCGCGCGTGATCCCTTATCGCGGGCGCGACCTCGAGCTGCGCGTCGTCGACGATCCGTCGCTGGGGCGCTCCGTGCTTCGCGAGGAGGACGGCGAGCTGATCCTGCGGCGCTCGCCCGAGGACGACGCGCACCCGCACGACCTGCTGCGCGCCTGGTACGTCGACCGCGCGCGCGAGGCCTTCGAGTCGCGCGCGGCGCATTGGGCGGCGGCGATGAATCTGACCTACGCGAAGGTGCGCATCGCCGACCAGCGCACGCTGTGGGGCAGCTGCACGCGCGAGGGGACCTTGAGCTTCAACTGGCGGATCGTGATGGCTTCCCCGGAGACGCTCGATTACCTGGTCATCCACGAGCTCGCGCACCTGCGCGAGATGAACCATTCGAGCCGCTTCTGGGCGATCGTGACCGTCCATTGCCCGGATTGGAAGACGCACCGCCGCTGGCTCAGGGATCACAGCCGCCGGCTAAAAACGACGGTTCGACGAGCGAGGCGCGGCTAGCTTCGCGATCTCGACTTACCCCGGGGTGAGTCGAGATTTCAACTATCGCTGGCGATAGTCGAGAAAAGCGTCACTCCAACGAGCGAACGATCTCCTCGGTGTCCTTGAGCGTCACGCCCGAGCGCCACTCGCCGTCGGGATAGATGAAGACGTTCGGGCCCTTTTCGCAGAGGTCCAGGCAGCCCGAGCGCGCCACGCGGACTTTCCCTTTGAGGCCGAGGCGCTTGACCTCGTGCTTGAGCGCCTCGCAGACCTCGAGCCCGCCGCGGCCGGGATTGCCGCAGGCGACGCGGCCGCCGTCGCGCTGGTTGGTGCAGACGAAGATCGTCTTCCGATAGGGGACCGGTTGTTTCTCCACGGCTCAGTCTAACAAATCGGACGTCAGACTTCCGGCGCGGCCTCGGGCTCGACGCGCGAGCGCGCCGGCTCGCCCCGCTGGGCCTTGAGCACGAGCAGCGAGGTCCAGTACGCTCCCGCGAAGGTGATCAACAGCCCGAGGACTTGGATCAGCCCGATCGTCTCGCGGCCGAGCAGCCAGGAGAACAAGACCGTCAGCGCGGGATAAGAAAGCATCACGACGGTCGCCTTCGACAAATCCATGCCCCCGATCGCGCGGTACCACAGCACGAAGTTGAGGCAGGACATCGTCACGCCTTGCAGCGCGAGGATTCCTAGCGCGCGCGGCTGCCAGCTCCAGCTGCCGCCGCGCGCGACCGCCCAGGCGGCGAAGGGCAGCAGCGAGAGGATCCCGTAAAAGATCCGTCCGCCGGAGATCGCGACGGGATCGAGGTTTCGCGGCAGTTTTTTGGAGAAGACGTGCGACACTTGATACATCCACGGCGTCGCCAGGATCATCAGATCGCCGCGCCAGCGCGGCGAGGTCAGATCGTGCCCCATGACCAGTCCCGTCCCAGCGAGCACGAGCAGCCCCGCCGCGGCCTGCCCCTTGCCGATGCGCTCTTTGAGGAGGAGCGTGCACAGCGCCGCCGAGTAGAGCACTTCGATCTGGGCCATGATCGCGGCGTTGGCCGGCGTCGTATAGGCGAGGGCGCTGATGAAGATGATCGTCGCCAGGCCCGAGAAAAAGCCCATCGCGGCCAGGGCCGGCGCCGTCGACGCGTCGAAGAGCCGCCGCCAGCGGCCGCGAACGAAGAGAAACGGAGCGAGCGCGGCCAGGCCGATCACGAGGCCGGCCTCCGTGAAGAGCATGCCGGAGTAATACGCCAAGCCCGACATGCCGATGATCGGCCAAAATGCCGTCATCAGCCAGTCGAGGATCAGCGCGGCGAGCGGCGACAACGCGCTATTTTCCGGGCTGGGCCGACGCGACGGCGCTCTGGCCCAGGATGACTTGCCGCAGCAGGCTCAGCGGGATCGCGCCGTTTTTGAGCACGTCGTCGTGGAACTTGCGCAGGTCGAACCGCTTGCCGAGCGCTTTCCGGGACTCCTTGCGCAGGTCCATGATCTCGTGCTGGCCGACCTTATAGGAGAGCGCCTGGCCGGGCCAGATCGTGTAGCGGTCGACCTCGTCGACGAGCTCCTTCTCGCTGTCGACGGTGTTGGCGACCATGAAGTCGATCGACTGCTGGCGACTCCAGCCCATCGCGTGGATGCCGGTGTCGACGACGAGCCGCGCCGCGCGCAGCGCCTGGTCCGAGAGCATGCCGACGCGGGCGAGGTCGTCTTGGTAGAGGCCCATCTCGTCGGCGAGGCGCTCGCAATAGAGCGCCCAGCCCTCGACGAAGGCGTTGAAGTCGCCGTGGCGGCGGAACACGGGCAAGTCCTGGTGCTCGAGGGCGATGGCGAGCTGAAGGTGGTGGCCGGGCACGCCCTCGTGGGCGGCGAGCGAGGTCATCCCGTAGCGCGGCCGCGTCTCCGGCTCGTAGGTGTTGATGTAGTACACGCCGGGGCGCGTGAGATCGTCCGACGGCTGATAATACTCCGCGCCGGGCTCGTTCTTTTCCTTGAAGGCCTCGAAGGGCTTGACCTCGAGGGCCGTCTTCGGCAGCGTGCCGAAATACTTGGGCAGCAGCGCCTGAGCGAGGGCGATGCGGGACTTGGCGTCCGCCAAGATCTCCTCGCGCGTGGTGAAGAAGTTCGCCGGGTCCTTCTTGATCGACTCCGTGAACGCCTTGAGGTCGCCCTTGAACTTGCGGCGCTTGGCGATCTTGGAGAGCTCGTCGTGGATCTCCTTCAGCTCAGCCAAGCCCATTTCATGAAGTTCTTCAGGCGTCTTGTCGACCGTCGTGTGGTAGCGGATCTCGTAGCGGTAGGCCTCGGCGCCGCCGGGAAGGTCGCCCAATCCGATCTTCTCGGCGCGTGCGACCTTCGAATACTCGTCTTTAAGGAAGGACTGGTAGCTCGCGAGGGCCGGGTGGACGTGCGTGTCGACGGCCTGCAGGATCTGGGGCATGTAGAGCGCCTGGAGATCGGCGGGCAGCCGCTTGCCCGCTTCGGCGAACGAGCTGTCCTCGGGCTTTTCCTTGAGGAGGTCGTCGAGCTGCTCGACGAGCCGGTCGACCGGCACCTTGGCCGCGACGCGGCCCTCCTTCATGCCTTCTCGAAGATTGGAGATTTGAGTCGCGAAAAACGCGGGGTAGGCCTTCATGCGCAGCAGCAGCGCCTCGGCGTCATCCTCCGTCTTCATCGGCTGGGCCATCGAGACGACGGTCGGGATGAAGCTCTGCCAGCCGTCGATGTGGTCGACGTTCCACTCCCAGAACTTGTGCTTCTCGCCCTCGACGGCGCGCTCGAGCGTGAGCTTCATGACGTCGTAGGTCATCTTGCCCGAGTCGCCCAGCGCCGAGCGGTCGATCTGGTCGAGCGCGGCCAAGAGCCGCAGGTTCTCGCGGTGCTGCTCCGCGCGGCCGTAAGCCGAGATGTCGTCGAGGCGGTCGTGGTACTTAGGGTAATTATTGAGGGTGGCGTTTAACGGCGACATCCGCATCTGCGCGTCCCAGTAGTCGTCGGAAAGCTGGGCGAGCTGGCGCGAGGCCGCCAGCTGCGCGGCCGGCGAAATCGAGGGAGCGGCGGAAGGCGTGAACGTCGGCGTCAAGCCCGGCGCCGGCATGTTGTAGTTCTGGAAGTTGGCGGGTGGGATCACGCCGGGCTGCTCTTGGACCGGCAGCTGCGTAGGCGGCGGGGTTTGAGTCTGGGTCTGCGCGGCGGCGGAGCCGGCCAGCGCGAAAAATGCGACGACGGCAAGAAAGCGTGATCTCATGGCGCCATCTTAGCAAACTTGCCGCCGGCCTTCTCGGCGGGCCGCCTCTCGTAGAGGTTCAAGCGCACGCGGCTCATGCGCAGCGGCGAGAAGTAATCCTGCGAGTCGAGCACCGGCAGAGGATGGATCAGGCTCTCCTTCATCGACACGACCGCGGCCGGGTCGCTCAAGCAGCTCATCGGGAGATCGACGCCCGGCTCGGCGGCGCGCCGGCGCTCTTGCTCGAAGCGCGACGGCCATTCATGGGCCCAGCACCAAGTCATGCTCGCTCGGACTTCTTCGGGCGCCATGCCCCGCGCGACGGCGCGCTCGCCGAGCGTCCACGCCGCGGCCGAGGCGCGCAGGGAATCGGCCGTCCCGGCCCAGGCGAAAAAGCCCAGCGCGGCCGTCGCCGCCCAGAGCCCGGCGCGCGAGCGCGCGCTCGTCCCGACGGCGGCGGCGCCCAGGCATAACGCCGCGGGGACGAGCGGCAAGAAGTAGCGGTCGAAGAAGCGCGCGGCCGGAAACGCCGCCAAGGACGCGGCCGCGCACAGGAAAGAAAAGCGCCGCGCGGCGGGGTTTTGCCGCGGGATCATGAGCGTCGCGACCGACCCGGCGCAAAGCGCGCCGAGCGCGGCCCAAAAGAGGCCCGATCCCAAAATCATCGGAGGATGAAGGCCTTGGAGGTCCCAGCAGCCGAGGCCGTTCTCCGTCAGGTAATTGCAGTCGAAGAAGGAGCGCGCGTCGGGCGGCAGCCCGGCGCCGGCGAGCGCCGCGACCGCGGCGAGCGCGCCGCCGAGCAGCAGCAGGCGGATCTTTTCTCCCCGAGAAAGGGCGCGGAGCCTCTTGCGCGGCTCGTCGAGCCAGAACGCCGCCGCCGCGGGCAGGGCGAAGAGGCCGCAATAGAGCAGGCCCGTCGCCGCGCGCGCGAGGAGGATCGCCGGCGTGAAAAGCAAGGGATGAGCCACGGCGGGCGCCCCCGCGCGCCAAAAAAGGCAGACGAGCTCGACGGCCGCCGAAGGCGCCGCGATCTCGATCGCCGAGCGCGCGCTCAGCCGCCGCTCGAAGGCGAGGAGAAGGAGCCACGCTGCCGGCACGGCGAGCGCCGTCTGCCGCACGCCGACGGCCGCCGCCGCGACGAGCGCGCCCGCCCGGCGCCGCTCCAGCGCGGCCGCCGCCGCGGCCGCGACGACCAGCGCCGCGCAGGGGACGTCCGTCATGAAGTTCGGCGAAAGACAAAACCACAGGGGGCTAAAGAGCAGCGCCGCCGTCAAAGCCGTCTCGCGGCCCGGGCAGAGCCGGCGGCGAAGCAGGAATCGGTGGAACGCGAGGGCTCCGAGCCAGCCGAGCGCGAGCGTCGACATTCTCAGCGCGGCGTAACCGCCGCCGAAGAGCGAAAGAAAAAGCCGGCCCCAAAGCGCTTGGACGAGAAGATTAGGCGTCGCCGCCGCCTGCGGCAGCAGGCTCGTCGCGGCCGGCCCGAAGGCCCAATCGTCGTTGAGAGGGTTCTTGCCTAGCGCGGGCAGGAACAGCGCGGCGAGCCAATAGGCGGCGCTCAGCAGGACCAGCTCTCGAGCGGCTCGGGTCACGCGACCCGATGATATCAACTAAAGGCCGGGAAGAGAGGCGCCCGTTCCGGTGTCGACGGGCTCGCGCTCGCCGGGGGCGAGGCTGCGCAGATACATCCGCTCGAAGTCCCAGACGATCATGGCGACGTCGGCGGGATCGAGGAGCACCGTCATGTTCTCGAAGTTGTCCTCTTCGGCGCGATCGGACGCGTTCCACGAGCCGGTGAAGATCCACTTGCCGTCGATGATCATGTACTTGCTGTGCATCTTCTCGAACATCGGGTCGCGCGGGTCGGTCTTGCTGCGCCAGTGCGGCCCGCCGTTGAGCTTGACGTCGATCCCGCGCGCCTTGAGCCAGTCGGACACGCGTGTGCCGCTCGTTCGGTCGCCGGGCACGCGGTCGAAACGGGCGAGGGACGCCTGGCCCGCGTCGAGCACCATCCTGAGCCGGAAGTCCTTGTTGGTCTTGCGCTTGGCCGCGATGGCGGCGACGAGAGTTTGGATGTGGACCGGGGTTTCCTTGTCCGTCACGACCTGCCCGGTCGCCGCGGCGACGAGCGCTTCGGCGACGTCGCGCGAGTAGAAGCCGAACATCGCGACGTCGAGCGACTTTTCCGCGGCCTTGATGCCGCGCAGCCAGGCGTCCATGATGCCGCCGTTGGGGGAGAAGTACTCGGTGTGGAACTTCTCGCCGTTGATGTCGACTTCCATTCCCCGGGCGGGCGGCGGCGGCGGCAGCGGCGGCTTGCGGGCGGCCTCGATCTCCGCGGCGTCCATGCCGGCCATGTCGGGATGAGCTTGAACGTCGTCGAACGCCTCGGTCTCGTTGTCGCCGTCGTCCGATTGGCGGCTCGAGCCCTTGCGCGTCGGCAGCTCCGTGCGCGAGAGGATCTCGTCGAGCTTGTCGTGATCGACTTCCTCGGCCAGCCCGCGCTTGTACTTGAAATCGTTGAGATAGTTCTGGACGCGATCCTTTTCGATCGTGAGCGCGATGTTCTCGTAATGGTTGTTCTCGGCGGTCACGGCGAAATTGTAAGAACCGCGCGCGACGAGGCCGGTCTGCTCGTCGTCGGATTGGACCTTGGCCGCCTGGGTTTGGGCGAGGCCCGCGAAGAGCGGGCTGTTGAACGCGCTCGCCAGACCGGAGAACGCCTGTATGCTGAGCTTCTGCGCGGCCTTGGCGAGCCGAGCGCCGACGTTCTGAGCCGGCGCGTCGATGAGCAGATACTTGCTGTGCATGATGCCGCTGTGGTCGCCCTTGAGGATGAGCACGTCGAAGCCCTCGCGGATGAGCGCGGTGATCTCGGGGCTCGGCTTGCGCGGGCCGCCCGTGTGGTCGCGCCCGCTCGTGTAAACGTGCGAGCGGTCGAGCACGATCTCGATCTTGACCTTGGGCTTGTTCGCGCGGACCCAGCGCAGCGACTCCAGCAGATCGGGAAGATTGAACTCGTAAGCGGAGAGACGGATCGACTTTCTCGCGCCCTTGATGAGCCTGGCGAGCTCGGGGGAGATCGCGTCGTCGGGCTTGGTCATCACGGCCTTGTAGGTCTCGCCGTTGAAGGCGACCGAGCCCGCCGTCGGCCGCGGCCACGACGGCAACGGACCGTCCGGGACCGGCGCGGGATCGGTCGGCGTGGGGGCCGTTTCCGAGGGAAAGACTTCTTTGACGAGCTGCTCGTCCGTCGGAATCCGCGGCTCGGCGGCCGGAGCCGGATGGTCGTCGGCGCGCTCCCACATGTGCTTGAACATGAACGCGTACGACTTCGCGTCGGTCTCGTCGTCGAGGAAATGCGCGTTCTCGAAGTTTCCGATCGCCGCGTACTTCGTGTAGTTGAACGAGCCGACCTCGACGAGCTTCCCGTCGAGCAGGGAGAACTTGTGGTGGTCCTTTTGCGACAGCTGGAAATCCGCCGTCGGGTCGGGGCCCGCGAGCACCTTGACCTCGATGCCGTGGTAGGCGAGATAGTCGGCATAGGCCTTGAACGCGTCCGACTGCGCCTGGCCCTTGTCGATGATGACCTGGACCGTCTTGAGCTTGCGCTCTTCCTTGGCGCGGCGGAGAGCCTCGACGATTTTGGTCGAGCGCAGCGCGAAGATCGAGACTTGGATCGACTTTTTCGCGGCGTCATAGGCGCTCACGAGCTCGTCCTCGGCGCTCGCGCCGCCCTCGGAGGCGGGGGAGACCACGAGGAAAGGCAGGTCGACCCCGTTGAAATCGATGCTCCGCGCGAACTGCGGCGGCGCGGGCACGGTCTTGGGCCACTCCCAGTTCGGATTGGCGAGGTCGATCGAGCCGTCGGCGTGGTCGTAAACGACCTTGGCCGACAAGCCCGACAGCCAGTTCCAGTACGAGTAGAGGCCCTCGATGCGCTTGCGGTCGGACGTGAAGTTCGCGTTCTCGTAGTGGTCTTGCTCGGCGGTCCACTTCCAGTTGTAGGAGCCGAAGATCCCGAGCGAGCCGCGCGTGGATTGGATCACGCAAATCTTGTTGTGGGCGATGCCGTACTCGCCGAGGCCCTTGAGCGCCTGGACCTCGAAGCCCTCGCGCAGCAGGCTCCAGATCTCCTTGCTGACCTTGGGCGTGTAGCCGCCGGTCTTCGTCTCCGGGAAGACGTTCGCGTAGTCGAGGATGATCTTGATGTCGACCTTGCGGCTCCTCGCCTTGCGCAGGGCGTCGAGCGTCTTGCCGTTGCCGAACTCGTAGATCGAGATGCGGATCTTGTCGCCCTTTTGGGTCTGGTCGATCGCGCGGACGATCTCTGCCTCGACCGGGAAGTTCGGGCGGAACAGCACGGACCGGAACGTCGTGCCCAGCGCGCGGATCATGCGCACGGGATAGGCCGGGCCGCCGCCGTCGTCCTTGCCGCGGCTCGGGTTTCCGCCGCCGCCTCCCGCGCCGCCGCCGTTGCCTTCGCCGCCCTCGCCGTCGCCCACGGCGACGGCGCCGCCGCCCGACCCGGACTTGGCGGCGTCGAAGGTCGCGGTCAGATTCGCCTGGCGAGAGGAGTCGCTTGCTTTCGGCGTCGCCATCGCCGCGCTGAGATTCTGGACCGAGGCCAGCGCGCCGGGCTTGGCCGCTTCAGCCGTCGCCTGCGCCGTCGCGGTTTGCGCGGGCGCGAGCGCCGAAATCGGTTGGAGAGTGGGGATGCCTTCGAGCTGCTCTAGGCCGAGCTGCGGCGTCTCGAGAGGCGCGAGCGCGGGCGTGACGACGGGAGTGACCGGAGAAATCGGGGCCAACTCGGGGACGCGCTCGATCTCGACGCCGAAAACGGGACAAGCGAGAAGGAGGGCGAGGACGGCGAGGGCTCTCGGCAAAGCCTTCGGCATGGGCATAGTCTAACACAGCCCCGGAAAAGTCAATGGCGGCAGAGGGCCCAAGCGCTCAGGCCAGAGGACCCGTTCGCGTCCGGCCCCAAAGGCCCAGCGGGATCAGCTCCCGAGCGGTTGGATGTCGGCCTTGGCGCGCAGCGCGCGCTTGTAATCGGGAAGCACGGCCTTGATCTTTTCCTCGAGCAGCGCTTGGCGCAAGTCGTCCTTGACCTTGGCGTAGACGGCGGGCTGCGCCGGGCGGCGCTCGAGCGCCTGGAGCACGTGCCAGCTCTTGCCCGATTCGAGCTTGCGCAGCTCGTTGGGCTTCATCGCGAAGGCGACGTCCTCGATCTCGCGCGGAAGAAGGCCGCGGGTGACGACGCCGTAATCGCCGCCGTTGATCTTGCCGGTCGGCGCGAGGGATTTCTCGCGCGCGAGCTCCCGGAAGTCCGCGCCGGCCTTGAGGTGCTTGATGACGTCGTCGGCCTCGGCCTCGGTCGCGACCATGATGTGGCGCAGGTGAACGCCTTCGGGCCGGGCGAGCTCGTCTTTGTGCTTTTCGAAAGCTTCCTTGATCTCGTCGTCTCGGACGGAGAGCTTCTTTTCCCCCGCGACGAGCTTCTCGAGCTCGACCTGCTCCGAAAGCTCCTGCTTGAGCTTGTCGATCGACGAGCCGGACTGCTGAAGCTGGGCCTCGAGCGCCTTCGGGTCGGGCAACTGCTCGCGCAGCCGGGCCAGGCGCCGGTCGACCTCGGCGGACGCGGCGTTGATGTTCTTGCGCTGCGCTTCCTGCCTCAGAAGAAGGCCGTCGATCATCTCGTCGAGCGTCTCGGGGCCGTAGCGCTGCCAGAGCTTCTCCATGACCTCCGACTGGCGGATCGTGGTGCCGTTGACTTTGACGATCTCGCGGTCGGCGTCGGCGCGCGCGGGAGCGGCTATTAAGGAAACCAAGACTAGAAGGGCGGGGAGCGGCGTCATGCGTGCCACGGGGAGCCTCCTCGATACGGGGGATTGCGGAAAAACGAATGATATCATATCCTTATCCGTGGGACCACCTGTGATGCGCTCCGGCCCCGGAGTCATGCTTAATTTCAGCCCCAAATCGATCGAAAAGATCGACGACGACAAGCTGCGCATCGTCTGGGAGGACGATCACGAAAGCGTCTTCACCTTCCAGTTCTTGCGCCAGAACTGTCCCTGCGCGACCTGCCGCGACGAATGGTCGGGCGAGCGGCTCATCGACCCGCAGACGGTCCCGGCGGACATGAAGTCGACGCGCGCCGATCTCGTGGGCAACTACGCGCTGTCGTTCTCGTTTTCCGACGGCCACGGGACCGGCATCTACTCGTTCGAGAGCCTGCGCAAGATGTGCGCGTGCGACGAGTGCTCGTATCATCCCGGCTCGGAGACCAATTGATGCGCGAGCCACATTGGCGCACGATCATCGAGCCCTTCCGCGTGAAGACCGTGGAGCCCTTGGGCTTCACCACGCGCGAGGAGCGCGAGCGCGTCCTGCAGGACGCCTCCTACAATCTCTTCAACGTGCCGGCGGACAAGGTCCTCATCGACCTTCTCACCGACTCCGGCACCTCGGCGATGTCCTCGGAGCAGTGGGCCGCGATCATGCGCGGCGACGAGTCTTACGCGGGGGCCAAGAGCTTCTTCGTCTTCGAGAAGGCCGTTCGCGGGTTGACCGGCTACAAGCACGTGCTGCCCGTCCATCAAGGGCGCGCGGCCGAGCGCATCCTGATGAGCGTGGCGGCCGGGCCCGGCAAGACGATCCTCTCCAACTCGCACTTCGACACGACGCGCGCCAACGTCGAGGCCTCCGGCGCGACGGCCCTCGACCTTCCCGTGCCCGAGGCGCTCGACTTCGAGCACCCGGGCGCGTTCAAGGGCGATATCGACACTCGAGCGCTTGAAAAAAAGATCAAGGAACTTGGCAGCGCCCGAGTGCCGATGATTATCATGACGCTGACGAATAACTCGCTCGGCGGCCAGCCCGTGTCGATGCGAAACCTTCGAGAAACGGCCGAGATCGCGCGTCACTATCGCGTGCCGCTGATCCTCGACGTCGCGCGCTTCGCGGAGAACGCCTATTTCATCAAGCGGCGCGAGCACGGCTACTCGAGCCGGCCGGTCGCCGAGATCGCGCGCGAGCTGTTCTCGTACGGCGACGGCTGCATGATGAGCGCGAAGAAAGACGCGCTGGTCAACATCGGCGGGTTTCTCGCGTTGAATGACGATCAATGGGTTTCAAAAGCGCGAGAAGCGCTCATTCTCGGCGAGGGGTTCCCGACCTACGGCGGATTGGCCGGGCGCGATCTGGAGGCGATGGCCCGCGGGCTCGAGGAGATCTTGGACGAGCGCTATCTTTCGTACCGGCTGCGCTCGGTGGAGTATCTCGGCGACGGGCTGCGCAAGGCGGGCGTGCCGATCGTCGAGCCGCCGGGCGGGCACGCCGTCTACGTCAACGCGAAGAAGTTCCTGCCGCACATCGCCGCCGCGGGTTTTCCGGGGCAAGCTTTGGCCTGCGAGCTCTATTTGACGGCCGGCATCCGCGGCGTCGAGATCGGCTCGCTGATGTTCGGCCACGGCGCGGGCAAGGACTTTGCCCCGGCGCGCATGGAGCTCGTGCGCCTGGCGATCCCGCGCCGGGTCTACACGCAGAGCCACATCGATTTCGTCATCGAGGTCTTCGAGGACGTCGCCAAACGCAAAGATTCCATCAGGCCGCTTCGCCTCTTGGATGGGGCGACGCGCCTGCGTCATTTCACCGCGAAGCTCATGCCCGAGCCGGTCTAGAATGGGAAAGAAAGTGCTCGTCGTCAGCCAGGACGCCGCGCTGGGGCGCGATCTGGCGGCTTTGCTCCGGGCGCGCGACTTGGAGATGATCCCGGTCTCGAGCGCGCGCGAGGCCGGCATCCAGCTGTCGACGGGGGATTGGGGCGGGGTGGTCTTGGACATGTCCAAGCTCACGCCCGACGAGCGCCAAAGCCTGCTCGCGATCCACAAGCAGCGCGCGAACTTCCCGCTGATCCAGCTCGAGACTCTTTCCACGCTCTCGCCCAACGAGTCCGGAGGGCTGCGGCACGTCTCGCTGCCGCTGCCGGGCGGCTTCGCCGACCAAGTGCGCTCCTGCGGCAAGCCGATCGTCTTCCTGGTCGACAAGGGCGTCTTCGCCAGCCGCGCGATGCACGTCGCGCTCGCTGAGGCCGGCGTGCAGGCCATGACGGTCGACAACGTCATCGGCCTGACGGAGCTGCTGCTGCGCCAAGCCGAGTTCGAGGCCCGCCGCCGAGAGACTCCGAGGCTGCCCAAGCCGACGAGCTTCTGGTCGAAGCTCGGCGGCGCCCGCCAAGAAGAAGAGGAGGTCGAGACGACGCCGCGATTCAACGTCGTGGTGGCGCAGTTCACCGGCAAGCCCGCCGAGGCCGAGGCTTTCGAAGGCCGCCTGCGCCAGAGCGTGACCAACGCCGTCGTCTACATCGTGTCGGGCATCGATCCGGTCGGAGCGGCCGTCGAGTCCGTGCGCGCCAATTTTCCCGCCGCGATCATGCGCGATCAGGCGGGCCGCATCCCGTCGATCCTTTCGGACGCGGCTCAAGTCGTCGTGGCGCGCGTCGAGAAGCCCAAGATCATGCTCGTCGACAACAACAAGACCGCCATCGAGCAGTACACTCAAGCGCTGGTCGCCAGCGGCTTCGACGTCTCGCCCGTCGAGTCCGGAGAGGAAGCCTTGCGCCGGGCGGCGCCCGGGCTGTTCCATCTCGTGGTCTCGGGCCTCCAGCTGGCCAACGTGCCGGTAACCGCCCTCGATCTGGCCAAGAAGCTGCGCGAGCGCGACGAGAATCTCGCGATCATCCTGACGATCGAGCCGCTGCCGCTGCCGACGGCGCTTCAGGCCGTGAGCCAGGCCGCGAGCCTCGGCCTCGACGACGCCATGATCAAGCCCGTGCAGCCGGGCCAGCTGCTGTATTCGGTCAAGAAAGCCCTCGAGCGCCGCTTCCTGATCGCGGAAAACGCGCGCCTGGTCAAGGACCTCAGTGAGTCCAACCGCCAGCTCGAGCAGATCAACGGCTTCCAGAAAAAGTTCTTCGCGATGGTGGCTCACGACGTCAAAAATCCGCTGACCGCCATCCTCGGCTACTCCGAGGTCCTCGGCATGAAGCTCAAGGGCATGGCCGCCGAGCTCAAGTGCGCGGAGCACATCCACTCCGCCGCGCGCACGTTGAACGTGCTGATCTCGGATCTCGTCGATCTGGCGGCGATCGAATCCGGCAAGCTGCGCGTCAACATCGGCGCGCTGGACCTCATTCAGGTCGTCGGCGAGGTCAAGAGCCGCATCGACGTCGTCGCCCAGCAGCGCAAGATCGCGTTCTCGATCGAGCTGCCTCCCGCCGTCCCGGCGCTGGCCGGCGACCCGGCGCGCGTGGGCCAAGTGATCCAGAATCTCTGCACCAACGCGATCCAATACACCAACGAAGGCGGCTCGGTGCGCGTGCGCGTCGACGCGACGCCCGAGTGGGTGACCGTGAGCGTCATCGACACCGGCATCGGCATCAAGAAAGAGGACCTGCCGCGCGTCTGGGAGCGGTTCTTCCAGACCCAAGAGGCCCAAGCCATGCGCAAGGCCGGCTTCGGCCTCGGCCTGAAGATCTCGCGCGAGATCGTGCAGATGCACGGCGGCGACATCGGGATCGAGTCCGAGTACGGCAAGGGCTCGCGCTTCTACTTCACGATCCCGGTCCAGAAGAGCGCTCCCGCGCCGGCCGCTCCGGCCGCCGCCGCGCCCGCGACGCCCGCCGCTCCCGCCGCGCCGAAGTGAGCGCGCTCGAGGAGCTCGGCGCGCTGGTCGCGCCCGGGGCCTATCTCGACGACGAGGCGAGCCTCGCGGTCTATTCTTACGACGGCGCGCTCGACCGGGCAAGACCCGAAGCCGTCGTCCTGCCGCGCAGCGCCGAAGAGATTCAGCGCGTCGTCGCCTGGTGCGCGCGAAACAAAGTCCCCTTCACCGCGCGCGGCGCGGGCACCAACCTTTCCGGCGGCTGCGTGCCGCTCAAGGGCGGCGTCGTGATCGCGCTGGCCGCGATGAACAAGATCTTGGACGTGGATTCACTCAACGGCTTCGCCGTCGTCGAGCCCGGCGTCGTCAACCTCGCGCTGCAAAAGGAGCTCGAGAAAGCCGGCCGCTTCTACGCGCCGGACCCCGCGAGTTTCAAGGTCTCGACCCTCGGCGGCAACGCCGCCGAGAACGCCGGCGGACCGCGCTGCCTCAAATACGGCACGACGACCAACCATGTCCTGGCCGTCGAGGCCGCGATGCCGGACGGCTCGCTGCGAAAATTCTCGCTGGACGACGCCGGGCCGGAGATCCCCAGCCTGCTCGTCGGCGCCGAGGGGACGCTCGGCGTGATCACGAAGCTTTGGGTGAAGACCTTGCCGCTGCCGGAGACGATCCTCACGCTCCTCGCGGGCTTCCCGTCCCTGGACGCGTCGATCGAGTGCGTGTCGGGCATCATCGCCGCGGGCGTGCTGCCGCGCGTCCTGGAGGCGCTCGACCGCACGACGGTGCAGTCGGTCGAGACTTACGCCCACGCGGGCTATCCGACGACCGAGGCCGTGCTCCTCATCGAGCTCGACGGCGGCAAAGACGAGGTCGCCGCCCAGGCCCCGCTCGTCGAGGCCTTGTGCCGGAAGTTCGGCGCGAGCGAGGTGCGCTCGGCGACCGACCAGGCGCAGCGCGACAAGCTTTGGGAGGGCCGCCGCGGCGCGTACGCGGCGATGGCGCGCCTGGCCCCGAACGTGATGGTCGAAGACGGCGTCGTGCCGCGCGACAAGCTTCCGGAGATCGTGCGCTTCATCCAAGAGACGACGAAGGGCATGACGGCCGGGCTCTTGTTCCACGCCGGTGACGGCAACATCCACCCGAACATCGCCTACGACGAGCGCGACGCGGAGCAGACGGAGCGCGTCAAGAAGGCCGGGCACGCGATCTTGCGCAAATGCGTCGAGCTCGGCGGCTCGCTTTCTGGCGAGCACGGGATCGGCGTCGACAAGCGCGAGGCGATGTCCTGGCTCTTCTCGAAGGAGACCCTCGATCTGTTCCGGAGGATCAAACTCGCCTTCGACCCCGACGGCCTCGCCAATCCGGACAAGCTGTTTCCGCTGTCGGACGGCCAGATGATACGCGCCCCAAGGGAGCTCAGCGGCCAGGCCGCGCGCCTTCAGGAGTTGTTGCGCCGGGCGATCGCGAGCCGGTCGGAGGTCGTTGTCGCTGGGACCGGCTCGAGATCTACAAAGAAAGGCAACGGCGTCGAGCTGCTCACGACGGGCCTCGATCGCATCCTCGATCTCGACCGCAAGAACTTCACCTTGACCGTCGAAGCGGGAAAGAACCCGCGCATGCTGTGCGAGGAGCTCAAGAAGCAGGGCTTTTTCTTGCGCCTGCCCGACGGCGGCGGCACGCTCGGCGGCATGCTCGCGACGAAAGCTTGGCCGGGGTTGCGCGAGGATCTTCTCGGAATGCGCGTGCTGCTCGGCAACGGCGACGTCGTCGATCTGGGCGGCAAGGTCGTCAAGAACGTCGCGGGCTACGACGTGCCGCGCCTCATGCTCGGGTCGTGGGGCGCGTACGGCGTCATCCTGGACGTCACGCTCAAGCTTCACTCGCGATCGGTGTGCGACGCGAAGGCGCAGGAGCCCAAGCCGTTCTCGCCCGACGAGTGGCATCGAAGGCTCAAACAGGCCTTCGATCCTGAAAACGTGCTCAATCCGTGGCTGATCTCGACTCACCCCGGGGTAAGTTGAGAATCCGAAAAGCAGCCATCAAGGACGTCGCCGCGATCCGCGCCATCTACAACGACGCGATCGCGAAGACCGTCGCGACCTTCGACACCGAGCCGAAGTCGCTCGCCGATCGCAAGAAGTGGCTCGCCGCCCACGACGGCTACCCGGTCCTTGTGGCTGTGGAAGACGGGAAAGTGGTCGGCTTCGCGTGCTTGTCGCGCTGGTCGGACCGCTGCGCTTACTCGGGAACGGCCGAGAACTCGGTCTACGTGGCCGAGAGCGCCCGCGGTCGCGGGGTCGGCAAGGCGTTGCTCGCCGAGCTGCTCGAGGCCGGCAAGAAGGCCAAGCTGCACACGGTCGTCGCGCGGATCGCCGACGGCAACGAGGCCAGCGTGCTCTTGCACGAGCGCTTCGGCTTCGCGCGGATCGGCGTGATGCGCGAGGTCGGCCGCAAGTTCGGCCGCTTGCTCGACGTCGTGATGATGCAGCGGATGCTCTAGCCGGCTACTTCCAGACGCCCGCGATGGGCTCGGCCTGGGCGTCGTCGCCTCCGAGGTCGCCGAGCTTCCACTCGTCCTCGACGGTCCGCAGCAGGCTGTAGTGGCTGTAGCGCTCGTCGACGCGCGCGCCCGTTTTGACCATGCCGCCGTACAGCGCCGTGTAGATCTGGTTCGTCCCGCCGGAATTCGAGTCCTCGTCGAAGGTCGCGACGAGCAGGACGCGGGCCGGCCATTTTTTCAGCACGGGGCCGAAATTTGTCTTGAACCACGTGTCGGCGTAGGCGACGCCGGTGTCGTGGCCGTCGTCGCGCAGGTCGGGCACGAACAGGGAGTAGTCGGGCAGCGCGCCCGAAGATAAATCGACGAAGAAGTCCCTCGCGTCGACGACGCGCGCGCAGCGCTCCGCGTCCTTCTGCACGTTCGTGAAGCTCAGCAGCGGGACGTGCTTGCGCGCGTAGCGGCGGGACCGCGGGCGCAGGAAGCAGCCGCCCGGATAGCCCTCGGCGTAGAGCTTCCAGCTCTTGCCTTTCGCCTCGAGCAGGTCGACGACGCTGCGCGCGTCGAGGTCATGGACGCCGTCGTCTTTGACGCCTTGCGTGCCGCCCGAAACCAGGGCGATGTAATTGGGCAGCGACGGATGCCCCACGGCGTGGTAGTCCGTGAGCAGGGCGCCGCGCTCGGCGAGCGACGCGAAGAACGGCTGCTTGACCGCGTCCTTGAAGTCGGCGTTCTCGAAGATCACGATGACGATCTTGGCGAAGCGCGGCGCGGGCGGCGCGGCGGCCCGGACGGCGGCGGCGAAAAAAAGCGGCAGAAGCGCGGTCACCGGGGCGATCGTAGCACTTTGGTATGATGGCGGCATGCCCGAAAGGCTCGAACGGCTGCTGACGGACCTCGGCGAGCGCTCCGATTACGACGCGGCGAGCCAGTGCAGCCGCTGCGGCTATTGCGAGCAGTCCTGCCCGACCTACGTCGCGACCGGGCTCGAGGCCTATTCGCCGCGCGGCCGCAACCAGCTCGTGCGCCTGCTCATCGAGGGCAAGCTCGAGGACCCGCAGACCGCGCGCGAGGCCTTGGACACGTGCCTGTTGTGCTCGGCGTGCACGACGACCTGCTACGCCCACGTGCCGACGGCTGACATCGTGCTCGAAGGCCGTCGCCTGCTGCGCGAAAAACCCCATTGGCTCGCGTCGTTCTTGTCGAGGATGATGATCGAGCGGCCGGGCCTTTTCAAATACATCATGAAGCTCGCTTACGTCGGCAAGAAGCTCGGCGTCTCGCGCCTCGCCCGGTATCCGCTCCGGTGGATCGGCCTGCGCGGCCTCGCCGAGGCCGACGCGCACGTCGAGGACGTGCCGCTCGTTTTTCTCGAGGAAAGGCTTCCTCAGTCCGGCAAAGGCGCAAACTGGCTCTACTTCGCGCCGTGCGGGCCGAACTATCTCTTCCCTCGCGTCGGCCTTGCCACCTATTCCGCGCTGGGCAAGCTGCGCGGCGAGGGCGCGCCGCTGCAAAACGGCTGCTGCGGCTTGCTCGCTTACAATTACGGCGAGCTCAAGGACGCGCGGACGCTCGCCGAGAGGATGATCGAATCGGCCGAGAAGACGCCGGGAGCCCCGGTCGTCGGCGACTGCTCCTCCTGCGTCGCGTTCTTGAAGTCTTATCCCCAGCTCTTTCTTTCGGACGCGGACTGGCGCGCGCGCGCCGAGCGCTTCGCTGAAAGAGTCGAGGACGCGATCGAAGCTTTGAACGTCGAGCTTGACGCCGGCGAAGCCGTCACCTATCACGAGTCCTGCCGCGCCTGCCACGGCCAAGGCGCGCGCAAGCCGGCGGGGCTCAAGACCGTCCCGCTGCCCGAGTCGGACGTCTGCTGCGGCGGGGCCGGGGCGTACGCCTTTACCCAACCGGAGCTCTCGGACGAGGTCCTGCGGCGCAAGATCGAGCGCATCGCCTCGACGGGCGCCAAGGTCGTCTTGACCAGCTCGACGTCCTGTCTGATCCAGCTTGCCCGCGGATTGCGTAAATACTATCCTGCCGGTACCGTCAGGCACGTGAGCGAGTTCGTCGACGAGAAACTGCCTCGGGGAAACCCTTAGAGCACTCCAAAAATGGGCCGACGACAGGAACTCGAGAAGCGCCAGACGCTGCTGTCGCGTTTCGGCCGCTTGATCGCGGCCGAGACCCGCCTCGACGGTCTTCTCACGATCATCGCCGAGGAAGTCCGCCACATCCTCGCCGCCGACCGCTGCTCCGTCTTCCTCGTCGACCCGTACAAGAACGAGCTGTGGACCAAAGTCGCTCTCGGCATGGACGAGAAGATCCTGCGCATTCCGATGGGCCAGGGCATCGCCGGCTTCGTGGCGAAGACGGGCAGCGCGGTCAACATCCGCGACGCCTACCGCGACACGCGCTTCACTCAAGACCTCGACCGCATCACGGGCTACCAGACGCGCTCGGTGCTCGCCGTGCCGCTCAAGGGCCGCGACGGCCGCGCGGTGGGCGTCTTCGAGGTCTTGAACAAGGGCAAGGGCGCGTTCACCGACGAAGACGAGGGCTTGCTGCGCATCCTCGCCACGATGGCCGCGTCCTTCATCGAGAACGCCACGCTTTACGACGATCTTCGCCGCTCGCACCTCGAGACGATCTATCGCATGGCCTTGGTCGCCGAGTTCCGCGACCAGAAAGACACCGGCCGGCACCTGCGGCGCATGAGCCGCTTCTCCGGCATACTCGCGGCGACGATGGGCCTCTCCTATCAGGAGTCCGAGGACATCCGCTACGCCTCGCCGCTGCACGACATCGGCAAGGTCGCCATCCCGGACTCGATCCTGCGCAAGCCCGGCAAGCTCGAGGCCGACGAGTACGAGGAGATGAAGCGCCACACGATCTACGGCAGCCAGATGCTGGCCAACGCCGAGAGCCGCCTGCTGCGGCTGGCGTCGAAGATCGCGATCGCCCACCACGAGCACTTCGACGGCTCGGGCTATCCTTACGGCCTCAAGGGCGAGGCGATCCCGGTCGAGGCGCGCATCGTCTCCGTCGCCGACGTCTTCGACGCCCTCGTCAGCAAGCGCGTCTATAAAGGAGCCTGGACCGTCGACGACGCGCGCTCCTACATCAAGGGGCAGGAAGGCAAGCTCTTCGACCCCGAGGTCATCAACTGCCTCTTCAAGAGCTTCGACGACGTCCTGGCCGCGATGGAAGAGGAGAACCGCCGCATCCTCGAGGACGAGGCGGTCAAGGCCGCTTTCCCGCAGCCCACCGCCGGGATCGACCAGCACCCGCACGTTTAGCCGGTGGACCTGAAGCTTCTCGCTTCGACCTTCGGCGTCATCTTCCTCGCCGAGCTTCCCGACAAGACGATCTTCGCCACCGTGCTGATGGCCTCGAAGAGGAATCCTCTGGCCGTCTTCGTCGGGGCCGCCGCGGCTTTCGTGGTCCAGACCGCCGTCGCCGTCGCTTTTGGAAGGGCGCTGCATCTTCTGCCCGAGCGCTGGGTCCACTGGGGCGCGGGCCTGATGTTTCTCGCCTTGGCCGCGGCCTCGCTGCGGCGCGACGACGAGAGCGAAGGCGGCGGGCCGTCGGGGCGGGCCCCGACGTTCTGGGCCGGCGCCTGGGCGGCCTTCGTCGTGATCTTCATCGCGGAGTGGGGAGACCTCACGCAGCTTTCGACGGCGACGCTCGTCGCGCGCACGGGCAAGCCCGCGACGATCTTCTGCGGCGCCGTGCTCGGGCTCTGGGCGGCCACCGCGATGGCGGTGGCGGTCGGCCATCAGGCCAAGGGCCGCGTCAGCCCCGTCGCGCTCAAGAGGATCGGCGCGGCCGCGTTCGCCGTCGTCGGCGTCTGGATGCTCGTCGCGTCCTAGAAGCGGACGTTCGCGCCGACGGACACGAAGTTCTGGTTGTTGCCCTGCTGCTGATACCGCTCATAGGACGCCGACACCTCGAGGATGGCGAGCTCGGCGGAGACCCCGGCCGTGTACGCGTTCGAGTTCGGCTGCCCGGCCTCGAAGGTCGTGTGAGTGTATTGCGCGAAGGGCTTGAGCAGCGGCGTCGCGCCGAAGAGCAGCTTGACGTTGGCGCTCGTGTTCGGGTAGCCCTGCACGACGTTAGCCAGGCCGACGACGTTCTCCACGCGCGGCGAGCGCATGAGGACCGACGCCGGCTGGTGCTCGTAGACGGACTTGGTCATGTCGAGGCTCAATAAGCTCTCGAGGACGGCGACGCCGACCGAGCCCGTGACGTCGGTCTGGGCCAGGTGCGCGGCCGCGCCGAGCGCCTGGTTCGAGGTCCCGAAGTGGTCCGTGTGATAGATGTAGGTCGCCGCGCCCCCGACGTCGACGCGCGCCAGCCCGCGGCCCTGGGCCGGGCCCGAGGCCTGTTGGCGTCCGTTGATGCGCTCCCGCGCGCCCTCGCCGGTCGGCGTGAGGCTGAAGGTCACGTCGGCTCCCGCGAACTTGTTGTTGTAGCCGTTGACCGACGGCGTCGCGCCGCCCGTCAGGCCGATCCCGAAGAGCTTGGTGTCGTAGCCTAAGCGCAGCGAGTAGGTGTTGAACGTGCCGCTCGAGAAGTCGTTGTGGAAAGAGTTGAACATCGGCTCCACGCTGACGTTGGCGATATTGAGCTGGCCGAACGCGCCGACGCCGTTGTAGTGCCGGGCGCCGTAGGTCTCCTTGACGCCCGCGTCGAAGCCGACGGCGAAGGCGGAAGTGGCGAGCAGCGCGAGCGCGACGGCGCACGAGGAAATCTTGAAATATTTGTTCATGTCGCTGATCTTACCAGATTGAGTAAAATCGGCCAATGCCCACGGCGGCGCTTCTCGCGTTGTTCGCCGCGTCTGCGCTTCGCGCGCAGCCGCTGCTTTCGACGTCCTCGAACCGCTACGACGTCCATTTCCAAGCGACCGTGATCGATCAGGGCCATTCGCGCTTTCACGCTCTCTATAACGGCCCGCGCAGCCTCGATCCGAACCCCGAGAGCGCGAACTCCGTCACGTCGACGCTCTTCTTGGGGCTGCGCGCGCTCGAAGGCACCGAACTTTACGTCGACCCGGAGCTCACGGGCGGGCGCGGCATCGGCGGCGCCGTCGGCCTCGGCGGCGTGACTAACGGAGAGACGTTTCGGACGGGCAGCCCGCAGCCCGTCATCTCGACGGCGCGCCTGTTCGTGCGCCAGATCTTCGGGCTGACCGCCGAGCGCGAGAAGGTCGAGGACGGCCTCAATCAGGTCGCCGGCGAGCGGCCGGTACGGCGCGTGACCCTGACCGCCGGCAAATTCTCGATGGGCGACCTGTTCGACGGCAACGCGTACTCGCATGATCCTCGCTCGCAATTCATGAACTGGGCGCTGATGGACTCCGCGGCCTGGGATTACCCCGCGGACACGCGCGGCTACACGTGGGGGGCGGCCGCGGAATACCACGAGCCGAAGTGGGATCTCCGGGCCGCCGCCGCCGCGGAGCCGAGGTCCGCCAACGCCATCGATCTCGACCGGCGCGTCGGGCGCGCCCACGGACTCGCGCTCGAGGGCGAGAGGCGCACGGACTTTTCGGGAAGGACGGGCTCGGTGCGCCTGCTGACGTTTCTCAACGAGGCCAGGATGGGCTCTTACGCGGAGACGCTCGCGACGCCGCGGTTCAACAACGACGTGACCCAAGACCGCGCCTACGGACGCACGAAGTACGGCTTCGCCGTGTCGGCGGACCAAAAGCTCTCGGACGCCTTCGGCGCGTTCACGCGGTTGAGCTGGAACGACGGCCGCAACGAGACGTGGGCGTTCACGGAGGTCGACCGCTCGGCGGCGCTGGGCTTGGACTTCAACCCGTCGAGGTGGGGCCGCGCCGACGACGAGGCGGGCGCGGCCGTCGTCGTCAACGGCCTTTCGGCGGATCACCGGCGCTATCTCGCGGCCGGGGGCCAGGGTTTTCTGCTCGGCGACGGAGCGCTCCACTACGGCCCCGAGATCATCGAAGAGATCTACTACCGCGTCCAACTGCTGGCGCAGCTGCAGGTTTCCCCGGACGCGCAGCTCGTCGTCAACCCGGGCTACAACCGCGCCCGCGGCCCGGTCCCGGTCTGGGGCGTGCGCGTGCACGCTCAGTTCTGATCACTTTTTTGTATAATGGCCGGGTTCTGCGCGGGCGTGGTTCAATGGTAGAACGGGTCCTTGCCAAGGATCAGACGAGGGTTCGATTCCCTTCGCCCGCTCCACTTTTACGTCCGGTTATTGGAAGTTGAAGTTCCCGACTCCGTCGTCCGGCCATTTGAACAGGATGACGTTCGAGCGCTCCTTGACCGGGGAATGGCCGTCGTCGACCGTCACGTGGCGCGTGTCGCCCGCGACGACGAAAAAGCCCACCAACTCGCCCGGCGCCGGCTGGCGGCAGCGCATCGGGCCCCACCAAGAGCCGTAATACCAGTTCTGATAGACGTCCGGCGCGCCGCCGCCGCCGCCGCCGGACGCGGCGAGGCCGGCCCAGATCTGCACCGGCGCCGAGGCGTACCACTGCCCGCCGATGTACTCGGCGAAGCCCATGGTGTACTCGAGCGCGCCGTCCGGCGGGAACGTGAAGAGCTCGTCGGGCCAGCGGCCGTCGCCGTCGCGCTTCGAGAATTGCGGGATGACGTTGGTCGAGGTGAGCATGAGCTGCGTGATGCGCGTCGTCTCCGGCCAATCCGCGAGATCGCCCGGATTATCCAGGATCACCGCTTGGTGCAAATCGAGATCCATGCCCTGCTTGAGGTCCTTGGTCGGGTGGGCGGGGTCCTTGGGCGGCGCGTCGGCCGGCGAGAAGACGGCGCCGTTCGGGCACGCGCCGCCGGCCGGATGCTCGGCTTGCGCGAGGATGTGAGTCGCCGCGGCCGAAAGCGCGCCGGCCCGCAGGGGCAAGCTGCGCGGCCGCCCG
>CAZRIP010000045.1:0-26443 GCA_964600165.1 uncultured Elusimicrobia bacterium | reverse complement strand
TCGACGCACGAGCTCTTGTTCACGCTCTCGCTGTCGGCGCTCCTGACCTCATTGGTCTGCTGGCTGTTCCTCGGCTCGTGGAGCTCGGCGTTCAACGTCATCCTGGCGATCCCGACCTCGCTGATCGGGGCTTTCATCATCCTCTACTTCGCGGGCTTCACGCTCAACACCTTCACGCTGCTCGGCCTCTCGTTGTCGATCGGCATCGTCGTCGACGACGCGATCATGGTCCTCGAGAACATCGTGCGCCATCACGAGGAAGGAAAAAGCCGCGTCGAGGCCGCGCTCGTCGGCGCGCGCGAGATCACGTCGGCCGCCGTCGCGGCTTCGCTCGCGATCCTCGCGATCTTCCTGCCCGTCGTCTTCATGAAGGGCATCATCGGCAAGTTCTTCTTCCAATTCGGCGTGACGATGTCGGTCGCGGTCATGTTGTCTCTTCTGGAAGCGTTGACGCTCGCGCCGATGCGCTGCTCCCAGTTCCTTCAAAGCGGGCACTCGAGCAAGCTCGGCAAGTGGATGGACGAGCTGATGACTTCGCTCGCCAAGCGCTACCACGACGCGCTCGTCTGGTGCCTCGGCCATCGCTGGAAGGTGCTCGGGGCCTCGGTGGCGCTGTTCGCGCTGTCCTTGTTCCTTCTCGGCGGCGTGCCCAAGGAGTTCGTGCCGGCGCAGGACCAGAGCCGCTTCCTCGTCAATATCCAGACGCCGCTCGGCTCGTCGATGGACTTCACCGACAACGTCTTCAAGCAGATCGAGACGATCCTCAAGTCGCGGCCCGAGCTGGAGACGTATTACTGCGCGATCGGCGGCTTCCAGGGAGGCCTGGTCAACACCGGCATCTTCTTCGTGACCCTCAAGGACAAGCCGGACCGGCCGATCTCCGCCCCCTTCACCCGCCGTCCGAGCCAGACGGAGTTCATGAACTACTTCCGCGCCGAGGCGGCGAAAGTGCCGGGCGTGCTGCGCGCGACGGTCCAAGACCTCTCGCTGGCCGGGTTCACGGCGCAGCGCGGCTTCCCGGTCGAGTTCTCGGTCCAGGGCCCCGATTGGGACACCCTCGCGAAGACGAGCCAGGACGTCATGGACAAGCTCAACGCCTCGGGCCTCGCCACCGACGTCGACACCGACTATCACCCCGGCATGCCCGAGGTCAAGATCACCCCGGACCGCACGAAAGCCGCGCTCCACGGCGTGACGGTCACCAACATCGCGGACACGATCAGCGCGATGGTCGGCGGCCTGCGCATCGGCAAGTACACCGACGAGTCTGGCCACCGCGACGACATCCGCGTCAAGCTCATCGACTCCTACAACCGGCGCCCCGACGACATCAGCCGCATCTGGCTGCGCAACAACCGCGGCGAGATGGTCTCTCTGGCGTCGGTCGTGACGATGCAGGAAAAGCCCTCGCTGCTGACCATAACGCGCTATAACCGCGAGCGCGCGATCTCGATCTTCGCCAACGTGGCGGCCGGGAAATCCCAAGCGGACGCGATGGCCTACGTCGAAAAGCTCGGCTCGCAGATGCCGCAGGGCTATCACATCGTCTTGTCCGGCAGCTCCCAGGCGTTTCGCGAGTCGTTCCAGAGCCTGCTCGTCGCGCTCGTGCTCGGCATCTTCGTCGCGTACATGGTCCTCGGCGCGCAGTTCAACAGCTTCATCCATCCGTTCACCGTGCTGCTGGCGCTGCCGTTCAGCGTGACGGGGGCCTTTCTCGCGCTGAGGCTGACCGGCATCTCGCTCAACATCTACTCGATGATCGGCCTGCTGCTCTTGATGGGCATCGTCAAGAAGAACTCCATCTTGCTCGTGGACTTCACCAACGAGCGCCGCCTGCGCGGCGACGACGTCAAGACCGCGCTCTTGACCGCCTGCCCGATGCGCCTGCGCCCGATCCTGATGACGTCGATCGCGACGATCGTCGGCGCGATCCCCGCCGCGATGGCCCTCGGGCCCGGCGCCGAGACGACGCGCCCGATGGCCGTCGTCGTCATCGGCGGCGTGCTGCTGTCGACGCTGTTGACCCTCGTCGTCGTGCCGTGCGCGTACTCGCTGCTCGAGCGCTGGGAAAGCCACGCCCAAGACGACGCGCTGCAGGAGGCCCTCGTCGCGCTCGGCGAGGTCAAGCGCAAAGAGGCTCCCAGTCGGGGCGAGCCGGAGAAGGTCCCGGCGTTGTAAGACGCAACACATTATTGCAACATCTGACGTCTGATGAGATGCGTGGACGCGTGATGAGACTTTTTTCGATGACCTTCGCGGGCGCCGTGTTTTTGGCGTTGCCCGTTCACGCCGCGCTGGCGCCGGTGCCGCCGGAGCAGCCGATCGTCAAGACCCTGACGTGGGACGATTGCGTCGCCATCGCGCTCGGCAAGAACCCGGACTTGCTCTCGGCCGCGCGCGCCTCGGAGGCGAGCAAGGCGAGCTACTTGCAGAGTTACAACGGCCTCATGCCGAATCTGACGCTGTCGGACAGCTATAACTCGAGCAAGCTGCTCAACGGCGCCCCGAACTACACCGCCCAGGCGGCCGCGAACGTCAACCTCTTCAACGCGGGCACGATCGCGAGCATCCGCTCGAACAAGGCGAGCTTCACGGGATCGACGGCGGCGCTGCGCAACGAGTCCGCGACGCTGCGCCAAGCGCTGCGGCGGGCGTACGCCCAGGTGCTGTCGGCCGAGAAGACCGTCGAGGTGAACCGGCAGATCGTGGACATGCGCCGCACCAGCGCGCAGCTCGTCACGCTGCGCTATCAATCGGGCCACGAGTACAAGGGCAACATGATGGAGGCGAACGCCCAGCTCTTTCAGGCTGAAGCCGCGCTCGCCCAGGCGTTTCGCGACTTGCGCACGGCCCGGCGCGGGCTCGACCGGCAGCTCGGCCTCGACGAGTTCGCCGAGATCACGGCGACGGGCGCCCTGGTCGCCGCCGCGCCGCCGGAGCTTCCGCGCATGCAGGACTTTCTCGAAGGGCGGCCCGACGTCGCGCAGCAGGAAGCGGTGGTCGCCGGCGCGAGCGCCGCGGTCCTGGCGGCGGAGTCGCCTCTGTTCCCTTCGTTGACCGGCAATTACACGCGTTTTCGCTCCGGCACGGCCGAGTTCCCCCCGAGCGGCTACGGCTGGCTCGCCGGAGCGACGCTCAGCTATCCTCTTTTCGGCGGCGGGCCGACGTCGACGTATTACGGCGTGAAGTCCGCCAGGCGCGGCTTGGAAAAATCGGAGCAAGACTTGCGGAGCGTGCGGGACTCGGCGCTGCTCGACCTGGAGACGTCGTGGTCGAGCTACGCGACGGCCGTCGACGCCGTGCAGGTCGACGACGCGCTCCTCGAGTCCGCGCGTCAGCGCAACGCCGAGGCCGACATCCGCTATGCCAGCGGGCTTTTGACGTTCGATAACTGGGAAGTCATCGTGACCGAGCGCGTGAGCGCCGAGGAGTCGGCCATCCAGGCGCAGCTTAACGCCGTGACCGCGCAGGCGACCTGGGAGAAATCCTTGGGCCGCGCGCTCGGCGAGTGACGAGGAACATGAAAATGAAAAGCGTGGCGTTGATCGGGGTCGCGGCCGCGGTCCTCATCGGCGGCGGCGTGGCGGTCAAAAAGCAGCTTTCGAAGCCGAAGAAGCAGTTCGGCTATTACGCGACGGTCAAGCGCGCTCCGATCGAGGAGACCGTCGAGGCCACGGGCTCGGTTTCTCCGCTCAATCGCGTCGAGATCAAGCCCCCGATCGCCGGCCGCATCGAGAAGCTGATCGTCGACGAGGGCGCGACCGTCAAGGCCGGCCAGATCATCGCCTGGATGAGCTCGACCGACCGCGCCGCGATCTTGGACGCCGCGCGCGCGCAGGGCCCCGACGAGCTCAAAAAGTGGGAGGACACCTACAAGGCCACGCCGATCATCGCCCCCCTGCCGGGCATCATCATCTTGCGCAACGTGGTCGAGGGCCAGACCGTCGATCCGACGATCGTGCTCTACGCGATGTCGGACACGCTGATCGTCGTCGCGCAGGTCGACGAGTCCGACATCGGCCGCGTCCACGTCGGCATGGAGGCGCGCACCGTCCTCGACTCGTATCCGGACAAGGTCAGCATGGGCAAGGTCTTCGACATCCTCTACGAGGGCAAGAACGTCTCCAACGTCATCCAATACTACGTCAAGATCAAGCCCGATTCCGTCCCGGCCTACTTCCGCTCGCAGATGACGGCCAACATCAGTTTCATCGTCAAGAAGAAAGAGGACGCCCTCGTCGTGCCCGCCGCCGCCGTCAAGGACGCGCCCGGCGGCGTCAAGCAAGTCGTCGTCGCTTCGAACGTCGACGGCGAGCCGCCCGTCGCGCGCGACATCAAGACCGGGGTCGAGACCGGCGAAAGCGTCGAGGTCCTCGACGGCTTGGACGACGGCGATCGCGTGTTCATCTCCAGGGCCAAGTACACGCCGCAGCAGCAGGCGGCTTCGAGCCCGCTGATGATGGGCGGAAAGCCGAGCGGACCGACCGGCCAAGCGCCCAAGTCGAAGAAATAGCGAGGACCAATGGCTCTCATCGAGCTCAAGGGGATCACGCGCTCGTACCAGGTCGGCGGCGGCGAGCTGAAGGTCCTCAAGGGCATCGACCTCACGATCGAGGAAGGCGAGTTCGTCGCCATCATGGGCCCCTCGGGCTCCGGAAAGTCGACGACGATGCAGATCCTGGGCCTTCTCGACCGCCCCACGTCCGGCAGCTTTCGCCTTTTGGGCCGCGACGTCTCGCGGCTATCCGACGACGAGGGCGCCGTACTGCGCTCGAAGACCATCGGCTTCATCTTCCAGATGTTCAACCTGCTCGCGCGCACGAGCGCCAAGGACAACGTCGCGCTGCCGATGATCTACTCCGGCGCCCCGAACCGCGAGGAGCGCGCGCTCGAGGTCCTCAAGATGGTCGACCTGCTCGACCGCGCGGACCACAAGCCCAACGAGCTCTCGGGCGGCCAGCAGCAGCGCGTCGCCGTGGCGCGCTCGCTCGTCAATTACCCTAAGATCATCTTCGCCGACGAGCCGACCGGCAACTTGGCCTCGGACCAGGCCGACGAGATCCTCCGCCAGCTCAAGGAGCTCAACCGCTCGGGCATCACGATCATCATGGTCACGCATGAGCCCGACATCGCCGCTCACGCCAAGAGAGTCATCAAGATCAAGGACGGCCTGATCGTCTCCGACGAGCTCAATCCTGCGGAGAAGGAAGAGCCCGCGGGCGGCAAGGGTCCGGCCGTCGCGGTCAAAGGCGCGGTCAAGCGCGCGAGCGGGGCGCAGACGACGGACCTCAGCACTCCGGAGCTCAGCTGGGCCGAGTTCAAGGAGTACGGCGCCTCCGCCATGCGCGCGATGGCCGCGAACAAAGTCCGCAGCGCGCTGTCGATGCTCGGCATCCTGATCGGCGTCGGCGCGGTGATCGCCATGCTCGCGATCGGCAAGGGCGCGCAGAAGGCGATCGAGGCGCGCCTCTCCAGCCTCGGCTCGAACCTCGTGATGCTCATGCCCGGCTCGACGTCGATCGGCGGCGTGCGCGGCGGAGCCGGGAGCTTCAGCCGCTTCACGGCCGCCGACATGAAGGCTATCGCCAAGATCTCCCACATCGTGCACGTCGACGGCAACGTCAACGGCAACGCGCAAGTCGTCTACGGGGACCAGAACAACAGCACCCAGATCACGGGCGCGACGCCGCTCTACGCGGTCATGCACAACGCCGCCGCCTATTACGGCCGCTTTTTCACGGACGAGGAGAACGCGCGCATGGACCGCGTGGCGCTGCTCGGCCAAACGACGGTCAACGAGCTGTTCGGCAAGACCGCCGATCCGGTGGGCAAGGAGATCAAGATCAACCACATCGGCTTCAAGGTGATCGGCATCCTGCCCATCAAGGGCTCGAGCGGCTTCCGCGACCAGGACGACGTCGTGATCATCCCGCTTCAGACCGCGATGCGCCGCCTGATGGGCAAGCTCTACGTCGACCAGATCTGGATCGAGTGCGATACCCCCGACGGGATCCCTGGCGTCATGGCGGACGTTCAGCGCCTGATGCGCAAGCGCCATCGCTTGCCGGAATACAAGGACGACGACTTCACGCTGCGCAACATGGCGGACATCCAGGCGGCTCTCGCCGGCACGACGCAGACGTTCACGCTGCTGCTCGGCATCGTGGCCGCGATCTCGCTGCTCGTCGGCGGCATCGGCATCATGAACATCATGCTCGTCTCGGTCAGCGAGCGCACGCGCGAGATCGGCCTGCGAAAAGCCGTCGGCGCCGCGCGCCGCGCGATCTTGTCTCAGTTCTTGATCGAATCGGCTGTCTTGTCGACCGTCGGCGGCATCATCGGCATCATTATGGGGATCTCCGTGTCCGTGGCGCTCTCCACGTTCGCGGGCTGGGCCGCCATCGTCACCCCGCAATCGGTGCTGCTCGCCTTCGCGTTCTCGGCGACGGTCGGCGTGGTCTTCGGCTTCTGGCCCGCGCGCAAAGCTTCGCTGCTTTCTCCGATCGAGGCGCTGCGCTACGAATAAGGCGCATTAATATATAATCGGCACGTGACGGGACTTCTTTTCGCGGTGGTCCTGGCCGGCGCGGCGGAGACGCCCGCGCTCACGGAGCGTCGAAAAGCCCTGCATGTCCTCGACCGCCTGACTTTCGGCGCGCGCCCGGGCGACGTCGAGCGCGTGGAGAAGTTCGGCGTCGACGCGTTCATCGACGCGCAGCTCCATCCTGAGAGGATCGACGACTCCACGTGCGACCGCGCGCTGGCCGGTTATAAGACCCTTTCCATGTCGAGCCGCCAGCTCGCCGACGCCTATCCCGACAAGAAGAAATTCCTCCAGCGCATGTTGGGCGGCGCGTTCGTTCCTCCGCGGACGATCATCGACGAGCTCGCGCAGGCCAAGCTCACGCGCGCCGTCTCGAGCGAGCGCCAGCTTCAGGAGGTCATGACCGACTTTTGGTTCAACCACTTCAACGTTTACGGACTCAAGAACCAGGACAAATGGCTGCTCACTTCCTACGAGCGGGACGTCATCCGGACCCGGGCGCTCGGTAAGTTCCGCGACCTGCTCGGCGCCGTCGCGCGCAGCCCGGCCATGCTCGTCTACCTCGACAACGCCCAGAGCACGGTCGACGCGCGCTACGCGCCGCTCGGCGAGCGCATGGAGATGGAGGAGATGGAAGCCGACATGGCCAAGAGCGCGCGCGGCAAGAAAGGCGCGCGCACGCGGCTCGGGCTAAACGAGAACTACGCGCGCGAGCTCATGGAGCTGCACACGCTAGGCGTGGACGGCGGCTACACGCAGAAAGACGTCACCGAGCTCGCGCGGGTGCTCACGGGCTGGTCGATCGATCAACCCAACAAGAAGAACGGCCTCAAGGACTACGCGTTCAAGTTCCGCCCGCGCATGCACGACCGCGGCGGCAAGGTCGTGCTCGGCGCGCCGTTCATGGACGCCGGCGAGCTCGAGGGCGAGAAAGCGCTCGATCTGCTCGCGAAGCATCCGGCCACCGCTCATTTCATCGCGCTCAAGCTTTGCCGTCGTTTCGTGGCCGATGCGCCTCCCCCCGCGTTGGTCGATCTCGTCGCGGCCAAGTTCCATGAGAGCGACGGCGACATCCGCGAGACCCTGAGGGCCCTTTTTACCGCGCCTGAGTTTTACGATCCCCGATACTTCAGGTCTAAGATAAAGACTCCCTTCGAGTTCATGGCGAGCGCGCTCAGGGCGACGGGGGCCACGCTCGATGACCCGCTCAAGCTCGCGCGGCAGCTCGAGCGCATGGGCGAGCCGCTTTATCTTTGCGAGCCGCCGACGGGTTACCCGGACCGGGCGCAGAATTGGATCTCGGCGGGCGCGCTGCTCGCCCGCCTGCAGTTCGCGCAGCAGCTCTTCGGCCGGAACCCGAACCTGCCCGCCCACGCGCGCGACGTGCCCGCGATGCCCGCCGAGGGAGCGCAACGGCTCGTCGAGGAGCTCCTGTCGTCTTACCTCGGCGGCGAGGTCTCGGCGCGCACGCGCGCGGCCATCGTCAAGCGCCTCGACGACCCGGAGATCTCGGGCGCCAAGCTCGACGATCCCAAGAAGCACTACCGCGTGCCGCGCATCGCCGCGCTGGTGCTCGGCTCGCCGGATTTCCAACGAAGATGACCTGCGATCTAGAGAAAAAAGAGTTCACGCGCCGGCAGTTCCTCTCGGTCGCGGGATTGACCGTCGCCGGCCTCGGCTTTCTTCCGCGCTGGGCCGCCGCCGCCGCCGCGGGCCTCGCCGGAACCCGCCGAAAGGTTCTCGTCGTTCTTTTTCAACGCGGGGCCGCGGACGGGCTCAACATCGTCCCTCCGTTCCTCGACGCGGAGTACAAGAAATATCGCCCTTCGATCCGAATCGACGACCCATCCAAGAAGGAAGCCGGGGCGATCGATCTCGACGGCCGCTTCGGACTGCATCCGAAGCTCGCCGACTTGCTCCCTATGTGGAAGGCCGGGCGGTTCGCGATCATCCACGCCGCCGGCTCGCCGGACGGCACGCGTTCGCATTTCGACGCGCAGGATTACATGGAAAGCGGCACGCCGGGCGCGAAGACCACCGAGGACGGCTGGCTCAACCGCGCGCTGCGCGCGCGCGGCGAGGCCGAGGGCGCCGTGAACGCGGTCGCGATCGCGCCGCGGCTTCCTCTCACGCTGCGCGGCGCCTATCCCGCGCTCGCGCTCCAGTCGGCCGACCAGCTCAAGCAGGGCGCCGACATGGCGGACTCCTTCGAGGCTCTTTACGACGACGCCGTCGACGCGATGCTCACGGGCGCCGTGCGCGACCTCGGCGAGGCGCGCAAGACCTTGGCGTCCCTCGCCAAGGAGGAGCGCGACGCGGCGCAGGACTTGAGTTATCCGAAAGGCCGCGCCGGCCGCGATCTCCACGAGCTCGCGCGCATCATCAAGGCCGACGTCGGCTTGAAAGTGGGCTTCGCCGAGATGGGCGGCTGGGACCACCATTTGAACGAAGGCGCGGCCGAGGGCCTGCTCGCGCAACGGCTCCAAGAGCTCGGCGGCTCGATCGCCGCGTTCTACCGCGAGCTCGGCGACCGCGCCGAGGACGTGCTTCTTTTGACGATGACGGAGTTCGGACGGACGCTCGAGGAGAACGGCAACCGCGGGACCGATCACGGCCACGCCAGCGTCATGCTCGCTTTCGGCGGAAAGGTCAAGGGAGGCCGCGTGCACGGGGCTTGGCCCGGGCTCGCGCGCGAGCAGCTCTTCGAGGGCCGCGACCTCCAGGTCACGACCGATTATCGCCGCGTCGTCGCCGAGGTCCTCGGCCGCCACTTCGGCCTCGGCGACCTTTCAAAAGTCTTCCCGGGCGCCGATTTGCCTCCGGTGGGGCTTCTGTGAGCGCCCGCGTCGTCTGGACGACGGAAGGCGGCGTGACGGCGCTCAAGCTCAACCGCCCCGAGTCCCTTAATGCTCTCGATGAGCGCATGGCCGACGAGTTCAAGCTCGCCTGCGCCGCGATTTCCAGGGAAAAATCGCGCGTCGTGATCGTGACCGGCGAGGGCCGCGCGTTCTCGGCCGGCGGCGACCTGGCGTTCATCGAGGCGAACCGGAAGCGCCCGAAAGCGAAGCTCCCGAGGATCATGCGGGAGTTTTACGGGAGCTTCCTCGCGCTGCGCGAGCTTCCGCAAGTCACGATCGCGCAGATCAACGGCGCCGCCGTCGGCGCGGGGCTGTGCCTCGCCTTCGCATGCGATTTAAGGACCGCTTTAGCCGACGCCAAAATGGGCTTCAACTTCGTGAGGCTGGGCTTGAATCCAGGCTTGGCCGCGCTGCCGTTGGCCGGCGCGGCGCTCGGCCCGGGCCGAGCGCGCGAGCTGATCCTGACGGGACGCTTCTTCACGGGCGGCGTGTTGGCGTCCTGGGGCGGCGCCGTGCTCGCCTCTCAGACGGAGGACGAGCTGCGCGAGGAGACGGCCAAGCTCGCCGCCGAGATCGCGAGACATTCCCCTCTCGCGCTGTCGCTCGCCAAGCGCGAGATGGCGCTTGCCGCGCCGCTGGATGCGTTCCTGGACTTCGAGGCCAAGGGCCAGACGGAGTGCTTCAAGCACCCTGAGCTGCTCGAGGGGCTGACGGCCTTGCGCGAGCGCCGCGCGCCGCGGTTCTAGCACCCCCAAATAGTTCGTTGCTTTAAAGCAACGAACTAAAATGGATGGGCAGTGCCCCGAGTCAGGATCCGACGATAAAGCGCGTCGGTGTTCGCGATGGTCGAGCCGAGCGTGAACTCGGCCAGGAACTTCTCGCGCCACGACTGGACGGACCGCCGCGCCGCGTCGGCGTGCTCGAGCGTCCAGAGGATCTCGCGCGCCAGCGCGTCGGCGTCGCCTTTGGGATAGAGCCGGCCGCCGTGGCCTTCCTTTAAGAGCTCCTTGTTGCCGGCGACGTCGCTGGCGACGACGGGCACGCCCATCGTCAGAGACTCGCGCAGCGCGCCGGACAACCCCTCGCCGCGCACCGCGGCGTTGACGCTGACGTCGAGGCAGGAAAGGATATCGGGCACGTCGGTCCGAAAGCCGAGCAGCGAGATTTTCCCGTCGAGCCCGCGCTTGGCGACGTTTTCCTTGACCCAGGCGCCGTCGGTGTCGCGGCCGGCGAGGACGAAGCGGACGTCGGCGCGCTTCTCTAGGATCTTGGCCGCCGCCGCGAGAAAGACGTCCTGCCCCTTCCAAGGAGAGGCGTTGGCCACTTTCCCGACGAGGAGCGCGCCCTCGGGCAGCCCAAGGGACCTTTTGAGCGCGGCGTCGGCGCGGCGCGGCGCGAAGCGCTTCTCGTCGACGCCCGACAAGATCACCTCGACGCGCCCGGCCGGGACTCCGGCGTCCACCAGCACGTCCTTGACCGCCCCCGCGACGGCGACGATCCGGTCGATCAGCGCGCTCGTGTACTTCCAACGGCTGAACGGGTTGCGCCCCGGCGGAAACGAGACGCGCCGGCTGACGACCAGCGCCGGGCCGCGCTTGCCGCGCAGGCGCAGCAGGAGCTTGGCGAGCAGGCACACGGCGTGCGAGCGGTTGTGGTGGGCGTGCACGACTTCGATCCTCTCGGTCTCTACGTGAGACGCAAGCCTCCAGGCGGAGAGCAGGTCGTAATCCTCGCGCAGCGCGACCGTGAAGACCGAAAAGCCGCGCTCGCGCGCGTGGCGCTCGAGCCCGCTGCCGGGGCGGCAGGCCAGGCGCGAGTCCCAGCCCCGCGCGCGCAGCCCGTCGGCGAGCAGAAGCAGCTGCGCCGTGCCCCCGGTCCATTCGTTGGACTCGGAGACGTGGAGGACTTTAGGGGCGGCCACGGGGTTATGATAGAATCTTCGACGGAATGAGTCCACCGTCGCTGCTCGCGCTGCAGTGCGCGGGAATGCTCGCGGGTGCGTGGCTCGCCGGGCGGCTCGCCCAGCGGCTCGGGCAGCCCGCTGTCGTCGGGCAGCTCGGCGTCGGCTTCGCGCTCGCCCCGCTCGCCGGCTCGATGCTCTTTCCCGCCGCGAGCCTGCCTCGGCTGGCCGATGCGAGCCGAGTCCTGCTCTGGCTCTTCCTCTTCGACGCGGGCTTGGAGACGCCGTCCGGGCCGCTGCGAAAGCTCGCGCGCCAGGCCGCGTTCATCTCGACGGCCGGCATCGTCGTTCCATTCGCGCTTGGCGCCGGGCTCGGACTGGCCTCGGCGCCGGCGCTCGCCGCGACGCTCGGACGTCCGTCGCTGTTCGCGCTTTTCATGGGCACGGCGCTCTCGATCACCGCGGTCCCGGTCATCGCGTCCATCCTGCGCGAGCTTCGCCTGCTGTCGAGCGAGCTCGGCGCGCTCGTCATGAGCGCGGCCGTGATCGACGACGCGGTCGGTTGGACGCTGCTCGCCGTCTGCGCGGCGCTCGCTGGGACCGGGACGGGCCCGAAATGGTGGACAGCCGTCTCGTCGGCGGGGCCCTTTCTCGCGGGCCTCGCCGCGGGTTCGAGCGCGCGCCTTCGGAGCGCGCTGACGCCGGTCTCAAGGGCGGGACGTCTGCTCTCGCCTATTTTCTTCGCGTGGGCGGGGCTCGGCGCGTCCTGGGGCGCGTTCTCTCGACCCGCATGGCCGGCGCTGTTTCTTCTCGCGGCTTGCGCCGGAAAACTCGGCGGCTGCTGGGCCGGCTCGCGCGCGGCGGGGCTCGACGCACGAAGCTCGGCCGCCGTCGCGGCGGCGATGAACGCGCGCGGCGCGATGGGCCTAGCCGCGGCCGCGATCGGCCGCTCGCTCGGCATCCTGGCGCCGGAAGCGTACACGATGGTCCTCGTCGTCGCGGCGGCGACGACCGTGATGACTCCTCCGCTCTTGCGGCGCTGGGCGGGCGACGGTTATTTGCGCTTCTCGGACAAAAGCGGCGCGACGTCGTAATCCGCGACGAGCGCCGTCACGCCGCGCTCGTCGCAGCGCGCGTAGCGGAACTTCCCCTTCAAGGCGCCGATCTTCCAGGTCGACGGCGGATCGCCGTCCGGCCCGAGCGTCAGGACGGGCTTGTCCAGGTCCTTGGCCGTTGCCGGGTCGACGAACTCGACGAGCCGAAGGGAAGCGAGCTTGCCGCGCGATCGTGGAAAGAGCAGCTTCTCGCGATAGTCGCCGGCTTGCCGGGAGAGAAGCTCCTGCGGGAAGCCGGTCGCCAAGCGGACCTTCGAGTCGCGCTCCTCCCTGAAATAAAGCGCGGCGTCGCCGAGAGCGGCCGAGCCGAACGCGCCGTCGAGGACGGGCGCGGCGCGGCCCTCGACGAAGGCCGTCACGCGCGTTTGGCCGAGGCCGGAGAGCCCGTAAGCGCTCGCGGAGGACGGGTCGCTCGTGACCGCGGCGCCGAGCGTCAAGTCGTGAAGCGCCTGGGCGAGGTCGTCCGCCGCCTCGTCGTCCGCCCAGTCGCGCACCGGCTCTTGGAGCTTCCAGCGCCCGGCGCTCTTTTCGAGGATCAGCCGCGTCCCGCCGCGCGAGAGCTCGACGCGCACGATACGCTCGACGGGCCAGGGCGCCAGCGGCGCCGCCTCGTCGAGCCCCGAGCTGCGCCGCCATACAACGGCGGCGGCGCCTGAAAGCACAAGTAGCGCGGCCAACGCGAGAGAAAGCCCGCGGGGCATGCTACGCGCCGTAGCGGGCCGCGGTCTCGGCGCGGCGCCGCCGTTGTCTCTCGAAGGAAGCCGCGCCAGCGGCGCACAGCGCGCAAGGCAGCGTCAGGATCAGCAGCCACTTGGCGGCGGCGCGGCCGGGCTCCGAGAGCGGCCGCAGCGGACGGAACTGGATGCCCTTGGCCCGGATCGAGAGCAGCGCCTCGTCCTTGAAGGACCAGTCGATGAGATTGGCGAGCAGCGCCATGGCGCCCGCCTTGCCCGCGGCGCGCGGGTCGAGGATATAGCCGCTGCCGACGAGGATCAGCCGCCCGCCGGTCTTGCGGGTCGAGACTCCCGTGATAGAGAACGGCCCCCGCTCGCCCGTTTGCAGCTTGTCTATGGTCTGAATCGGGGCCGCGTTGACGCCCTCGTTGTACCAGCTGTCGCGGCTCGTGTCGGCCAGCGACGAATACGACGCCTGCGAGCCGGGCACGGCGACGATCGGATGGACGAACGGGAAGCTCACGCCGCGCAGCCATTTGACAGCCGGGTTGTCCGGGTTGAAGCTGTCGACGACGGGGATGAAATAGTAGTCCTGGTAGCGCCGCGCGATGAAGCCGCCGACCTGGGTCTCGAGCTGGATCTTCTCTGCCTGGGCGTCGACCACGAAGCCCGGCTTCTCCTCGACGCCCCAATCGTCCTTGAGCCAGCGTGGAAGCGACCGCTGCTCGAGCGCCACGGCGCCGAAGGAAGCGAAGCTCACGCTGCGCCGGTTGAGCAGCATCCCGATGGTCTTGCCGGAGTCGGCGAACGCGCGCAGTCTATCGAGCTCGGCGTCGCTCAGCGGCCGCGCGGGCGCGAGGATCCAAAGCGCGTCGACTCCCTGCGCGACGGGGCCCGTCGAGACCGAGACCATGACGACGTCGGAGCGCTCGCTCAAAGGCTCGAAGAACGGCGCGAGGTCGGCGTCCGAGGGAAGCCGCTCGCCGTGGCCGGTGAGAAAGCCCACGGTCCTGCGCTTCGTTTGCGCGAGCGCGCGGATCTGGCGGGTCAGGTCGTACTCGAGGTCGGCGCTGTCGCGGATGACGGGCAGCGCCGACGTCTTCCCTTTATAGAGCAGCGCCGCGCCCATGTATGCTTCCTTGGCCTCGAAGCGGTCGCGGCTCATGACTTGGATCGGCACGGGGACCACTCCCGCCGCGCGCGCCTCGAGCTTCCTCGCCTCGTCCGTGGGAGCGGCGTATTCGACGCGCACGCGCGGCGAGGCGGCGGAATACTCGGCCAGCAGATCGCGTAGATAGCGCTCCCCGGCGCCGAAGGACCCGGGCAGGCGAGGCGTGTAATAGACGCGGATGAGGAGCGTGTCCGAGAGCTCGTGGAGGGTCTCGCGCGTCCCGCTCGACAGCGAATAGATTTTGCCGGACGAAAGATCGAGACGCGCGTGGACGAGGCTCGCGAGCACGTTCAAGGCGGCGACGCAGCCGAGCATGACGGCCGCGCCCGCCGTCGAGAACGCGAGCGCCTTGGCGCGCGGCCTCACAGCCGCCTCCGCTGCAGGCGCTCGACCGTCAAATAAAGGAACGCGAAAGTCAGGCTCGCGAAATAGGCGAGATCACGCGTGTCGACGACGCCCTTGGCGAGCGCGCGCGCGTGCGAGTCGAAGCCCAGGAAATCGGCGATCGGAGCCGCGGGCCCGGGCAAGAACTGCGTCACCTTGCCCAGCATGAACAGCGCGAAGCCGAGCAGGAACGCCCCGACGTAGCCGATGACTTGGCTCTTGCTCCATGAGGACGCGAAGAGGCCCGCGGAGCCGAGCAGCCAGGAAAGAAGGATGAGCGAGCCGACGGTGCCCAAGGCCTCCCCCCAGTCGAGCCCGGCCGGCGGTTGCGCGAGGAAGGCGACGACGATCGGGAAAAAGAGAAGCGCTCCCACGGCCAGCGCCGCGAGCGCGGCGAAAGCCGCGAACTTGCCGAGCACGATGTCCCAGTCCTCGAGCGGCAGGGTGGCGAGCGTCTCGTAGGTGCCCGAGCGCGTCTCCTCGGCGATCAAGCCCATCGTCAGCGCCGGGATCAGCAGGGTCAAGAGCAGCGGCGCGAAGTCGACGAGGGTCTTCACTGTCGCCTGTCCGTCCAGGAAGAGCGGCAGCGCGAACAGGTACGAGGAGTAGAGGAAAAAGACGAACAGCGCGATGTAGGCGGCCGGCGTCTCGGCGTAGCTGCGCAGGTGCCTGGCGGCCAGCGCGCGGGCGGCGGAGAAAGAGGGTCTCATCGGGTCAGCTTGTGGAAGACGTCCTCGAGGCTCGGCCGCTCGAGCTTCAGCCCGAGCAGGGGCCAGCCGCGCGACGAGGCGAGGCGGAACACGGCCTCGCGCAGATCCTCTCCCGGCGCGCACTCGAGCCGGAAGCCCTCGCCGTCGTCGACCTTCTCGGGCGTCACGGAGGCCGCGCCCGGAAGCGCCTTGAGAGCGGCGAGCGCGAGCTCCGCCGGCGCCTTGAGCAGCACGAGAAGCCGTCGATCGCCCTGGAGCCCGCCTTGCAGCTCACGTGGGGAGCCGTCGGCGGCGAGCTTGCCGCCGCTGATGATGAGCAGCCGGTCGCAGAGCGCGGCGGCCTCTTGCAGGATGTGGGTCGACAATAACACGGTCTTCTCGCGCCCGAGCTCCCGGATCAGGGCGCGCACGCCCGCGACCTGGTTCGGGTCGAGGCCGGAGGTAGGCTCGTCTAGGATCAAGACGTCGGGCTCGTGCATGATCGCCTGGGCCAGGCCGAGCCGCTGGCGGTAGCCCTTGGAGAGCTCCCCGGCGCGCTTGCCGGCCTCGGTCTTGAGCCCGCATTGCTCGAGCACGTCGCGCAATCGCCGCTCGGCGCGCGCGGGCTCCAGACCGCGCAGGCGCGCGCAGAAGCGCAGGGAGTCGACGACCTCGAGCTCGTCGTAGAGCGGGTTGTTCTCGGGAAGATAGCCGAGCTTCTCGCGCACGGCGCGGCCTTCGCTCGCCACGTCGAGGCCGAGCACCTCGGCGCGCCCCTCGTCGGCGGGCAGAAAGCCGGTGAGCAGGCGCATCGTCGTCGTCTTGCCCGCGCCGTTGGGCCCGAGGAAGCCGACGATCTGGCCGCGCGGGATCTCGAAAGAAAGGCCGTCGACGGCGGCGTGCGCGCCGAAACGCTTGGTCAGCCCGTTGGCGCGGATCATCCGCGGCCATTATAAGAAATACTGGGCCGAAAGACCCAGGCGCGGCCGTCGCGTCGTCACTACAATAAAGGAAGAAATCGGGCTATACTATGTCATCACCCCAACGGCCATGATGAGATCATTTCTGACGTCTTTTCTCCTGCTCGCTTGCGCCGCGTCCTCGGTCCGCGCCGAGGACGTGTCGGCGGCCCCGCCCCAGATGCCGACCAACACCGGCGGCCAGGGGATCCAGGTCAGCGCTCCGGTGGTCCCGGCCGGCGGCTTGAACGTTCCGGGAGCGAACGTCGGCGCGATCGATACGTCGGCCGGAGGCTCGATGACCCGCTTGCCCGGCCAAGGCGCGACGGCGCAGACGACGATGGGCGCCAACACCACGGGCGGCGCGAGCGCTCAGACCGCCGCGGGCGGCTACGTTCCGAGCCGGAGCGCCGCGTCCGCCGGACAGCGAGCGCAGGCCGATCCCATTTCGACTCAGCCCGGAGCGCGAGCGGCCGCAGGCGACGCGCAAGCGCAGACGGCGAGTCAGAGCGCGGCCGCTCGCGGCGCGCGCCGCGAGATCGATCAGAGCCTCGGCGACATCCAGAAGGCGCGGCAGCAGGACGCGAAGACGGGCGGCATGAGCGCCGCCGACGAAGTCGACAAATATTTCCGAGAGCGCCGGAGCGGCCGCGAAGTCGCCGATCCGTCGGCCGACGGCGACCTCGCGGCGTCCGCCGGCGGAACGGGCGGGGCCGTGCGCGGCGCGTTCACCGGCCCGATCCAAGCCGTCGTCGAGGAGCTCAAGATCGCGGAGAACGCGGAGAAGATCCCGCATGACGCTCCCGCGCATTACGAGGCCGCGCTGGCGCGCGTCGCGCAAGCGCGGCAAGACGGACAGATTTCTCCCGAGGACGCCGAAAGCTTGGCCGCCATCATCAAGCGCGCCGCGCTCGCCAACGCGCCGTCGGCGATGACGACGATCGCCATGGCCGCGGAGAAATCGGCGGCGAGCGGCGAGGAGCGCAAGGACGACGATTTCGCGCGGGCGATGCTGGGGACGCCCGCCATGGGCTCGGAGAAATCCCGGCCGGCCTCGCTCGACGGTTGGCAGGCTTTCGTCGCGCAAGCGGGCGGCCAGGTCGTCGGGCTCGACCGCGTCAAGCGCGAGTTGCAGCGCGTGCGCGACGCGAGCGGCGCGGGCTCGATGGGGCGCGCGAAGACCGCGGCGCTTTCTTTCATCGGGCGCGGAGAAATCGTCGAGGCCGGCCTCGACGGGGCTCCCGTGCCCGCGGTCCCGGGCGATTTTCTCTCGACGCTGTCGTCGCCCTCCGCGCTCAAGGCTCCGTCTCTCGCGCGCAGAGAGCAGCCTTTCGATCCCGGCTTTTCCGCGTTCGACGCTTATCGGCGGCTGCGAGACGATGGCGTGGCGTTCTGGCCCGCGGCGGAGTTCGTGGCGCGCGACGAGGCCCGCTCGCTTTGGGAGGCGTTCGCCGGCAAGGACGCGCCGAAGGTTTCCCCCGACGTCGCCCAGGAGCTCGCGGCCAAGGCCGACGCCGATTATTCCGCCGGCGACGCCAAGGCCCTCGCGGCCGACTACGCCGCCTTGACCGGAGACCGCGACGCCGTCGCCGCGGTCTCCGCCGCCGAGGCCGCCAAGGTCCCGAGCGCGCGCCGCTATTGGCTCGAGCGTCTGCACGATCTGTCCGAACGATCCCGCTCCGCGAAGCCGTCGCCCGCCGAGAAGCCGGCCGTCGAGGCGTCCAAGCTGGCCTCCTTCGCGTCGTATCTGGCGACGCATCGAGCCGAAGCCTCCGCGAACGTCGATCTCATCGAGGCCGACGCCTCCGCGCTCGCCGCGCTCAAGCCGGTCGGCGTCGTGCGCTCCGCGGGCCGCGACTTGTGGGTCGAGAGCGGCGTCGTCGCGCGGGGCAAGACGCGCCGCGCCGTGACGCTCGCCTTCGACGCCGAGACCCGCGAGCCGGTCGCCGGGCAGATCGCGCGTTGACGAGCGTCCTCATCGTCACGGGCGTCGCGCTGAGCCTGGGCCGCTTTCCTTCCGCCACCGCGCGCCTGACCTACGATCGCCGGAAAGCGGAGAGCGGCGGCTACGTCTACGCCGTCGTCCGCGGCGAGCAGGTCGACGACGAGGCCATCCGCGTCTCCGAGGCCGTGCTCGTCACGTCCGGCGGGCCCGGGAGCCACGCCGCCGTCGTCGCGCGCGAGCACGGCGTGCCGGCGCTCATGCTTCCGGGCGCGTCGTGGAAAGCGGGCGCTCTCGAGCTCGAGGCCCCGGTCCTCGGTCTGGAGCGCAAGTTAGGAGGCACTTCCGTGCGCCCCGTCGCGTCGGTCGAGGAGAAGCCTCTGCCCGAAGGCTGCGTGGTATCGGTCGACTCCGAGCGCGGCGCGCTGCGCGTCGTCCCGGACGACGAGCAGGACGACGCTCTCGCTTTAGCCGACGCCGTGCGCGGCTACGAAGGACTGCGCGACGCCCGAGCTCTGCTCAACTGGTATGACGGGCGAGGCCGCAAGGCGTTGGCCGCGCGGCTCTACGGAGAAGTCTCCTCGATGATCGCGGCCGGCAAGGGCAAGCCCGCCGACGCGAAGGCGCTCGTCCAGGGCTTGGGCCCCGACGCGCTCGCGGGGGCCGCCGCTCGCCGCGAGGCCGCGCGCTGGCCGGCCGCCGCGGCGGACCTCAAGGCTTCGATCTCGGCGGCCGGGACTCCCGAGGCCGTCGACCGCCTCGCCAGCGAGGCGCAGGCCCGCGCGGCCGGAGTCGCCGCGGTCTGCGCCGCGGGAGGCGTGAGGCCTCCGGCGCCCGACGGCGCGAGCCTCGCCGAGCTCGCGCGGGCGCGCCGCGCCGCGCTCGAGAAAGCCGGCCCGCGCACGCTCGCTCAGGCCGCCGAGGCCGCGGGCGCGCGGACGCAGCCGTCGCGGACCGTCGAGCCCGCGCTCTACGAGCGCTTCGTCGCGGAGTCCGGGCTCGAGTCGCCGCTTTCGGACATCGCGCAAGACGCGTCGCTGCGCCTCGCTCAGAAATCGGACCGCATCCGCGCTCTTTTTAAGGCCGCCAAGGCGCCGGCGGAGCTCGCGGCGGCGCTTGAGAAGCTCTGCTTCCCGGACGGGCTCAACCGGGTCTCCGGCGAGGACGAGACCGTGGAGAACGTCCCGTGCGGCGCCTTCGTCGACGCGGTCAAGACGGCGTGGGCGTCCTCGTGGGATCCCGGTCCCCTCGGCGCTCGCAAGCGCGCCGGCAAGGCGAATCCCTCTCCGTTCGTCGAGGTCTCGCGCGAGCCCGGCGCCGTCGGGACTCTTTATTCGCGGGATCCCGCCACGGGCCGCCGGCGCGCCGTCGTTTCCTGGGGCGGCGCGGAATACGCGCTCGGCCTCGACGGCCGCTTGCTCGCGCCGCCGGCCGCCGCGCCGGAGACCCGCCTCTCCACGGAGCGGGTGCGGGCGCTGTCGCGCCTGGCGCGCGAGCTCGACGCTTATTTCGGCGACGGCGCGCAGGCGTCTTTTACGTTCTCGCCGGACGGCAAGCCGGTCTTGCTCGACGCCAAGTCCATTTCGGCGTCACGTTAAATTCTTATTTCCTCCCCTAGCTTTTCCCGATTCGTGCTGTTATACTGATGACGATGTCGCACGTGCTGATCCTTAATCGAAATCTGTATGCGATCCAGGTCACGACCTGGGAGCGCGCGCTCACGCTGCTCTATTTGGACCGCGCCTCCGTCGTCGACGAGGAGTACCGCGTCCACGACTTCAAGGATTGGGTCAACCTCTCTCAGTCGATGACGGCGCATCCGGCGGGCTTCGTCCACACGCCGAACCTCAAGCTGGCCATCCCGGACGTCATCGCGCTCAAGTTTTTCGACAAGGTGCCGCGGCAGGAAGTCCCTTTCACGCGCCGCAACATCTACCACCACTACGGCAACCGCTGCTGCTACTGCGGTCATCATTTCCCGTCGAGCGATCTCAACCTCGACCACGTCATCCCGCGCTCGCGCGGAGGCGGCACGGACTGGACGAACATCGTGACGTCCTGCATCCCCTGCAACTTGAAGAAAGGCGACCGGCTGCCCGCGGAAGCGCGCATGAAGATGATCATCCCCGTCTCGCGGCCGAAGCTGCGCGCGGGCGTGACCCTCGTGGCGCGCTCTCCGGTGCGGATGAAGCGCTCTTGGCAGCGCTTCATCGACAACATCTATTGGGATAGCCAGCTCGAAGATTAGCGTTTCCGCCCGCTTGACAAATCGACGTTCCGGGGTCATCCTTATATAGATGTTCCGTCATAACGACGTCGGCGTGAACCACCACGAAGTCCTCAAGCGCGTCGCCGCTCCATGGCACGGCGCGGCGCAGCTCTCGCGGCTGACGCAGCGGCCGCGGCAGGCCCACGAGACGTTCCAGTTCGCCGTGCTCGGCGACGCCGAACCCGGCCGGTTTTGGGTGTGGAGGACGTTGTTCAATCGGCCTGGCGTCTTTCGCAGCCAACTGGCCGCGATCCAAGAGCAGTCCATCGATTTCAGCATCCAGCTCGGAGACATGGTCAGCCGCGGCGTGCCTCACAATTACATGCGGTTCTTCGACGAGCTCAACTCCGTCGGCGTGCGCAAGCCCTATTTGACCGTGATCGGCAACCACGACCGCGCGCACCCTCACGGCAGCCCCGACTCCACGATGTATCGCTCCCTTTTCGGCCGGAGCAACTACCATTTCGACTACGGCGGGGCGCGCTTCATCGTGCTCGACTCGAGCCGTCAACGCGTGACGCAAGCGCAGCTGCGCTGGCTGCGGCTCGTCGCCCGGACTCCGCTGCGCAAGATCGTCTTCACGCACATGCCGCCGGTCTTGCTGCGGCTTTGGGGCGGCGCGGCCGCCCACCACATGGGCGGTTTCCAAGCGGGGGCCTCCGAATTTACAGACCTGATGTCGCGCCTGGGCGTCGAGCGCGTCTATATGGGGCACGTCCATTGCTTCGGCGTGCAGGACTTCAAGGGCGTGCGCTACGTCCTCACCGGCGGCGGCGGCTCGCCGCTATTCCCGTGCGGCTCGAGCGATAAATTCCACCACTACCTGACGGTGACGATCGAGCCTCGCGGGATCAGCGAGCGCGTGCACGCGCTCGACGGCGCTTCGTTCCAGATCCCGCGCGGGAAAGTGCTTCTAGCGTAGGCCCGCGGCGCCGGAACACGTCCGACTTGTTGCGCCCCCCCCCCGCGAGCAGATAGTCGCTGTCGAGGTCCACCCAGCGAAAGAAGCCGGTCCCCATGGCGAGCCCGACCGAGCTCTCCAAGCCGCGCGCCGTTTCCGTCATGCAGCCGATCATCAGCGGCAAGCCGGCGGCCCGCGCCAAGGCGGCGATCTCGAGCGCGCGCCCCAGGCCCGACTTCGCCACTTTGACGTTGATGGCGGTGGCCGCGCGCTCCGTCGCCAGCCGCGCGGCGTCCGCGGGGGTCGCGCAGGCCTCGTCCGCGGCGACCGGGACGGGGCAGCGCTTGGCGACGAACGCCAGGCCTTTGATATCTTCCTTGCGCACCGGCTGCTCGAGCAATTCGATCGGCCCCTCCTTCAGGCAGGCCTCGACGAGCTTGAGCGCCCCTGCGGGCGAAAGCCCTTGATTGCCGTCGAGAAGCAGGCGCGCCTTCGGCGCCGCCCGGCGCGCCGCGGCCACGCGCGCGCGATCGTCGGCGAAAGCGCCGCCGACCTTGACCTTGAGCGTCTTGAAGCCGTCGCGCGCGGCCTCGCGCGCGTGGGCGAAGGTCTCCTCCGGGCCGACGGCCGAGAGCGTGGCGTCGGTCGAAAGCCGCGCGAGCTTGCCGCCGAAGAAATCGCTCAACGAGAGCCCGCGCGAGGCGCAAAGCGCGGAGACGACGGCGCTCTCGAACGCGGCCACCGCCGGCCGGACCTCGGGATAGCGGCGCCAGGCGCGCGCGGCGAGCGCCCCCCAATCGGCGGTGTCGGCGCCGATGGACTCGCGCGCGAGGCTCTCGACGGCCCCCGCCAACCGCCGCGGGCGCAGATGCGCGAGCGCCAGGGACGAGGAAGCCTCGCCGTATCCCGACGCCCCCCCGGAAAGGCGCAGCGTCAGCCCGATGTTCACCGACGTCGTCTTGCGCCCGAGCGCGGTCACGAACGGCCTCTTGAGCGGCGCCTCGAAGACGTCGACGGAGAAAGAGCGTATCGCGGCGGCCGGCATGGCTTTCGTATAGCAAATTATTTGTTATCATTTGCCGCGATGACGACGGCGCTCGCGGCCGCGCTTTGGGCGATGGCTTCGCCTGTCTGCGCTCAATCGACGGCGACCCTGAAGGGCATCGACGTTTATCGATCCTCGGTCGTCACTCTCGAAGACATCCGCAGGAAGAGCGACCGGCTCCTCGATTCCTACCTGCGCCAGCGCAACGACGGCCGCCGCGCCGCCATGAAGGCGGCCGAACGGACGAAAACGGAGATCGAGAACCAGATCCGCTCGCTGGGCAAGCTCGCGTTCGTCTCGATGGCCTACAGCGAGTACGTCACGTCGGCCGAGCGCACGGCGTACGTGACCTTCGACGTCGTCGACAATGCTGACGCGCGGACCCGCATGCCGTTTCGCGAGGCGCCGTCGGGCTACGCGGGCGATCCCTCGGGGATCTTGGAGGCGTGGCGCCAGTATTCGGACCTCGGCCAATCCCAGCTAGATAAAGGCTCGATCTCGACCGACCGCCCCGCTTGCCCGGGCTTCTACTGCACTTGGGGCTCCTCCACGCCGGAGCTGGAGGCGCTCGAGAAGCGATTCAGCGGCGAAGCGCCGGCGCTCAAGTCCGATCTCAAGAAAGTCCTCGACGAGGACGCCTCGCCGCAAAGCCGTTCGGCGGCGCTGTCCGTGCTTTCCTATCTTCCGGACGGAGCCGAGGTGGCGGCGCTCGCGCTGTCCGGCCTCCACGATCCGTCCGTCGAGGTGCGATCCGCCGCGCTCCAAATCCTCTCGGACCTCGCGATCTATCACAAGGAGATCTTTCTCGACGCGCGCGACATCATCGCGGCGCTCGACTATCCCACGGTCTCGGATCGATCGAAGGCGATGGGCGTGCTGGTCGGCCTCGTCGACAACGTCGCTTATCGTCCTTACGTGATCTCACGCGCGGCGCCTTACCTCGTGCCGCTGCTCAAGCTCTCGCAGCCGAGCAACCACGATCTCGCGTTCACGCTCCTAGGAGTGTTATCCCAGCAATCCTACGATCGCCATGACTACGACTCGTGGCAGAAGTGGGTGGACGGCGTCGCGGCGTCATCGGCGACGGCGACGATGCCCGCGGAACCGGCCGCGCGGCCGAAATGAATCCTCCGTCGCCCGCGCCGCCCAGCTTGTCTTTCAACCCCACGGCGAGCTTTCCGTTCAAGGTCGTCGGCTGCTCGATCTTGGCGCTGCTCGGCGTCTACTACTTGGCGCGCGGAAAGCAGAACGGCGAGGCCGGCTCCATGGTCATCGGCGCGGCGCTGATCATCGTCAGCTTCCTGATCTTCTGAGCCGCGAGATCGATTGTCCCCGACAGGAATCGAACCTGTATCGCATGCTTAGAAGGCACGTGCTCTATCCATTGAGCTACGGGGACGAAATCTATTATTTCTATACACAATTTACGATTTTCGGCGCCCTGCGCCAAGCGCCTGATACTTTACTACAGGGTCACGGATTCTTTCGAAGATTCCGGAGAACGCGCGCCCGCGAGGCTTGCGGCAGCTTATTCGCCTCCGCGAGAAATAGGGCGCGGAACTTCTTGTCCTCGGACATGCTTTCGTGCAGAAACTTATCGAGACCGCTCTCAGGGCGTTTCGCGCGACGCGTCATTCGATTTCCTCCTTGGGATTCCACGGTTTCCGCGCCCCTCGCCGAACGTGCAGAACTTGAACCTCTTTCCTCTTGATCCAAAATAGAATTCGATAGGGCCGCCTGCCGTAAAGCAATTGCCTGACTTCATCCCGGAGTTCCACTCCTTCCGGGGAGATCGGGCATCGCTGCGGATGATCGGCCAGCGATCCAATGGCATCGATCAAACCGTTGTACCATACGGCTCCCTGGTGAGGCGCGCGGAGGGCGACCCAGCGGTAAAGCTCCTCGACGTCTTTCTGCGCGCGCGGCGTCAGCTTAACGCGATAGGCCATGCTTCTTTCGCATGCGCTTATCGAACTTCTCCAGAGTTGTTCCCTCACCGCGCTTGGCTTGCGCCATCCCTTCTTGAACGGCGGAAATGGCCTCGAAATTTTCCGCCATCTCCAAGAGTCGCTGGTAGGACTCGGGATCTTGGACGACGACCTCAGCTCGTCCGTTCACCGTCAGCACCAAGGGGCGATGGCCCTTTTTGAGCTGTTTCACGAAATCGACGGTGTGGCGCTTAAAATCCGTCAGCGAATGAATATCCTGTCGAATATTCAGCATGGCTGCACCTCGCATTTAATTAGCATCTAAAAAAAGTATATATGATGCGGGTGAAAATCGCAAGGGTGACCATCGCCCGATGAACGTCCCAATTGCGTCATATTAATGTTGCTGATCCACAGTGTGCGACCCTTAATCGTCAATAAATAACGACTTCGCCGGCCTGTTGCATGTGGTTTCTCCGAACGAATAGGATATCGTTGCGAGCGATGCATGCTCAGGAGGGCGCCCGTAAATGATCACCATTTTCCTGTTGATCGCCTCGAACATCTTCATGACGGCCGCCTGGTACGGCCATCTCAAGTTCCGGCAGGCTCCGCTGTGGGAGGCAATCCTGGCCAGCTGGGGAATCGCCTTCTTCGAGTACTGCTTTCAGGTTCCGGCTAACCGGTGGGGTTACGGCCAATTCACGGCGGTCCAGCTCAAAACGATCCAGGAAGTCATCACGCTGTCGGTCTTCGTGGGATTCTCGACGTTCTATTTGGGTGAGACGCCCAGCTTCAAGCAGCTCGGCGGCTTCGCTCTGATCGCCGCCGGCGCCGCGCTCATTTTTAGGAAGTAACTCATGTCTCTCTTGGCATGATGAATAGCCACCACGAAGCGAAGGCTCCCTCATCAAGATCTCTCCGCGGTCTCGACGGCCTCAACTTCTTCCTTGCGGATGTCCAAACAGGCGTCGGCCCGTTCTTGGCCATCTACCTTGCCGCTTACAAATGGAACGAGCAGGACGTCGGTCTTGCGCTGACCGTATCGGGGATCGCGGGATTACTCGCCCAGACTCCGGCCGGAGCGCTCATCGACAAGCTGCCGGCGAAGCGCGCGCTCATCGCGGGAGGCGTCATCGCCTTGGCGATCGGCGCCTGCTCCCTTGCATTGTTCCCCTCCTATTGGCCCGTCATAACGGCCGAGGTATTAATCGGAGTTGCCAACAGTATTTTCGTCCCGGCGATCGCCGCCATCTCATTGGGAATCGTCGGGCGCAAGCTTTTAGACCGACGCCAGGGGCGAAACCAGACGTTCAACTCCGGTGGCAACGTCGTCGCGGCGGCGGCGATGGGGCTTATCGCCTATTTCGGATCCAATCGAGACACCTTCTTCTTCGTCGTCGCGCTGGCGGTTCCGACGCTGCTTTCACTGATGCTCATCCGAAGCGATGAGATCGACAATGATGCCGCCAGAGGCTTGGCCTCGGAGGTCGAGCCTGGAAAGAAGGACGGCAAGCCCGCTCAAGTGTGGGAACTTTTTAAAGACAAGCCGTTGATAATCTTCCTAGTTTGCGCCGTCCTTTTCCACTTTGCGAACGCGGCGATGCTCCCGCTTCTGGGAGAGATGCTCGCCAAGGGCAAAGGCCGAAGCTCGATGATGTTCATGTCGGCGTGCGTAATAACGACGCAATTCACCATCACTCTCATAGCGTCCTGGGCGGGTCGTCTCGCCGAGTCGTGGGGACGCAAGCCGCTGCTGCTCATCGCCTTCGCCGTTCTTCCCATCCGGGCGGCTCTCTATACGCTCACAGCCAGCACTCCGTTGCTCGTCGCGATCCAGATATTGGACGGCGTCGGCGCGGGGATTTTCGGAGTCCTGTCCGTGCTGGTGATCGCCGATCTTACGTGGGGCACCGGTCGATTCAACCTGACCCAGGGAGCGATCGCCACGGCGGTTGGAATCGGCGCGTCCTTGAGCCAAGTGATCGTCGGAACGATGGTTCACCACGTGGGCTATCGCGCGGGATTTCTATTTTGCGCGACCGTCGCCGCGCTGGCCCTAGC